>LBWB01000007.1 GCA_000993405.1 Candidatus Woesebacteria bacterium GW2011_GWB1_39_12 | reverse complement strand
GCGATCCTAGATTTGATATTGAAACACCAGGTTGGATGTTTGTCAGACAAAAATCAGATAGAATCTAAAAAAATGCCTAAAGTATCTTTCATTATTCCATCAAGAAACGAAACATACGAAGTTGCCCCTGGAATTACAGTTCTCCAAAGGACTATTCAGGATATTTATGAGAAAGCAGCTGGGGATTTTGAAGTTTTAGTTGCTTTTGATGGTCCACCCTATCAACCGCTCCCCAAACATCCTAATCTAAGAACTTTTAATCTGCCGGAATCTCAGGGGCTGAAGCACTCTCTTAATTTGTTGGCTAAAAAGGCCAAAGGTAAATACCTTCTCAAATTAGATTCGCATTGCATGGTTAGCGAAGGTATTGACGAGATACTTGCTTCTGACATGGAAGACAACTGGATAGTAACTCCCCGATTCCGCACTCTAAACGCCGAGGAGTGGAAGTGGCAAGATGAGAAGTTCTATGACTACTTCTACCTGCCCTGTCCGTTAACCGATACACAGATGTTTCGATTCCGAGCAGGAGGCCACTGGATAGAAAGGACGAGAGAAAGACTAGACGTTCCAATAGATGAAAATATGAAGTTACACGGCTCGTCCTTCTTTATCGCAAGGAAATTTTTCGTCGAAACTCTAGGTGGTGTAAAAGAGGGCTGGATCGACCCATCAAGCGGTGAAGATATTGAGCTAAGCCTGAAAACTTGGTTAGGGCCGTGGGATGGACGCCTTATGGTTAATAAAAATTGTTGGTATGCTCATATGCACAAAGGGGGTCAAAGACCCAGAGGATGGGGTATATCAATAAGACAAATCATAAACGCCTACTTATCAATTGCTGAATATTGGATGAAAGATAGTTGGAAAGAGGCGGTTCATCCCCTATCCTGGTTAATAGATAGATTTTGGCCTGTTCCCACCTGGCCTGAAAATTATAAAGAACTCTGGAGTAAATGGAAGGAGGAGAATACATGAATCCCACCTTAGACTACGTGATAAAGAAGTTTAATATTGATACAAACCAACCCTCCCTGATAAACATCAGTTTTAGCCGTTATGGTATGATCGATATCTTTCGGGAATTAAATTTTATTACAGGCGCCGAGATCGGTACGGAACACGGCACTTATGCTGAAAAGCTCTGCCGGGCTAATCCCAATCTCAAACTCTACTGCATTGATCCCTGGACGTCACTTCCCTATTACGAGGGCAGTAAGAAGCAAGAAGAAGTGGACACTTTTTATGAGGCGGCCAAGGGCAGGCTGGCATCATACAACTGCGAAATTCTCAAAATGACTAGTATGGAGGCTGTTAAACGCTTTAAGCCTAATAGTCTTGATTTTGTTTTTATCGACGGCAACCACCATTTTGAGTTCGTCGTGAATGACGTAATTCATTGGTCGAGGAGGGTGAGGCCTGGGGGAATTGTATACGGTCATGACTACAGCGATCAGTTCCACGTTCGGGAAGCCGTTAATGCTTTTATGGCTGCATCAAAAATTAAACCCTGGTTTATTCTCCACAAGAGTGGCCTAATAGATAGCTGGATGTATGTTCGACAAGAAACTGACCAGATTCATTACGACAATGCTTAACGAAATTTCCATGAGGTATAGATTAAAATGTTAGAGAAAAATGACACCTTTAAAACCTACCATGGATAGGCTGATTGGAAACGACTACTGGAGAAGTGTAATGTACTCTCGCATCGGGCTAAACCATGAATTAAAGTCTATTAAAGGAGAGGGAGTAGAGTTTGGTGGTTCTAATGGCATAATTCAAAATATGCTCCCGTTAATAAAATGGGGAGTCCGTCTTTACCCGCAATATGATATAACCCGAGAGTCATCTTTCGAACGTAATTGGGATGTGATAATTGCTGATCAGGTCTTAGAACATACAGCACAACCTTGGGATGCAATACGTCTTATCGGCGAACATACAAAAAGAATGGCCATCATTACGGTCCCCTTCTTGATAGGAATCCATCCCAGTCCACATGACTACTGGCGTATGACTCCGAGAATCATAAATGATTTAACCAAGCCATACTTTGCGCATCGTGATATCCAAAGCTGGGGAAATGCTAAAGTTAACTACTGGCACGCAGTTTATAATCGAACCAGTACGCTTCTTGCCAATATCCCCGAGCCTGAGCTTGAAGCTGAACTTAATAATAATGATCCCAAGAAACCTTTTGTCATATGGGCTGTTCTAACTAAATAATATGAATCTGAAATATACCGGCGAGCGCCAAATTCCAAGCCGTCCCGGCACAATTGAAGATATCGACTCCAAGCACATTGAACGCTACAAATGGGCTTCTATCTTCACCTATAACAAAAGAGTTTATGATATCGCTTGCGGTGTAGGCTATGGTAGCCTGCTACTCAAAGCCAGAGAGTACTCTGGATACGATAACTCCCAAGAGACCATTGACTACGCAAATGAGTACTACTCAAAAGAACCTAAAGTAAAATTTTTCACTGCTGATGCCTGCAATATGCCGGATCTACCGGCGGCGGACGTTATAGTTTCGTTTGAAACAATCGAACACCTGGAAAAGCCCGATACTTTCCTGGCATGGTGTGCCAGTCATGGAGAAATACTGGTCATAAGTTCACCAATAAAAAATTCATTTGCAAGAAGCAAGTTCCATTTATTCGAATATAGACTGAACGAGTTTTCCGAAGCCTTAAAAAAGCATTTCTCAAACACCGAGATGTTTATCCAAAAAAACGATCTGGGAATCATATACCCATGTAAGCCTGATGATAAAGGTGTAGCAATAGCAATATGTCAATGATAATACACGTCTATAGTGTAATGAAAAATGAGGAACGTCTACTCCCCTATTTCTTGCGTTACTACTCAACTTTTGCAGACAGGATATTTATCACTGATGACGGCAGCACAGACAAAACCATTGAGATTGCAAAGAAAAATCCCAAAGTCACGTTATTGAGTTATAACTTCAGGGGAGATTTCAGTAAATACCATAATGCCTGCTTCTATAAGTTTTACAAAAAATACAGCCGGGGTGTTGCAAACTGGGTAATGTGCCCAGACGGTGACGAATTTCTCTACAACAAAGATATTATCGGCGTATTATCGCAACAACAAGAAAGGGGTATAAAAGCAATAAAGGCCTCAGGAATGACAATGTTTTCGGAAAACTTTCCCACAACAAAAGGGCAGATTTATGAAGAATGCTACTTCGGGGTTAGGTCCCATTTATACGACAAAATGATCATCTTTAACCCGGAGATAAATGTAAGGTTTAATATGGGAAAGCATATTACTTATCTTCCAAAAGGTGCTAGTCATTCCTGGGCAAAGATACTACTACTTCACTACCGCTACATTTCCAGAAACACTTCATTAGAGCGACTATATATCAATACTGCCAGGTACACAGAAAACGGACTTCGCGCAAGAGTAAAAATCGCTCTAGGTAGATGGAATGATGGAGTCAAGATGATCAAGGAGGGTACAATGCTCAAGGTAATATAAATAAATGAATCCCGTTAGAGATAAAAAATTAGAAATTTTTGCCGACACGCCTAAAGCGAGTCGGATCTCTAACGCGATGAAATTCTACTTAAAGACAAATTACCCCTTAGCACTAGATTCATACGAGTATCGCTATCCAATGCCGACAATGCACACCAAATACAACTCTCGTAATTCTAAGTTTAATGCTCGTCTACCTAAAACCGCCTCTGTATTAGACCTGGGATGTGGCGGTGGTGGTTTTATCAAAGATTGTATTGATGAAGGCCGCATAGCGATAGGACTCGAAGGTACTGATCGATACCAAAAAACCGCTTGGGGTGATTGGTCAATAATACCCGATAACCTTTTTACCTGCGACATTACCAAACCATTTATAATCCATCGAGGTGATGAAAAGCTTTATCAATTTGACGTTATCACGGCCTGGGAAGTTATGGAACACATCCCCGAACCTGACCTAGAACAACTTTTTACCAATGTTGCCAATCACCTGAAGACAGACGGAATGTTTGTGATAAGTATTGCCAACAAAAAATCCATAAATCCGAAGTATCAGGTTGACATGCACCGGATCCATGAGGACTTAAACTGGTGGCTAGATAAAATTTCCAAACTCGGTTTCCGTCGCGATAGCCAAACCGAAGCAAATTTTGACAACCAGTGGGTCCGTAATGAACGAAAAAGTTATCATTTGGTTTTAAGGAAGAAAAATTAAATGAGAGTCTATTTCGAAACTCCACCCGACGACCGGGCACTGGCACGGATTAATAACGCATTTACCCTATATGCACCCGAATCTATTCAGATAGTTGATAACAGGGACAACGCAGACTTGGTAATCATCCATGTAGTCGGACGCCACGACCGGGTGTTAAGCTTGGCTGAACATTTGGCAAATGAAGGTAAAAAATTCGCAGTTTTACAACACGCTTTGCGTCGCACTCTCAAGCCTTCGACTGAAAGCTGGCTTCCTTTATGGCAAAAAGCTGAGGTTGTAGTTAGTTTCCTAAATCTACCCGTACTCTGCCGTGAAGACCAAGAACTGGCTAACTTTAATTTTTATTACACACCGCTTGGGGCTGATGCTGCTATATTTAAACCTACAAATGTAGAGAAGAAATTTATTATAGCCACAAGCGGCCCGGATTATTTAACCGAGGGTGTACGCGAAGCGGTGAAGGCCGCCAGAAAAGTTGGTAGGCCGGTTTTCCACGTCGGTCGCGAACTCCACTTGGGGGAAGATGTAGAATGCAGCAAAGGAATTAGTGACAACCTACTCGCCGAACATTACAGCGCCTGCGAATTCGTATCCGGATTACGGAGATTTGAGGGTTTCGAACTGCCAGCTGCCGAGGGGTTTCTCTGCGGGGCTCGGCCAATAATGTTTGATCGACCTCACTACCGAGCTTGGTTTAATGAATTTGCCGTATTTATTCCGGAAAACTCCCGGGCTGAAGTCATTGACTCTCTGGAAGTCATTTTTCGTAATGGTGCAAGACCCATAACCCCATCCGAAATTAATCTTGCTAAAGAACGTTTTAACTGGGAGCGAATCGCATCCGGTTTTTGGGAACGACTATGACATCGAAAAATATCATGAATGAAATAGACAAAACATTGGACCACATTGCCAATAAATTTAATCTAGACTTGACAACAAAATCCCCTATTGAAATTCCTAACTTTGGCCGTGTGGAATTGGCTAAACTCTTTAACGAATTAGGCTTTACAATAGGAACTGAAGTCGGCATAGAACGAGGAGAATACTCAGAAATTCTACTCCGTTCCAATCCCAAACTAAGATTATTTTCTGTCGACGCTTGGCAGGTATACAATGGCTACCGGGATCATACTAACCAAAAGACAATGGACAAGATTTACAAAGAAGCCAAAAAAAGACTCGCCAAATACAATTGCAAACTCATAAAAAAATTAAGCGCTGATGCGGTCAAAAGTTTTAAATACGAATCCCTCGATTTTGTCTATATTGATGCCAGTCACGAATTCAGTCATGTAGCACACGACTTAGTTGAGTGGTCCAAAAGAGTACGCCCCGGCGGAATAGTAGCCGGACATGACTACATCAAAAAAACTGATCCCGGCTATCAAAGCCATGTTGTTGATGCACTTCATGGTTATGTTGCGGCCTACAATATCTCACCCTGGTTTATTTTGGGAAGAAAAAGTGTTGTTGACGGCGAAGTAAGAGACAGGCCTCGCTCCTTTATGTTTGTTAAGAATTCTGAAATTATACTGCGACCGCATTCATTTTAATTATAAATATGAACGTTTACGTCGAAAAATTTCTGCCGGATAACGCAATATCAAGAATAACTAATGCGCTGAAAAAATATTTATCATTAGAGCACACACTTACTGAAAATCCCGAAGGAGCTGATTTTGTTGTTGTCTGCGACTATGGTCGACGAAGAAAAACGCTTTGGTACACTCAAAAATTAATAGAACAAAAAAAACGCTACGCCATTATACAACTCTCGGTAAGAAGCACTCCAAATCCTAACACCCTCGACTGGCTACCCATTTGGGAAAAGGCAGAACTGACCTGGAGTTATTATAATCTTCCTGAGCTTTGCCGCGAGGACGGGAATACTCCCAATTTTAAATTTTACTGGGCACCTTTGGGGGTTGACGCTGAAATTTTCAAAGAAACTAAAGCCGAACGCAGATTTATTATTGCCGGTACAGGTACAGGAAAAAGATGGAACAGAGAATGCAAAAATGAAATCCTTGAGGCTGCAAGATCAGTCAAAAAAACTGTGTTTCAACTTGGTACCGGAGAGAGTAGCAAAGAAGTGTTTTACAGCAACGGTATGAATGATACGACTCTTGCCCAATACTACAGCCAGTGTCAGTTTGTATCCGGACTAAGACGTATTGAGGGCTTTGAATTACCTGTTTTGGAAGGACTTCTTTGCGGAGCCAGGCCGATTTGTTTCGACAAACCACACTACCGCAAATGGTTTAATGAATTTGCCGAGTATATTCCCGAGGATAAAAAAAAAGTAGAAAACCTGATTAAACTATTCCAGAAAGGTGCTAGACCAGTTAGCAAATCTGAAAAAGACTATGTTAAAAAAAATTTCGACTGGGAAAAAATATGTAGAGGATTTTGGAAATTAGCGCTATGGTAGATTTAACTTTACTTTATTGCACAGCGAACGTAATTCCAGATATTACTGCCAAGAAAATCAGACAGAACCTGCTTGAAGTTACGCAAGCTAAATTCCCTACTATTAGCGTCTCCCAAAAACCTATAGATTTTGGGACTAATATCTGCGTTGGCGAAATCGGCAAATCTTGCTACAACTTTTTCAAACAAATTCTTCTTGGAGCACTCAAGGTAAAAACTGACTACATTACCCATATCGACGATGATACATTATATGTAGCTGAGCATTTTGAACATCGCCCAAGCGGGCTAGACACATTTACTTGGAATACAAATGCCTGGATCGGTGGAGATAAACTTTTCTGGCACCCGAAAGAAGAGCTTTCTGGAATGTTTTGTCATATTTCCCCAACCAAAGCCCTCATAGAAAACCTCTCCGCTCGGTTCAAAATGTATCCGACCAAACCCCGTGATGACCATCACTGGGGTGAACCAGGAAAATTCGATATTGAATTTGGTATTCCAAACGCAAAAGTAGAAAAGTTTTCTACAAAATTTCCCCTAATCTCTTTCGAATACAGAGGCTCACTTAACGGCAAAAGAAAAAGATTTGGCCCCCTTGATCCGGATAACCAAACTGATTATTTAGAACCTTACGGAAGTGCCATAAGCTTAAGAAAGAAGTACTGGGATGAGTCTCCCGTTAGAAATCAAAGCTAAAGGCTAAAAGAGGAACTATAATGAAATGTGGTTAATTATTTCCTGTGCTTCCTGAATTAAGATATCAGCTTGCGCATCAGTAATTTGGTTTCCTCTTTGGGCATTTACAGCATTAATAAAATGCAAAGAGAAGATCTTACAATTATCTACTATACGTGTAACCGGGAAGAAAAGTCTTTTGAAAATAAAGTTCGGCAAAGACTTCTCGAAACTGCGAAAAACATACCTATTATAAGCGTCTCCCATAAACCTATTAAATTGGGGAGAAATATTTGTGTTGGGGTTCATTATCCAAGTAACCTTACACTTTACAGACAACTTTTAATCGGAGCAAAAGCCGCAAAAACAACATTTGTTGCTAATGCCGAAGCTGATTTTTTATATCCACCTGAATACTTTTCATTTCTACCAAAAGAGGAAGAAAAAATTTACCGATATGGCAATATAAGACTTATGTATAAGTACCATTGGGGATTTTTCCCAAAACAATATTCAGAGGGAGCCCAGATAGCCGGTCGCAAGTATTTAATTTCCGTATTGGAAAATGCCCTTAAAGCCTGCCCGGAGTGGTTCGAAGAAGACTCTCCGCACTTCCGCAAGCTTGATCCATACAAAAATATTAGTTTTGAGATGTTTACTGGAAATAACGCCTGTGTAACTTTTAAAACTGGTCAATCCTTGCATAAATACTCCGCAATCTCGACTCATTCCGTTCCTTCCTTGCCCTATTGGGGGACAGCAGTAGAAATGAGAAAAGCGATGTTTGGATTATGAAATTTAATCCGAGATACTGTTCACATTTTCCAGTATTAGTGAAAGTCTTATCGGTTACCAAAGGTACGGTTCTTGAAGTAGGTATGGGTCCATTCAGTACTCCTATTATGCACTGGTTATGCTTTGACCAAGGACGAAAACTAATTTCACTCGATAGTAATGAGGAATTCATTCAACTCAATCGCCGCTTTGCATCTGAAAAACACGAAATTCATTTAATCAAAAACTGGGATGACTTCGATTTTAATCGAAAGTGGGATGTGGTCTTTGTCGATAACGAGCGGAAAATGAGAGCGTCTGTCATTAAAAAAATTGCGAATAATACTAACTACGTCATTATCCATGATAGTGAAGAATATGATTATTATCATATTGATGAAATATTCCCTCTATTTAAATATAGGTATGATTATACAAAAGCTGTGCCCAATACAACTGTTTTAAGCAATAAGAAGGATTTATTATGGCTTAAAAAAAATGACTAATACTCTTGAATACATATTAAAAAAAATTAAAATCATTTATGACGAAGGGTCATTAATGCCAATTGAAATACCGAACGTTGGCAGAAATAACATACCCGAGTGGTTAAATGAGCTTAATTTCAAAACAGGCGTGGAGATAGGTGTCGGAGCCGGAGAGTATGGGGTCATACTGGCAAAAACTAATCCTCAGATGCAATTTTACGGCATAGATCCGTGGATTCCTTACGAGGGCGGTATCGAATACGTGGACGCGGCAACGTTAAAAAAACTATATAGAAAATTCAAGGAGGTTATTGCCCCCTACCCAAACTATAAAGAAATCCGAAAACTCAGCATGGATGCCGTCCGAGATTTTCCCAACGAATCTTTGGATTTTGTCTATATAGACGCCAACCACAGCGAACCATATATCACCCAAGATATAACTGAGTGGTATAAAAAGCTTAGAGTCGGAGGCATCTTATCGGGGCACGATTATATACAACCTGCAAGAAGAGGAAGAAAGGATTTTGTTTGTAACGTTATAGATGCAACACAAAGATTTATCAAAGAAAAAAATATTAGACCTTGGTTTATCTTGGGATTAAAAGCAAAAGGAAATGGTATGGTAAGAGACGCAACAAGATCCTGGATGTGGGTAAAAAGCTGATATTAAAAGAAAAAAGACTACCGCTTATACACAACTGAGCAAGATTGGGACGCTGTCTCAAGAGACGATAGACAACCCTGCTGGTATTTTGTCAAAAAATAGAATTGCCTCGTGTGCAACTTCTTTGTTGTTTTTTAATTCAATTTACGCTAAATACTGAAGAAAATAATTCATTTGATCTCTTGACAAATGTATATTACCATCATATACTTAAGAATATATGAAATTACCTGTTCCATTATCATTTGATTGGAACAAAGGTAATATCGACAAAAATTGGCAAAAGCATAAAGTTCATTACAAAGAAGCTGAAGAGGCTTTCCTAAATAAACCCTTAAGCCTGCTTAGGGATAAAAAACATTCGCAGTCAGAAGAAAGATATATTGCCCTAGGTATGACAAGTCAGAAGAGAAAATTACATATAGTCTTTACTATAAGAAATAGCAATATTAGAATAATCTCAGCTAGAAATCAAAGTAAAAAAGAAAGGAAATATTATGCCAAAGAATAAAGCTAAAATCTCAAAACAAATCCCAAAGTTCAGAACTGAAGACGAAGAGCGTGAATTTTGGGCAAATCACGACCTAACTGACTATTTAGATCAATTTGTACCAGTGGAATTGGATCTATCCAAACTCAAACCAACAACCGAAACAATATCTTTAAGACTTCCTGCATATCTACTTATGAGAATAAAAGAAATTGCCAATTCCCGCGATGTTCCATATCAATCTCTAATGAAAATATTTTTAGCGGAAAGGGTTGAGAGAGAACTCCAAGCAAAAATTTCTGCAAAATAGACTTTTTCTATAGGTTGCTTTTTACTTCAATTTACGCTAAATATGGGTGTGTTATGGCAACTTGTGATTTAAGTGTAATCGTCCCCGCCCGAAATGAGTTGTTTCTTCAAAAAACCGTTACTGACTTATTGACAAAAGCCGAAGGAGATATTGAAGTCATCGTTATCCTCGACGGTTACTGGCCTACTCCCCAATTAATTGAAGATACCCGCCTAAAAATTATTCACCGCGGAAAACCCCTTGGAATGCGAGCAGCAATCAATGCAGGAGCTGTCATCGCAAAAGGCAAATTTTTAATGAAAACTGATGCACATTGTATGTTTGCTAATGGATTTGATACAGTATTAGCCGCAGACTGTTCGGATAACTGGGTTGTCGTCCCCAGAAGATATGCACTGGACCCTGAAAAATGGGAGTTGGTTGACAATCCAAAGTATCCCATTGACTATATGTATTTATCTCAGGACCTGCACGGAGTCGTCTGGAATGAAAAGAACAAAGATCCTGAACTTAAGAAGAAATTAATTGATGAAACCATGAGTAATCAAGGAAGTGTCTGGTTTATGACTCACGACTACTTCAATGAGCTTGAGCTTATGGACGAAAAAACTTATGGAACTTTTTGGAATGAATTTCAGGAAATTGGCTTAAAGTGCTGGCTATCGGGAGGGCGTGTTGTGGTCAATAAGAATACTTGGTATGCTCACTGGCACAAAAGTAGCGACTATGGACGAGGATATAGTTTGAGTAGGGATGACCAACCAAAGGCACTGGCAGCGGTTGATAAGTGGAAAAATAAGGGTTGGCATAAACAAACGCTTCCCCTTTCCTGGCTAGTCAAGAGATTTTGGCCGGTTCCTACCTGGGTCGGCGAAAAGAACAGCTTATAGTATTTATGTTATCAGGTCTAATATACTTGCAAGGTATTACCTTACAAGTTAGAATTTTATGAAAATCCTATAATTTATCTTTATGGCAAACCCCGTTAGAAATACAGTTGAAATTAATGCCGAAACACCAAAGGTGGGTCGGATTTCTAACGGGGCAAATTACGATTTAAGTATTCTCATACCAGCCAGAAACGAAATGTTCCTGGCAAGAACAATAGAAGATATCCTAAATAATATCGAAGGCAATACCGAAATTATTGCAGTTATGGACGGCTACTGGACAGATCCTCCCATCCCCCAGCATGAGCGAGTAACAGTAATTTATAACCCCGAGTCAATAGGACAGCGGGCAGCAACCAATCAGGCGGCTAAACTGTCAAAGGCAAAATATTTGATGAAGTGTGATGCACATTGTGCATTTGATAAGGGGTTTGACATAAAAATGATGAAGGAGATGCACGACGATTGGACGATGGCTCCCTTGATGAAAAATCTTCACGCTTTTGACTGGATTTGTCCTGACGGTCACCACAGGTACCAGGGACCAAGCGGCCCATGTCGGGATTGCGGAAAAGAAACGGTCAGGGACATTCTCTGGCAACCTAAGAAAAGTCCTAACAGCGTTTCTTATTGTTTCGACTCTGAACCCCACTTCCAGTATTTCGGTGATTGGACCAAGCGTCCTGAAGGGCAAGGTGAAATAACCGAAACCATGTCTCTTCAGGGTTCATGCTGGATGCTGACACGAAACAAATATTGGGAACTTGGTGTTTGTGACGAGAATTTTGGTAGTTGGGGTTCACAGGGAATTGAAGTTGCTGTAAAAACATGGCTCTCCGGAGGAAGTGTTATGGTAAACAAAAAAACTTGGTATGCCCATATGTTTCGCACTCAAGGCGGTGATTTTGGCTTCCCCTACCCAATTTCAGGAAGGGATCAGGAAAAAGCCAAATCTTATGCCCGCAATCTTTTCTTTAATAACAACTGGCCTCAACAGGTGCGTCCCCTTTCGTGGTTAGTCGAAAAATTCTGGCCGGTCAAGGGCTGGACTGAGGAAGACCTAAAAAAACTAAAGGCAAATACTTTCAGATTTTCATCGAAAGAAATAATTATTAATCCTGCTGAAAGTGAACCTAATAAGAATGGTCCAATTGAAGGTATCATATATTTTGCTGGGGATTATGCCGCCCTACCCGAAGCTCCCGAACCAGTAGTCAGCGAAGTAGAGAGTGATTTACCAAACAAGGGAATGATCTATTACAGCGATTGTACACTTGATGAAAAAATTGCTAAGCCTGTTCGGGATCAGCTTCTCAAGATCAGTCAGGAAAAAAGTGTCCCGATTGTCAGTGCAACTCTCAAGAAAATGGATTTTGGCGTTAAAAACATCCACTTTCCTTCTTTAAAAAAAGGCTATCCTGCAATGTTTAAACAAATTGTGGCTGCTTTAGAACATAGTACCGCTGATATCATCTTCTTTTGTGAACACGATGTTCTCTATCACCCTACCCATTTTGACTTTACTCCGCAGGATAAAAATACTTTTTACTATAATCAGAATGTCTGGTTCTTAAGAACTACCGACGGTCATGCGCTTCATTATGACGTTAATCAGCTTTCCGGCCTTTGCGGATATCGCGAGGAACTTTTAACCCATTTCCGAGAACGCTACGAACTGATTCAAAAAGAAGGTTTCAGCCGCAAAATGGGTTTTGAGCCGATGACCCATAATCGGATCAAATGGAAAAACGTGTTTAAGCTGGGAACCTGGAAATCCAAATATCCCAACATAGATATCCGCCACACAGGCAATGTTACCGGTCAAAGGTGGAAGAAAGGCGAATTTCGAAACCAGAATCTTCTCAAAGGCTGGATTGAAAGCGATTCGGATATCCCCGGCTGGCCAAGTCTGACTTGGCTGGGGAAAGACAAAAGAGTTAATTAAGGGGTTGTAGTTTCAAGCGTGGAATACTGGTAAGGTAAAACTGAAGGTCGAACCACGACCAACCTCTGATTTTTCAAGCCAGATTTTTCCACCCATTCCTTCTACCATGAGTTTACTTATATAAAGCCCTAGGCCCGTCCCTTTGGTCGTATCTCGCGTGTAGAGGCTTGAACCCGCTTGCTGGAATTTTCTGAATAGCAGTTTTTGCAGCTCTTTTGAAATTCCACGGCCCGTATCTGTGATATTAATCTGAACAAAACCTTCTTTCGGAACAAGTGAAATTGTAACACCACCTACTTCGGTAAATTTTATTCCATTTCCTATGAGGTTCACCAGGACTTCGCGGGCCCTATCTTTATCAGCATTAACTTTCGGAATATTAACCTCCGGCTTTTGGAGAGCTAATGAAAGTTTTTGACGGGAACCTGTGACTTGATATTGCTTTAAGGCATCATCAATGAGAGAAACAACATCAATTTCCTCTTTTTTAAACTCCATCCGTCTCATCTCCAAGCGCCCGATATCTAAGAAATCATTTACGATATTTATAAGCCTTTCAGAAGACTCTTTTACATCATCTATCATTTCAACCAGATCGGGATCTTTTAATTTGGCCTTAAAGTACCGCTCGATCATTGAGGTATTTCCGCGAATTGCAGTTAGAGGAGTTCTAAGTTCATGGGAAGCAATAGAGAAAAACTCATCTCTGGCACGCTCGAGTAGTTTGGTTTCGGTTGTATCTTCGACAAGGGCGACAAGGCCGATGATTTCATGGGTTTCGGGTACTTTAATCGGGGATATAAAGATCCTTAATATTTTTCCTTCGTAGTCGATATCTTTGCACTCACAAGGTTTTCCATCTCTCATGCTGGCTTGACCGTATGAATGAAAATCAACTTTGCCTTTTATTTTTAACTTCTCTTCGATCTCTTCTAATTTTACTTCTGGTGGAAGTCCTAAGATTTTTTCAAGAGCGAGGTTTTTAATTACCAATGAGTGAGTCTCTCTATCGACAACTAAAAAGCCGACAGAAAGGCTATTTATTGAGGCAATGAGCCTTGCTTTTTCTTCAGAAAGTTCAAAGGTTTTATCCTGAACTTCTTTCTCGATAAGGGCCCTTTCCTCCTTGTCATGAGTTGCGTCTCTAAAAACCTTAACTGCACCACTAATCGTTTTTCCATCACTAGCAAAAAGTGGTGCGGTTATCGAGGATATAGGAAATTTCTTACCTGATGAAGTCATGTAATAATGGTCATCGTCTATTTTTGTAACAATTGACTTACCAGTCTTTATTACCTTCACAGTCACCCTATTCTCAAAGGTTATTTCATTCTCACCCTCGTAAGCCCTTGTGAAATCTGACCAGAGTTTTCCTTTAACATCTTCTTCTTTTACCTCCAGTAAAGTTTCTGCCTTTGGATTCATTGCTGAAATTCTGTAATCTTTATCGATGACTATCAGTCCCTCGCCCATGGAAGAAATAATTAACTTTACGCGATCTCTTTCTCCTTTCAGCTTCCCTTCCAAATCTTTCTCGTGGGTTGCATCTCTGAAAACTTTGACCGCGCCAATTTGTTTGCCGCCGGAGGTTAGGGGCGCAGTTACAGAAACTATTGGAAACTTTCTACTTGATGACGTTTGATAATAGTGATCATCCTCTAAATTGGTAATGATCGTTTTGCCTTCTTGAACTGCTTGGGTAAAAGAGCGTTCTTCGATAGGAACTTTCTTGTCGCCCTTAAAGGTTGAGGTAATTTCAGACCAACTCTTATCCAAAGCATCTTTTTGAGAAATTTCAAGAAGTTTCTCGGCAACAGGATTCACCATTACAATATCATGACGATCGTCAACCACTAAAAGTCCCTCGCCCATGGAAGAAACGATCAAGTTTACTCGGTCTCTTTCGGACCGCAAAGTTGCAGTCATTTGATTGGCAAGCGCTTCGGCCCTCGCTTGAGAGCTGGAAAGGGTGTAGATAATACCAAAAAGAAGAACGCTAAAGGCTATCCCTGTCAACAAAACTCCAATAGGAAGTCTTCTTTCAACTTCGCTGACGTGGATCATGGGATCGCCAAAAAACTCGATTTCCCAGTTTCTACCTGCGACTTCAATAGGCCTTTTCGCGGCGCTTTCGAAACCCGGGACATGTCCTCCATCGGGAGTATGGTCTTCGGCCGGAATAGAATCATAAATTAAATCACTACCGTCTTTTATATGAATTTCCAAATCAGCATGCCTACTTTCTTCAAAGACGTTTTTTAACAAATCTTCGTAAATAAATGTTGCGTTGACGAATCCGACGATAGCTTCTCTTTTCTCGTCAAGACTCTCTGTTGGCTCGCCATTTTTGTAAATCGGGGCAGTTATGATAAATCCGGGTTTTTCAGGCCCTCGAAGGATTAGAGGCGCCGAAGCCACCGACTCTCCGATGTCTCTGGCTCTCTCAAGAGTTTGTCTTCTGTTTGTGTCTAATTTCAAATCCAAGCCGTATGCAACAGGGTAGGCTTCATGCTGGTAAGCAATAAAGTTAACTATATAGTGTTCGGGGTCTTCGGAAATCTGAAAGTTTAATTCCCCAGGGATCTCTTTTTCACTAAACTCTGATTTAAGCCTTTCAGTAAAATTAGCTAGATCTGTATCGGAAACACGACTTACGTAGACAAAAGAGTATATTCCCGGATATTGGAATGGAACATCTATCCCCTTAAAATAGGCGTCAAATTCATCACGCTCAACTTCAAGACTTGCCGAAAACAAGCCCTTCACTCCCGCGAGTGCGTTGTCGTAACCCGCAATGTCAGACTTAATCGAATTTTCGATCACGTCTAATTCAGAAACCAGTTTGTTCTCTCCTTGTTCTTCGACAAAACCCTGGGTAAATTTCCAAGCGAAGAAGGTCAGCAACAAAGCTATTATAAGAACGATAAAATCAAGAGAGTCTCTCCAACTTGACGTGAATTTTTGGGCAGCATGCATAACATTTTAAGTATATACCTAAAATTGACGGCCTTCACAAAAAGGATTAAAGTGAGTTAATATGAGCCGAGCGAAAAACTTGCTAATTGTTATTGTCTTGATAAACGTTATCTGGAACATTTTACTTTTTCTAAACCCGGATAAACAAACTCCATTTAATTATCTTTTTAATGTCTCTTACGGCATTATCTATCTTTTCGGAGCTGCAGCTGCTTTGTGGGGAATGAAGAAAAACAAATTCTCATCTTGGTTGGGCAAAAGCCTTGTCTTTTATGCAACCGCCTTGACCTCTTACACTTTAGCTCTATTTATTTGGGCACTCTATAACTTGGTCCTCAATGTTGAGGTACCCTATCCAAGTATAGCCGATATTTTATGGTTATTATTTGTTCCGATGTCATCGTTAGGATTCGTATTTTTGATATTTAGCCTCGGCGGAAAATTCACTTTCAGACTGGTTGTCGAGCTCGTCGTGTTATCTGGAATTATGTTTGCAATTTTATATTCTTTTTTGAACCAGGAAAGTGGGCTGGAAAGTTTGCCGACACTTGAGCGGATTCTAGATATCACATACCCTTTGTTGGATTCGTTTCTAGTTGCCCTTGCCATTACTGGCATCAGAACCACTAAAGGAAGTTTGCACCCCAATTTATTACTTTTTGTTTTTGCCTCACTTTTTATGGTCATTGCCGATACTGCATTTAGCTACAGATCTTTGCAGGATACTTACTGGAATGGGGACGTGGTAGACACACTATACCTAATCGCAGGCGGTTTATTTGCAACGGCCATAATTTCTGTCCTGTCGATGAAACAAATATCTGAAGGTGACAATAAACTTCATCCCGTGGGAACTTCTTCTCTTGTGTAACCCTTGAGAATCCCCTTGACAATTTTAGTTACCTCTTCGGGCTCGTGTTCAGATTTGACAATATAGCGCACGGCGCCGAGCTTGAGAGCCGTCTCGGCGTCTTCTTGGCCGGCAAGGTTTGTCAACATGACGACAGGAATCTTTTTAGTTGCTTCGCTGGCCTTGAGGGATTTGAGAACCTCGAGGCCATTCATTTTGGGCATCATGATATCAAGAAGAATAAGTGTGGGTTTGCCTGATTTAACTTTGGAGAGACCTTCAGAACCATTTGCAGCCACATCTACATCGTACTTTTCGAAAGTAAAAATCTTATTGTACATCCGCTGCATTAACGGGTCGTCTTCAATGATGAGAATTTTTGCCATTCAATTAGATCGTAGTACTACTCTACTTGTTTTGCAATATACTTGGCAATAAGGTAGGAAGGAATGACCGACAAGAGGAGTAAGGCTACGGTCGAAATGAATGTCAACTCAATTGACGCCCCGGCAGTCTGGAGTACCTCAGTTTGAGGCTCACCGACAAATATCACCCCAACTGGCTTTTCGGTAATGTCCTTGAGGGGCAGATATACTCCCAAATAAGGCACTCCAAGGATTTTTAAAGCTAGATTAAGAGATTCACCTTTTTCTAGAACTTGCGATTTTACCTGAGCATTTTCCTCCTTTATTCCCACTGGCCTGGTTTTGCCGTCAGCCGTAACAAATGTTGTCGCCGAAAGAGTATTTCCACCATAGATAGAAGTCTCAAAACCAGTGGCTTTTTTGATACCATCGGCAAAGGCATTATCTATGGTTGTACCGGCGACAATCGCACCCCGAGACTTTATCGGCACGGCTGCCTGTATGGTAATAATTGGTGCAAAAGCACCATCACGGGAACCAATTGAAGTAACTGCCGTGCCCTCAAGAGCTTTTTGGACCAAGGGATCTCCTGCTACCGAATCGCCGAATTTTTCACTATCTTCTCCCCTGGCAAGAACCGTACCACTAGAATCAAGTGCCCAAAGGAAACTTTGATCTTTGGAAAGAAGGAAGTTCTCCAAGTTAGTCGCGAGGCTCTTGCGTGAACCAAGGGATGTGACAATTTGTGAATTTTGGGCAGCCAGCTGGGCATCAGAGAGAGTTTGGGCTTTCCTGGCATCAATTGCATACGCAAGGACACGAGCATCAATTTCAAGCCGAACAAACGTTTCCTTTTGGATATTATTAAGCAAGATTCCACTAAAAGTAACCGCTGTCACCAAGAAAATAACCAAAATGCTGGAGGTAAAAATCATAAAGAGTTGAGTAAGAAAGCGCTTAAGAAGATAGCCAAATACCCACTTACCAAGAATAAAAGTGGCAACGGCAAGTGAAATGTAGCGGGCAAACCAGATTGGTCCGAAAACGGCAACTAGATTGTAGAGACCAACGTTGGTCGTGGATCTAAAAAAGCTTCCAAGAGATAAGAATTCAGAGAAACCCAGGACAAAAAAGGCAATGGCAACCGGCCTTAAGTGCCTCTCAAGCCCGATTGTTGCGCGCCTGAAGTACAAAAAGCCAACAGATAGTGCAAGAAAAGGGTGCAGCAAAGAAAACGGCAAAGGTATTCCAAAAATACCAGAACTCGCAAATTTTGAGACATCAGGACGAGGCTGAATCGGATCAATCACCAAACTTATGGTAATTAAAATCAAGCCGGAAATCTTGGCTAAAATCGAAGTAGAAGCCAGAATGTTACCTAAAATTGCAGAAAACGGTACCTCAATTAGAGTGGATTCTACCTGGGTCGCGGAAAAGGCAAAAGAGAAAGCAAGCAGGAAAAAACCAAGATATCTTAAGAGCTCCTTTTTCTCGTGTTTTTCCAACCAAGCGTCAAAATAGAGCCAGCCGACGCCAAAAAAGATCAGTCCGGCAAAAAGGCTAATGGCAAACCTCAAGTTTTCAAGAATAAACTGTATCCACATAATCTAGAATTTCTAAATACTAATTTCTGGGACAAAGTCCAAAGGACATTAGTCCGTCATTGCTCTAAACTTAATATCCCGTATTTTATTTTACTAATCTTACCACCTTCATCTAAGAAAAAATGGACAGGGAGAAAACGTAACCTAAGTGGTTCAACAAGCTTCCCATCAGGATCGGAAAACATTTCCAGGGTGTAGCCTCCCCTCTTGCGGTAGATTTCAACAGTTGCCGCTGATTCCTGAGGAACAATAACGATATTTTTGGTATCGTCAGCCACTACCTCTAACATTTGAATTTGTTGGGCAGTATCGGGGAGCCAAGTAGCCACAAAGCTTATAAGACGCTTTCCCTTGGCCGATTCGACAAGTTCAAATGGAAAGTCGCGGCCAACAAGTCCGTTCTCAATAGGTACTTCAGTAAAGCCCTTTGTTGGGGTGACTTTAACTTCTTTAGTTATGAAGGGTAGAGATAATGTACCGCTTTCAAAGTCGGCATTAATAACAGATGGGTTGGTAATTTCAAAAATTTGACTTCTCAATTTAATTATTCTGGAAATTTTAACCTCAAGATAATACTTTCCGAAAGGTAAAAGAAGGCTATAGTTACCGTTTTCACCGGTTTTTTGTGGGTTAGACTGGCTATAGGAAGCGCCATCCCAGACAATAAACTCACCTAATGTGGGCTCAAAAATATAGACTAAAACCTCAGCCCCATTAATTGACTTTCCTGAGTACGAAACCGATCCTGCTTGCAAAACTTCTATCTTAACGAGGACCTGGTCGGTCTCATTTTTGGCTCCGTCTATAGATTTTGTCGTCAGATCATATACCCCAGGACTGTCGAATTTAATTAGTCCTGACCATAAACCGCTCTCAATATTTTTGGTCAAACTAAATTTATTGTCACCCGCCGAAACTTCTAACGAAGTCGGACCGCCAATTGCGGAAAGAGTGAGTTTTTGTTCCAATCCTGCGACGGTTACAAGTGTCCCGTCTTTGGTTGGGGCAAATGTCTGGGGACCTAATGAAAAGACAACCCCGCCAACCTGAGGCGGAAGTCTGTCAATAATAAGGGTATAGGATTTCGTTTCCGAAGTGTTGCCAGCAGAATCTTTGGCACGGATCTGAAAAGGATAATTTCCATCATCCAAAACCCCCAAAGAAAAATTAAATGTCGCGCTTTTCGTACCCTTTCCTTCAAGACTTGCAGCAATCCAATTCGCTCCCCCATCGGTTGAGTACTCAACAGAGCTTACATCAATCTCATCAGTGGCAGACCCGGTAAGAATCGGTGCTTTAACGTACGGGTGAGAAAGGTTGGTTGTTAAAGAAAGACTGGGCGCCGTGGTATCAACAACCTTTTTTGTCGTTGTAGTCGTAGTAGAAGCGGTGGTAGTGGTGGTAGTACTTGTAGCCGGTGCCTCGGTAGCCGTAGGATTTTGACTGGCGCTCGTAAAGGATTGGATATCAGAAATTGTCTCATAACCAGCTTCATTCCTATTGAATATTTTAATGTAGTATACCGTACTGGGTAAAAGGGATGATATTGTAACTGAGTGAGAAGTAACAAATGTATGGTCATTTCCAGTTGTAAAATCATTGTCATCTGGATTTGTTCCCCAGTCAACGTCAGACTCGGCTGGTACGTCGGTTGTCCATGTTATTGTTGCAGAGTCTCCCGAAGTAGAAACGCTGATATCAGAAATGACAGGCCCGCCTTCCTGACCCGTCGCACTTCTTGAAAATATTGGAAAGGAAGAAATAAAAAGGACAAAAACCAATAGGAGAATTGCAGGAATCTTCACAATTTATTTTAGCATAGAGTAAAAGGACTGTAATCAAAGAATCTTCTAATATTCTTTGGGGATAACTTCTACTATAATGAATGCGTAAATAGTTTTTAGCCGTCGAAAGTCACGGCTAGTGTGTTGTATATAAACAATGGACTGAAAGAAAATGAATCACGTTAGAAATTTCAATTATCAATATGTTTATGTTTTAAGAGGTACTAGATCTGGAAAGTGGTATATTGGTTGCACTAACAATCTTCGAAAACGTTTACAGGAACATCAGAAAGGATTGTCCAGATACACCAAAGGCCGAGGACCATTCGAAATAATCTATTTTGAAGGATGTAAAAATAAATTAGACGGGGTTGCTCGAGAAAAATACCTCAAGACTGGAATGGGTAGAAGATATCTTAAAAACCGTATGAAACGTTTTCTATTTCTAACGTGATGAAAAAAACGCTCGTAATAATGGGTACGCACCCGAACGGATTGAAAACGTTCGACTGGTCAAGAACCGACTGCGATATCTGGATGTTTAATGAAGCCCCAAATGCAAAGAAAGAAAATGGCGAACTGAAATATCCAAAGTGCGATACAGTCTTCCAATTGCACCATGAGGCAATTTGGAAAAATCCAAAAAATAGAAGCGACGAAGAGCATTACCTTTGGCTTAAATCCGGTATAACACCAACTGTTTACATGCAAAAGCACTACACTGATATCCCGAAATCAAAAAAATACCCTATTGAGCGTGTGCTCTCACTTTCCGAAAACGTCAGTGTGGTCGTTAAGGGGGAAGAAAAAAACTTTAAATTTTTTAGTTCTTCACCGGACTATGCATTTGCGCTGGTTGCTGACATGTGGAAACAAGGGAAACGCTATGAGCGCGTTGAGATTCACGGGATTGAGTTGGAGACGGAAAGCGAATACCGATACCAGTTAACTGGTTTCGGCTTTTGGATCGGTTACCTTACCGCACTCGGAGTAAAAATAATTCTTTACAATTCAATTTTTGATTCCCCAATGTACGGCTACGAAGGAGATGTGGCATTACCTACAACCAAGATCGAGAAAAGGATTGCCGAATTAACTACCGAACTGGGTGACGATAAGGATCGCTACAACCAAGAAGCAAAAATCTTTCTGGAAAGTCTGTCTGGTCTTTTAAAGGCTGATACAAGTGTTGAAATTCAAAAGGAGCTAAACGAACTCAACAAAAGAAGTGAACAAGCCGGAATTCTTAATGGAAGGATCAGAGAGAGTCAAAGATACTTGGAGAAGGCCCGCGCAATGGAAGGAACGGCCGGAGCATCTGTATTTTCAGTGGGGGAATTTGATGGTGCACGGTTTTCATTTAAAAAGCAATATATAGAAGTTCAATCAGAGGCATTTAACCTGAATGCACAAATTAACATACATCTTAAGAAATTATTAAACCTAAAGAAAGGATCCAAAAAACGCCAAAGGGCGTTAACCGAGTTCGGAAATATGGTTGCCCAGCTTATGAATAAGAATATGCTGCTTTTACATATTGTTGGAGCAATAGAAGAAAATCAATACTATGTAGATTCTCTCAAGCTAAGTATCCGTTTAGCGGGAGGAGGGCGCTAAAATGGCAATTGCATTCGTCGCAGCGGCAGGAATAGCAGCAGCCTCTGCTTCAGCCAGCCCGAGTGTAGATATCACGATTGGCTCCGCGTACGATATGGTGGTTGCCTATGCGGCAGGCTTTAACCCTCCAACTGGCATAAATTTCAACGGTGTAGCAATGACTTCGGCCGAAAGTGCCAATAACGCTGCCGGAGTAAATGCCGCCGGCATTTTCTATATGCTGTCTGCCCAGTTGCCTGGTACCGGTACATACACCGTCCAGGCAACTTTTGCAAGTACAGATACTAATACCGAGACTTCAGTCGGAGCAATCGCCTTAAGCGGTGTGGCACAGCAAGCGCCGGAAGCAAGTACATTTTTAGCTATAAATCCTGCTACTTCTTCGGCAACCCCGGTCAGCTTGCAAACAATCACAGATAACGCATGGGTTGTTGACGCCATGATCGCGAAGGCCAGTACAGGAGGAACACTCACTTCTACTGCAACAGCAGGCCAAACAGAGCGAGTAACGGTTGCAGGTGCAACAACCTTCTCGGGAATGAGTACAATACCCGTGACTCCCCCTGCTAACCAAAGTATATCTTGGGTACGCAGTAGCTCTGCCGGCCCACTTGTTGAAGTTGTCATCGCGCTTAAACCGGTGCAAGGATCTGCCAGTATTTCCCCATCTGCATCTTTGAGTCCCAGCGCGTCGCTTTCTCCCTCAGCATCACTATCACCTAGCGCTTCGGTATCGCCATCGGAATCGGTATCACCCAGTGCTTCTTTGTCACCATCGGCCTCTGTCAGTCCATCAGCTTCTTTAAGTCCATCTGCATCTCTCAGTCCTTCTGCCTCACTCTCTCCTTCTGCTAGTGAAAGTCCTTCTATATCTCCATCTGCTTCTATTTCGCCATCAGTAAGCCCTAGTGCTTCTCTTTCACCGTCGGAGTCTGTCTCGCCTAGCGCATCAGTGTCACCATCAGCTTCTGTCTCTCCTTCTGCCTCACTCTCCCCATCTGCCAGTGAAAGTCCTTCTGTTTCACCTTCTGCCTCGATGTCTCCATCTGTCAGTCCTTCTGCAAGTCTAAGTCCGTCTGCATCGATATCACCTAGTGCATCGGTTAGTCCATCCGCTAGCCTTAGTCCATCTGCTTCGGTAAGCCCATCGGCATCGGTCAGCCCTTCGGCCTCTTTAAGTCCGTCGGCATCGGAGTCACCTTCTTTTTCACCATCGGCATCTATTAGCCCTTCAGTTTCTCCTTCTGCTTCTCTTTCACCGTCGGAGTCTGTCTCGCCTAGCGCATCAGTATCACCATCAGCCTCACTCTCTCCATCAGCTAGTGAGAGTCCTTCTGTCTCGCCAAGTGCATCTGTTTCTCCATCTCTCAGTCCTTCTGCAAGTTTGAGTCCATCTGCGTCGGTGTCACCAAGTGAATCAGTTAGCCCATCTGCAAGTGTCAGTCCTTCTGCGAGTCTTAGCCCATCAGCTTCTGTTTCGCCTTCTGCCTCAGTTTCTCCATCGGCTTCTTTGAGTCCTTCTGCGAGTGAAAGTCCATCAGTCTCACCGTCTGCCTCTATTTCTCCTTCTCTAAGTCCCAGCGGGTCTGTTAGTCCATCAGCTTCAGTTTCGCCTAGTGAATCAGTCAGCCCGTCGGCAAGTGTCAGTCCATCTGCATCAGTGTCTCCATCTGCTAGTCTTTCTCCATCTGCATCCGTATCTCCATCGGCTTCTGTCAGCCCTTCGGCCTCTTTAAGTCCGTCGGCATCGGAATCGCCTTCTGTCAGCCCATCGGCATCTGTTTCTCCCTCTTTAAGTCCAAGTGCATCCCTTTCTCCATCAGCCTCTGTGTCACCAAGTGAATCAGTTAGCCCGTCTGCATCTGTCTCGCCTAGTGCATCTCTTAGCCCATCAGCCAGTGTTTCTCCCTCCGCATCAGTATCGCCATCTGAATCAGTCTCTCCTTCTGCCAGTCTTAGTCCATCGGTGTCACCATCAGCATCTATTTCTCCGTCGGTTAGTCCAAGTGCATCGATTAGTCCATCTGCATCGGTCTCGCCGTCTGCAAGTGCCAGCCCCTCAGGTTCTCTTTCACCTAGCGCATCTGTCAGTCCTTCGGCAAGTGTTAGTCCTTCTGCTTCGGTGTCACCATCGGCATCACTCTCTCCATCTGCAAGTGAAAGTCCATCAGTGTCTCCATCTGCTTCTGTTTCTCCATCAGTTTCCCCCTCTGCGTCACTTAGTCCTTCCGCTAGCATCAGTCCATCAGCATCTTTATCACCTTCTGCATCGCTTAGCCCGTCGGCATCAGTGTCACCCAGCGCATCCATCTCGCCGTCTGCGAGTATCAGCCCCAGCGCATCTGTGAGTCCCTCTCAAGCAGAAAGCGCGTCGGTTTCACTATCTGTTAGCCCGTCTGCGTCTCTTTCACCTTCTGCCTCCGTTTCACCATCGGCATCACTTTCTCCATCGGCCTCGGTCTCGCCGTCTGCGTCTATTTCTCCGTCGGCTTCTGTCAGTCCGAGTGAATCTGTTAGCCCATCTGCAAGTGTAAGTCCTTCCGTTTCACCCTCAGCCTCTGTGTCTCCATCAGTCAGTCCTAGTGCATCTGTATCGCCATCGGCATCAGTATCACCTTCGGCATCTTTGAGTCCGTCTGCATCTGTCTCGCCTAGTGCATCAGTAAGTCCGTCAGCATCGGTATCACCTTCAGAATCAGTCTCACCTTCTGCAAGTCTCAGTCCATCGGTATCACCATCAGCTTCTGTTTCTCCTTCTCTTTCTCCCTCGGTTAGTTTGAGTCCGTCGGCATCGGAATCGCCTTCTGTTTCTCCTTCTGCATCCGTATCGCCATCGCTTAGTCCAAGTGCATCCATTAGTCCATCCGCCTCTGTCTCACCATCAGCAAGTATGTCACCGTCCGCTTCACTCTCACCAAGTGCTTCGGTCTCTCCAAGCGCAAGCGCCAGTCCGTCTGCATCTGTCAGTCCGAGCGCAAGCATCAGTCCTAGTGTCAGCCCGTCTGCTTCAGTTTCTCCGTCGGTTAGTCCAAGTGCTTCTGTTAGCCCATCGGCATCTCTTTCTCCATCAGCAAGTGTAAGTCCATCGGAATCGCCATCGGCCAGTGTTTCTCCTTCTGTTTCTCCCAGTGCATCGGTTAGTCCGTCTGCGTCAGTGTCACCGTCAATTTCTCCCAGCGCATCGGTAAGCCCTTCACAAGCCGGAAGTGCGTCAATTTCTCCTTCTGCATCCGTCTCTCCCTCTCTTTCACCCAGTGCATCTGCCTCGCCGTCTGTCTCGCCGTCGGCATCATTATCACCCTCGGCTTCCTTGAGTCCATCAGCAAGCCTTAGCCCTTCTGTCTCGCCGTCGGCATCTATTTCACCAAGTGCCTCATTTAGTCCTTCTGGATCAGGAAGTCCTTCGGTTTCACCATCCGCCTCTCTTTCACCATCGGCCTCTTTCTCACCGTCAGAAAGCATCAGCGCTTCGGTCTCCCCATCTCTGTCTCTTAGTCCGTCAGCCAGCGGGAGTCCTTCCGGATCATTATCACCGTCTGCCAGTCCTTCTCTAGGTGGAGAAAGTGGTTCAGCTTCTCTTTCACCATCAGCTAGTCCCTCCGTGGCCCCAAGCGGCCCCTCTGCATCTCCTTCCCCTTCTCCTGCTATCATATACTCAGCAAGTTTTAGCGTCTCACCTTCGGTAAGTCCATCGGAAGCTTATGTTGCTCCTATTCCAGAACCGCCTATTCTTTTCAGAAACCATACGATTTTTAATACAAACAATAAAAAGGTTTTGGGTGCAACGGTGTCTAATATCCAGAAACGAATCCCCTCTTGGAATATCTCAGGCAGACCTAAAAACCCAAAAACAGGAACGTTTGGATTTAATCTTCAAACAAATAATATTGAAGTTTGGAACGGATCTAGCTGGCTGACTCTACCAATGAAAAAAATATAATCCTTGCAAGTAGTAGTTTCAAACTCACTTATCTTGTAAGGATCGGTCTTCAATTGCAAAACTTGCAAGGTATTTCATGCTTAAATATTGTTCTTAAACCTTGCAAGTGAACACCTTACAAGTTTTACCTAAACCACCTAAAGAAAAGCAAGTATAGTTGGTTCCTTAACACTTGATGTAAGTTACTTTGATCGATATAATGATTTCAACAAGATGGAAAGTAAATCCACAGTTTTAATGGACATAGGCCAAGGTTTATCACTAATGCTTGGTTTACCAAGAATTAGCTCCTGGGAAACAGACGCTAGGCCGAAAAAACCCAAGCGCGGAACAATCGGCTTTAACTCACAAACAAACAGTCTGGAATATTATAACGGATCCTTTTGGCTGGCAGCGTCAATGACAGAAGTATAGTTGTTCATTTTTACCTATTGTTTTTTATTCCCCCAAGTAATATAGTCTAATTAATTAGATGCCAGGCTTTCTTAAAAATATCAGTACGACAGAGATAATTATTCTTGTTTCAATTTTGATATTACTTTTTGGTGCAAAAGCATTTATCTCGTTTGGTAGAACTGCAGGGCAAAGTCTCAAAGAGATCAAAAAAATAAAAAAGAACTTTACCGAAGCTATTGAAGACGATCAACCAAGTAAAAAAAATGAGGAGGTGACATAATAGAAAATGTTTCGATCACTAGGAACTACTGAACTACTTATTATCGCAGCCGTAGTCATTTTGCTCTTCGGAGGCAAGAAAATCCCGGAACTTTTTAAAGGTTTGGCAGACGCAGTCAAAGAATTTAAAAAAGCTTCAAAAGATAATGAACAAGAAAAAAATGTTGAAGGTTAAATTTATTAGAGCGCTACTGCCGTGGAAAATATCAAATCTTTCAAATCTTCTGAGTTAACTGCAATAACAAACAAATATTCACATTACTTTAGGGAAGTCAGAAAAAGAATCTTTTTTACGCTTTCAATTTTCGCAGCTTCAACACTAATTGGTTTTGCTTTTTATGAAGATATAATTAGATTCTTTATTGGCGCCCTTTCACTCGAAGGCATTAATATTGTCTTTACCTCACCTTTCCAGTTTATCAACCTTGCCATAAGCTGTGGTATTGTTACAGGGCTTGTTATAGCTCTACCTCTCTTTATTCTTCAAGTTTTGCATTTTTTAAAACCAGCGCTTAGAAAAAAAGAGTTTAAAACAGTGGTTAGCTTCGTGCCTTTCTCTATCTTTCTTTTTTTAATGGGGTTCTCCCTTGGAGCGGTCATCATGAAATGGCAAATCGAGATTTTTTTAGCCAGGTCAATCTCTTTGGGTATCGGCAACATTTTAGATATCAGCGGCCTTTTAACAACCGTCTTTCTAACATCGGCTTTTATGGGAATTGGTTTCCAATTTCCTATCGTCTTATTACTTCTTCTGCGTATCGGAGTCATCAAGCATCACGCCTTAAGTAAAAAGCGCCTCTGGATTTATCTAGGTTCTTTTATCTTTGCCCTTCTTCTTCCTCCCGACTCAATCATTGCTGATATATTTCTTTCTTTGCCACTCATTTTACTTTTTGAATTTACGTTGCTTTTAAATCGTATTTCCGAAAGAAAAAGACATAAGTCCGGCCTGTCATAATTTCTTGACAGATTGAATAATCCTCCAGTCATTAAGTGATATCTTCCCGCTATTTGGAATATTGACTTATCACTTAAACACTTGACAAATCTATGCAAATTCTAAACAATACCCTCAAATGAAAGTAAGGGCAGATTTAGCAAAAAAATTACTTAGTATTGGAGAGGCTTCAAACTATCTAGGAATTTCCATAGACACGTTACGTCGTTGGGAAAAAAGAGAAAAAGTTGAAGTATATAGATCCCCGGGAGGTCATAGATATTTTAAGAAGGAAGATCTGGACAATCTTTTTGGGAGTAAATATGAAAGAGATGAATTAGCAAAAGTAGATCTTAAAAGTAAGTCGGATGAAAAAACTACAAAAATAGAAATAGCAGACACGGCCACAGTTACGGATCAGATTAAGTCGGAGATCGATCGACCCCTGGAAGAAAAGTCTAAACTGATAGTGCCCCGTTATTTTACAGTTCAAAGACCTTCTAAATATGATAAGCTCCTTACTCTTTCAACAAATATTGACTCTATTTCAACACCACCCCTCTCTCACCCGTCAATTCTTGAACCATCGACAAATCCTGAGGTAACTAAAAAACCAATTTTTCTTCTATCGAATGAAAGATTTGGACTTGTCACAATTTCTATAACTATTGCTCTTATCGCCTTGATTACTCTTCTAATTATTGTCTTCTCTCCACCCAAAATCATCTCGCCCATTCCCTAAAAGTGGACCGTGCAGAATCGCCAGCCAAAGATTGATCGTCCTCTGGACGAAACTGTTTTGTGGACCGGCTGGGAATTGAACCCAGAACTTACCCATGCGAAGGGTACGGTATACCGTTTACCTATCGGCCCGAATATTCGTAAGGGTTTACATTACCCCTGCCCGCCTCTGGCGGGACTATACTAACGGCCCTAAAACATCTTAATTTTAAATTTTTAATTACTAATTTTCAATGAATTAACTAATTAAATAATTATCAATTGAATTAAAATTAAAAAATTGATATTGAAAATTAACGTAGCACGCTGAGCGGGTTTAGATATGCACCTTCCTTGGTAACTTCAAAATGAAGGTGAATGCCTGTAGAACGACCAGTTGACCCCATTTTACCAACCGCTGCGCCTCTTACCACAGTTTGCCCGGGAGTAACATATATTCTTGATAGATGACCGTATAGAGTTCTATAGCCGTTACCGTGATCTATTACTACCCTATTACCGTACCCATAATTATCCGGCCACCCGGCAGTTATAACAGTTCCGGCATCCGCAGCCAGTATATCCGGAGCGGCTCGATTTGCGATATCAATCCCCTTGTGATACCAAACAAAGTTTTGTGAAATTGTTCCGCTAGCAGGCCAGACAAAAGCGCCTGATGCAACAACGGTACCTGCATCCGGAGTAATTCTCCTGGTACGAGGTGCAGTAGGTCTCTCCTCCGGCTTAATACCGTCCGGAACAATTATCGATTGACCTATTGCGAGTTCAAAGGTTTCATCGTTAACAAATGTATTAAAAGGAAAGTCCACAACTGCCTGAGGTGAAGAATCATACTTTTTGGCAATGGAATATACTGTGTCGCCTTTAGCGACCTTATGTGAAATTCCCGATACCGGCAAGATTTCCAAAGTCTGACCCGGTTTTATTCGGTCTCTCGCTGATAAATCATTTTGCCAAAGAATCGTATCCTGCGAGACAGCAAACTTATCGGCAACCCCCGAAACAGTATCTCCTTCTTGCACTTCGTATTCAATAATTTTATCTCTGGGTTTTGAAGATATATCTGTTGAGATCCCTGTTTCCTCAACAGATGCCGAAAGTACCGATGATGGAGACGGAATATCCCACGGATCCAAAGTTCTCCCCGGAAATTCCTTTGCAATAACTGGTGCAATCATTACTCCCAAAGCAGCGAGGCCTGCCATTCCCGAGTGAACAAATCTTTTAGCATACTTACCCCGCTGTCGGTACAAAATAGCAGCAAATAAACTCTTGCCCATTTCAAACCTTAAAAAAGACAGGTGAAGAATTCTTGCAAGATAATTCGTAAGTTCGAAGGCAAAATTCTTAAATTCAGAGAAGATTTCGTTTAATCTGGGTAATACGTCCTCAAAAAAGGTCAGAATTCTGTACTCTTTAGCCTGAGAATCAGAGAGGCCGTTTGAGTATGGTTCCTTTTCTTTCAAAGCCTTACGCACTTTCAATTTGAAGGGTAGTTTCAACATAGCCAAAAATTGAGTGACACTCAAGAAGATAACACATGAAGAGTTGTGGGTCAACCCAGCACCAAATGGGCATCTAATTTTTAAATATCCGAGTTTGAGTTTAAGTGAAGTCAGACTCGAAATATTTAATCAAGCATTAATTAAAGTTGAATAAAAATTTGGGAGCATATTCATGCTAACTTCGTGCGGGGTCAAATAATGGCGAAGTGAACTTTTTGTACCCAATTACTATAATGGAAGGTACCTGAGACTAAGCAGTTTTGAGGCTTTCTAAAAAGTCCGCATTTGATTCAGACTTTTTAAGCCTTTCCAGAAGCGTCTCTGTTCTTTCATCTTCAGAAACCATATCAAGCATTCGTCTTAAAGTATAAATTTGCTGCAAAGCATCTTTGCCGTAGAGAAGTTCTTCTTGTCTTGTACCGCTTCTTGTGACATTAATTGCCGGGAAAATCCTTTTATCGGCAAGTCTTCTGTCCAAATGCAATTCCATATTACCGGTACCTTTAAACTCTTCATAGATGAGATCATCCATTCGGGATCCTGTATCAACAAGGCACGTACCAATAATTGTTAGAGAACCGTTATCCTCAATTTTTCTCGCTGCGCCAAAAAATTTCTTAGCAGGAAAAAGCGCGGCAGGGTCAAAACCACCAGATAGAGTCCTACCCGAGGTTGGAAGAGCTAAGTTATAAGCCCGCGCCATTCTGGTTATGGAGTCAAGAACAATAACAACATCATATCCTTTCTCGACCAGTCTTTTAGCCCTCTCGAGAGCAAGTTCTCCCACAGCAGTTTGTGCGTCTGCTTGTTCGTCAAAATTACTAGCAGCAACCTCGCCTTGACCGCCAGTAACTTCCTTCATGTGTCTTACTATGTCGGTTACTTCTTCCGGACGTTCTCCAATAAGTACGGCCATTAAATGTACCTCTGTTTTCCTTTTAGCTTTCGCCCCTTGTTTCTTACCTACTATATAATTCTTGGCAATTCCGGCAATAATATCTTTGATTAGCCAGGTTTTACCTGCTTTTGGCGGAGAAACAATTAAACCCCTTTGTCCAAATCCAATTGGTGCAATAAGATCAATTATTCGTGTGGTCAATACTTCCTTCTCTGTAGAGAGAACGATATGTTCATTAGGATATACTGCAAGCAAATCGTCAAAAGATGGCCTTTGAAAAAGCTCTTCAGCAGGATCTCCGTTTACATTCTCCACTTTCAAAAGTCCCCAGTAGCGCTCGTTTTCTTTGGGGTGCCTGGCCTGACCTCCAATAACATCTCCAATTCTTAAATTAAATCTTCTTATTTGGCTTGCGGAAATATAAATATCATGATCAGAGGGATGAAAATTGGGACGTAAAAGACCCGATCCTTCTTGGGCAATATCCAAAACTCCCTCAACAAATTCGGTAGGTAAACCTGAATCAGGAAGTACTCGGTCGTCAACAACCAAAGATCTTTGAGGTTCTCTGGTAAAAGCTGGTGGTTGGGTAAACGTTGCTGCCGAAATAGTTTCCTTCTGAGGTAAATCTAAACCGGGATCTTTATCTTTCTTCTTTATAGGCATAATAGCTTAAGTTTCGAAAGCCAATTAATAAGTTTTCTCACAAAAGTAAATATTAAATCAAACGCTTAAAAGTCCATTTGAATAATCGCGGAAGTGAATATTTTCCGAGGAACAACTGTATTGTATTCCTAAGTTCCCCGACTTGTCAACTATTGATTAGAGTCATGCCTTTGGCTTCGCGACAACCAAAAGTCTGTTCCATGTAGTACCCGGCGGATCACAGGTCATGAGTATCAATTCCTCTCCCTCTTTCTTGGGCATTAGCCAAGACGTATCACCGGCATCAGCAATGATTTTGTCGACAATCTCGTATTCATATTTTTTGTCTGCAAAAAAGACAATAATTGTGTCACCTTTTTCAAGTTTCTTTAAAAGATAAAAAATTGCATTGTAGCGGGCAAAGTTTAAAGGAGAATCCGTTGAATGGGAAAAAAGAAATATTCTTCCGCCCTGTCCCGGAAAGTAAGTGCCTTTCGCATGAGCGATCCCCTTCTTTAACGCCTCAAGATAATCCGATTTATTTGACACATCTACATTTGCAATTACATTAGCTTTAGCATCAATTGTGGGAATAACAACGGAAAAATAGGAATTAACTTCATAGCTTTGCGCTTCTTTCTGTACCGCCAGAATTCTATCCGCTTCTGCAATACTTAAAGAAAAACCTTCATTAACTGACTCCTCCTGCGTCTTCAGACCGGTTTTTTCAAGATTGTATGATATCTCCTGCTGAATAACCGGTCCGAATGAAAAAGCAAAGGTTAAAAAAGAAAAGGCAATCAGACCCGCTCCTAAGCCACGAATGAAATGAAAGACCAAACGGGCAATGACAGGTAAAAACAGAATTATTTCACCATGTGTACCTGAACGTCCGTTTTGATAAATTATTCCTTTAGGGTGCATATTTTGAGGATATCAAGTGATTATGATATTAAGATATTAAGTAATTAGCAAAACTTTTCCTAATATCCTAATATCTTTATACTAACCTGAAGCGCCTATATAAATAATATCCAATTGGTGCAAAGACTAAAATAGTAAGTGCAATGGTTCCTGTAGCTGGTAATCCTTTGGCCACCCCCAGAACTGTAGGAATATCACTCCCACACACCTGATCTCCACATTCTCCAATACTACAAACCTTAAAAAATATATTACCCTGGGGTACTAAATTAATTATTGCCTCATTTGTATCGTGTCCTTTAACTTCGGTATACCAAGAAAGTTTATCCGAATTCGTACCATAGTAAATACCGTACCTTTGAGCACGATCATCTGTTACTATCCAGCTTATTTTAATACTATCGCTATCGATTCTTGATAAATTCGCACTCGAATAAAGAGGTGCTTTTGTAACTGCGGGTGCATTACAAACAGGTGCTCCAGGCGAACCACCACCCCCACCACCTGAAGGCGGAGGTGTCGGGGTAGGTACTGCACAACTAAAGTTTGAATTCTTAACTAGGTATGGATCGTCTAATAAATTCCATCCATCACCACTTGATTCAAAAAACCAACTCTGTGATAAGAATGAATTAATATCTTCTTGATTAAGATTCTCTACATCCCACCAGTTAGTTTGAGTTCCCTCTCCCCCGCCGGCCGGACAAAAACACTGTAAAAAGTTTCCAGAACCCAACGAATAAACATCATCGCTTCCTTCGAAGTTACCTACCCCAGGGATCCCATGGATCCCGGAATCATAATGAGCCCAATCACCATCAGCAACAAATATCTTCTCTGAACATGTCGGAAAGCTTGGCGGAGTTACTGAACTTTCGGCAAAAGCTTCGTAACCGAAAATTCTTCCCAAAAAAACTGAAGTGAGCAAAAGAAGAGCAGTAATCACACCTTGTTTGAAAAACTTATTTTTCATTCACACTTGGGAGCAGTTCGAAGCCAATTATATGTGAGAGTTATAAGCATGTCAAGTTTCCGTACACAAGCTTATTTTAACCTCTTATAGGATTTTCAAGGAATGAGAAATTAAACTTTCGGCGACAAGAGGCACTTGACAAACACTTAACTAAGATAATAGTCTGATAGTGATAATACTTGTCTATTGCCTGCTCTGCCCTTCTAAAATTGCAGCACGAGGCGTATACGAATAGTATTGAAAAGCCGAGTGCTAAAATTAGGAGGGCCTAGAGACAAGTGGAGCCGAGTTAGACTCGGTTTTTTTGTGCGATAAAAAAAGAGCCGAGCTTTTTCTAGCCTGAAGGAACGGGTAGTATGCCTGCTCCCGCACAGATCCTTACAGGATTGTGCGGGACTTCGCCTACACATTTACCCCGCACACTCGCAATTCGAGAGCACAAACGTAGTTCGTGGCGAGAAATAAGAGCTGTGCGGGGCCACCCGAGAAGTCTTCCCATAAAAAAATCGCATGGATTGAACCCTCAAGGAACGGGTAGTATGCCTGCCCTACACACCACCCGTCCCGCAAGGGAGCAATAAAACATGCGATTTTTAAACAAATTTAGTCTAACACCATCTGTCAACTCTGTCAAACCCTATAATCTAACTACTATATATAGTATATCCTCCCATAGTTTAAGTCTAAAAATTTCCGAATCTAACTTTCGCCAGTTATTTGGTAGGAAAAAAGTTTGTGGATAAGTTGGGAATAACTGTTGAACTGCTGAACAGATAACTGATAAACTGAAAATAACGATCACCCCAGATAAAATTACTGCTTACAAATTAGCTTCATTTTTATCGGATAAGGTTTGGTTTATAGTAATAAAATGGAGCTTTTTAGCACAAAAGACCTTTGGTGAACAGTTTGTAAGATCTATAGATTCAATTGCCGCAAATATAATTGAGGGTGAAGGTCGATATTTCAAAAAAGATAAGATGAAATTCTTTTACCAAGCTAGAGGCTCTGCTTTTGAAAGTATTCACTGGCTAGAGAAAGCCAAAGTTAGAAAACTAGTAGCAGACAAAGAATATGTAGAAATTAAGGATTTATTAGATCAACTACCAAAAGAAATAAACTATCTGATTGCAAATACTGCCAAAAATCTTAAAAAATAAAGGTCCGACAATTCATCCAGTTCATCAGTTAAGCCGTTTATCCGTTCACCAGTTACTTCAGGTATTTTCTAATCGCTTCCTGAAGATATCTAACTTCTCTATTTGTAATCATTACTCTATATCCTAATCTCTTTGCTTCTTTGGTTCTTTTTTCTTGAGCGATAACCTCACGTATGTCCCCCAATAGTCCTACCTCGCCGATTGCTATCGAACCCTTGGGTAGGGTCTTGTCAAAGTAGGCTGAAGCGACAGATAAGCATATCGCCAAATCAGCCGAAGGATCATTTTTAATGGTTATTCCGCCTGCAATATTCACAAAACAGTCAAATTCATAAAGCGGAAGACCTGAGCGGCGCTGAAGTACTGCTAAAAGAAGTTCAAAACGTCTTACATCAACTCCTTGAGCAATTCTTTTTGGAAAAGCCATTTTAGTTGGAACAACCAAACTTTGAATTTCTACAAGAAGCGGTCTTGTGCCCTGGAGAATTGAAGTAAGCACGCTGCCTGGCGTAGTTTTTTTATCAAGAGTCAGAAACAGCTTTTCCGGATCACTAACCGATATCAAACCTTTATCTTCCATTTCAAAAACCCCTACCTCGTCAGTAGGACCAAAACGATTCTTAACCGCCCGCAGAAGCCTGAGAGTCAGGCTTTTATCGCCCTCAAACCACAAAACCGTGTCGACAATATGCATGAGTACTGCAGGACCCGCAACCGAACCTTGTTTAGTAACGTGACCGACCATAAATATTGGAATATTTTGCGATTTTGCCAACCGAACCAGACGAAACGCACATTCCCGAACCTGACCGACGGATCCCGCCATGCCGGATAAATCAGAAGTTGCCATGGTCTGAATCGAATCGATAACAATACCTGATAAATTGATTACCCGTTGAACTGTTGAATCGTTTTTCGGTTTACTTGTTCTTTGGTTCATCTGTTCAACCGCTTCTACTATTCCATCCACATCCGTCTCTTCCAGTACTTGTATCGATTTACTTTTAATCCCCAACCTCTCTGCCCTAATTTTTATTTGACTAACCGACTCCTCGCCTGAAACATACAAGAAGTCTCCGAGTTTGTCCGCAAGTTGAAGTAAAATTGTTGACTTTCCGATTCCCGGTTCCCCCGCAATTAAGACAACCTGGCCGGGAACCAATCCTCCACCCAAAACCCTATCTAATTCCGATATCTTAGTTGAAGTTCTTGAAGTCGCCTTTGAAGGAATTGAGGTCAAAGAAACCGGTTTTGAGGCTGTTCCTCTTTTACCTTTTACCTCTTGCCTTTTATCTGAAGCCACAGTTTCCACTCCACTTCCCCAAGTTCCGCATTCGGGACACTTACCGAACCAACGGGATGACTCATAACCGCACTGTTGGCAAACAAAATGAGAGCGAGTTTTAACCATTGCTTATTGTTATATTGTCATACTGAATAATTGTCAATAACTGAGGCGGTTTTTTTAAGTACAAACGAATTCTGTAGCAATATAAATATGGTTTATTGGATAACTAATAATAAGAGGGTGGAGTATTTGAGGTACCGCTACAATTATTGTTCGTCCAGGTATTGGCTCCATCCATCCATTGACCCACCTTGAAATCGTCCGCACAACCATGTGTTGACCCAAAAACGTTGTTATTCTTAATAGTATTGAAGCGAGGTACCAGATAAGGTGTTTGCTCATCATTCCCTATTAATAATATTCCATACCAACTTGCTGACCTATTGTTTTCTATGGTGTTATAAATTGTTACAGTATTGGGTTGTCCCTCGTTCTGGTCATAATCTTCACAAAGAAAGATCCCGGCAGATTTCGCACCATTAGGTCCTCCTGCACAACGTGGGTGATATTTCTGATAGTCACTAGTTGCGGGTTGATTGATTATATTTCCACTAATGTTCCAGTAACTGGAAGAATACAAACTAACTCCTGCCCATCCTTTATTATTGGTTATAGTATTGTCTTGTATAACGCCATTCCAAACTGTATTAATATCAATTCCCGGTCCGTAATTGTCTCTAATAGTATTATTGGTAATCCGAGGCGCATATTGAGGAGGAACTTTACTTTTATCATCGGTTCCGTCGGCATAAATTCCTGCTCCGGGTGGTGCCACAGGACAAGTATTACCGTTTCTTTCGATAATACTGTTATTAACTATAGCTGCAGGACCCGGTATTGTAATTCCTGTACATTTACCATTTTTAGCTCTAACACTATCCACAACAGCTCCCCGAATAACTATAGCGTGGGTGGAAATTTGGTTGGCATCAATTGTTAAATTTGAGACGTTAACTCCAGAGACATCATTGCGAATCATTTGTACAACTCCTTCTAAACCATTATTGGGCCAGGCTCCACTTGCTTTGAGTATAGTTTCGTCTCTACTTTCTCCTTTCAAGGTTTTATTTGACCATAAAGTTAAAGGTCCAGTAAGATTGTAAGTTCCCTTTCTCACACGCACACAATTATGGGAATTCACAGCATCCTGAAGCGATGGCGACTCCGCTCTTTGAGAGACAGGACCAAAGATAGGCCACACAAAACATTCAACTTGGGCCCTGCTTCGCAAATCCTGTTTTTGTTTTACAACAGAAACACTTGTAAATAAGGCCACGAGAAGAAAAGCAACTAGAAGAAAACTCATAAAGGAAGATTTAGTTTGAAAATTACTTTTAGCCATAGAATTCAGCCGGACAAATTCATCTTAGGACTATTTACAAATGATTTCAATAAGTGAATATATTGCTGACAAACAAATAACAATAAAGACTTAGCCATCAAGAAGAATTATATCCAATCACTAATCACTTACTTATACCCCACCGGCTTTTCTGTTAACACTAACCCCAGCGCAATTTTTCGATTTTCCTTGTCAATTTCCTCTATATAAACATCTACCGCGTCACCTCTGACAAGCTTTTTACCAGGCGGAATTTTTGTCATATGTATTAAACCTTCAATGCCGCTCTCTAACTGAACAAATACACCAAAATCCGTCACCCGAGTAATTTTTGCCCCCACTTTTTTGTCCTTTTTATATTTCTCTTCAACCTTTATCCATGGATCCTCCAAGGCCTGTTTTATTGAAAAGGCAAGCTTACCATTTCTCTTACCTATAACTTTGACTTTCACTTTATCTCCGGGAGTAGCCACATCATTAGGAGAACTAACCTTTTCCCAAGAAAGTTCAGAAATGTGCACCAAACCTTCAAGTGGAATCTTTGTTTTACCGCTACCCCATTCTATTTTAACGAAAACTCCGAAGTCAAAAATCGTCGTAACCTCTCCTTCAAAAGTTTCACCTTCTTTAATATTTTCTATAGCACTTCTTGCAGCTGCTACTTCTTCTTTTTCAGAAACCTCTTTCTCCGAAAGAATTATTTTTTTTACCGTCTTATCAAAATCAATAACAATAACCTCAAATTTCTGACCGATTAATCTTTGCAGATTCTCCGAGACTTCTTTACCCAGCTGGGAAGCAGGAATGAACCCTGTCATTCCTTCGATATCAACCGTTACTCCTGCGGAAGTTACTCCCTTTCCCTCAACTGATATTGGCGTTTGTTTTTCTTGAGCTTCCTCAATTCTCTTCCAAACAGCCTCTTCTTTTGCGCGTCTTAAAGATAGAATTGTATAACCGTCTTTTGTCTCGGAAACCAGAACTCTTGCTTCTATTTCATCCCCGACTTTAAGGGTTTTAATAAATTCTCCTGCCTCATTAAAAGCTTTCTCGGCTACAATTCCTTCACTTTTCCCTCCAATATCAACTACAACTCTTTGTGGTTCGATCCGAATAATCTTACCCTTGATCATATTTCCCACAGAAAAAGAAAACTTCGGACCTCCATAAAGAGAAAGAAGCTCCTCCATTGTCTGAGGTTCCCCACGTTTTTTACTTGAAGTTTTTGGATGTTTTTTCGAAACCACTTTGCATAACCGCCCCGATTCAATCGGGACCACCTTTCTACAATTTAATGTTCAAGCAAAACTTTAGCCTGGCGACGTGCTACCAAGTCAGACTTGGCCAAGTGGAGCTCTGCAAAGCAGAGATCACTTACAACGCATAGCGGTGCCAAGCTATGCTTATTTTCGCAAATCCGCTGAAAGCGGATTAAATCAGATGATCTAAAATTTGCCTAACTATCAGAGCAAAACTTTAGCCTGGCGACGTGCTATTTTCGCAAACAGTTGCCCGCTTACTATCGTCGCCGCAGGTGTGTTTGACGACTGAGTTCGGAATGGGATCAGGTAGTTCCGCACCGCTATCATCACCAGACCAAAGCTTTGCTTCTCATCTAAAGACCATAAAGTGAGCTTATACAATACTTCATTAGGAGTAAGTAAGTCTGAAATCGATCGATTCGTACAAGGTAGGCTTAATCGCTTACGCGACTTCCACCGCCTGTCGAACAACCTAGTATTCTTCTAGGGATCTAATAACGAGTCCTAATCTTAGGGGGGGCTTCCCACTTATATGCTTTCAGCGGTTATCCCTTGGGAATGTAGCTACCCGGCGTTGCGGCTGATGCCACAACCGGCACACCAGGGATTCCCCCGGCCTGGTCCTCTCGTACTGAGGCCAGCTCCCTTCAAGACTCGAACGCTTCCACCGGATAGAGTCCGACATTTAGTATATCAATACTCCGCTTGTTTTTACGGCTGAACGATTTTCAACCCTCCAAGTCGCCATGGAGATCAGACTATATCTTATACGTTCATGTAAACTGAACGTATTCTGACGTATAGTCGTTGAGGATTCCCCATTAGATAATTCCATATCTAATGAGGCCTTTCCTGCTGATTGTCCGCACCTGTTGCTTTTTCACTCTTTTTCAAGAGTAGCACAGGATACACCGGAGTTTCCAGCATATAGTCAGATTTATATTCCCTCTTTCCTATTTAGACAAAAAGATCAAATTTAAATATTTAAATTAAACCGTTTAATATATCCTTATAAACGATTGTTGATAACAAATTAGTTACTAATCCTTCGATGTGTATTTCAGTCAGTCAAGGGATGAGACCGCTTGGTGTCAGTCCGATATGTTATCGGACTCAACTGTCTCACGACGTTCTGAACCCAGCTCGCGTACCGCTTTAATGGGCGAACAGACCAACCCTTGGGACCTTCTCCAGCCCCAGGATGCGGTGAGCCGACATCGAGGTAGCGAACCGCACCGTCGATATGGACTCTCGGGTGCGACTACTCTGTTATCCCCGGGGTAGCTTTTATCCGTTAAGCTCCGTGCCTATCACTAGGCAATCGGAGGATCACTAAGACCTACTTTCGTACTAGCTTCTGCCGTCGCAGTCGCTATCAAGCTGGCTTATGCCTTTATACATTCAGCACGATGTCCATCCGTGCTAAGCCAACCTTTGTACCCCTGCGTTACCTTTTGGCAGGGTACCGCCCCAGTAAAACTGCCCACCTAGCACTTTTCCTCGACCTGTTTGCAAGGACGTTAGGTAAGTCTTGCCACGTTCCAAAGGGAGGTGTTTCAGTGTCCCCTTCGATTGCTCTCAGGGTCCCTCCTACTCTAAACAATTGGCTCGCACAAAACAAAGCTCCACGGGGTCTTTTTGTCCTGGTGGAAGTAGGCCGCGTCTTCACAGCCAACGCAATTTCGCCGAGTAGAGGCTCGAGACAGTTGCTAACTCGTAACGCCTTTCGTGCGGGTCGTAACTTACACGACAAGGAACTTCGCTACCGTAGGACTCTTATAGTTAAAGCCGCCGTTTACCGGAGCTTGAGTTCAAGGCCTTACGGATAAATCCGTAAAACCCATCCCCTTCACTTACCGGCACTGGGCAGGCGTCAGCCCGTATACCTTAGCTTTCGCTTTTGCACGGACCTGTGTTTTTGATAAACAGTCGGTTAGCACTCTTTTGTTGTACCCTAAAAAATCCGAAGATTTTTCAGGGAGGACATCTTGCGAACTTACGTCCAGATTTTTTGCCGAGTTCCTTGAACCTCTTTCTCTCGATCACCTTAGTCTTCTCGACCAGCCCACCTGTGTCGGTTTGCGGTACGGCTTACCTTGAATCTCACTGCGAGTCTTTTCTTGTAGATTGAATGGGATGAAATTGTCTTGCTTGCGCAAGACTCTGCATCGCTACTTGATTAAACGTATTAGCGGATTTTCCTGCTGACACTATCTTATAACTTACACCCCAAATCGTTATGAGGCTTCAACCATCCTATCCAGTCAACCCCCAATTACCTCGTGCTCTGCGCGAGAAAATCACAAAACACAATTTACAAATTACAAACAAATATTAATTAACAAATCACAATTATTTTATTTTTCTTAATTGCAATTTGGAATTTGTTTGGAAATTGGTGTTTGTTTATTGTAATTTCCTTGTGCAAAGCACAAGGGCTTTCGATTCAAAATAAATACTGGAATTTTGACCAGTTATCCATCCCCTACGCCATTTGGCCTTAGGTTAGGTACCGATTAACCCGTCGGGGACGAACCTCGCGACGGAATCCTCGGGCATTCGGTGTCCCGGATTCTCTCCGGGATAGTACGCTACTCATGCCGGCATTCTCACTCCCGTATCCTCCACCAAGCCTTACGGCTTAACTTCACTGGATACGGAACGCTCCCCTACCACACCCGCTCGCAGAGCGGGAAACTCCAATTTTCAATATCCAATTTACAAACAAAATTTAAATCACAAATCTTAAAATCTAAAAACTTTTTTATTCATTGGGATTTTATTATTTGGAATTTGTCCTTCGACCTGCTCAGGACCCTGAGTAAAATCGAAGGGTTTGTTACTTGGCATTTATTATTTGAAATTTCCTGTTCTACGAACAGGCATCTCCAGCTTCGGCATACAGCTTATCCTCGATAAATCTTCGGCGCCCACAACCTCGACCAGTGAGCTGTTACGCTTTCTTTAAAGGGTGGCTGCTTCTAAGCCAACCTCCTGGCTGTCTACGGACGTGAACTTCCTTTGAAACTTAGCTGTAATTTAGAGGCCTTAGCTGAGAGTCTGGGATGTTTCCCTTTCGCCGCATCAGCTTAGCCCGATGCGACTGTTTAGTACGTTAATGTTTACCGCTATTCGGAGTTTGATTGAGTAAACTCGGTTACCCTCGCTTACCCATTCAGTAGCTCTACCATCGGCAACACCTTACGTACCACGGTCCCTATAGACCTTTCGGGGAGAACCAGCTATCTCCGGGTTCGTTTGGCATTTTACCCCTATCCACAAGTCATCCGAGCAAATTGCAACTTACACCGGTTCGGGCCTCCCCCCGACTTTCGTCGGGGTTCACCCTGCTCATGGATAGATCACCCGGTTTCGGGTCTACCACTTCGCGCTAATCGCCCTATTCAGACTTGGTTTCCCTACGCCTCCCCGAGTCAGACTCGGTTAGACTATGCGCTACGCGGTAACTCGCCGGCTCATTCTTCAATAGGCACGAGATCACCCGCTCTCCGAGCGGGAAACTCCAATTACCAATTTCCAATATACAAACAATAATTAATTCACAAATTGCAAAACTTTTTAAAACTATATATTGGGTTCTGTTATTTGGAACTTGTTTGTAATTTGTTATTTGTCTTTTGAAATTTCCTGTTCGAAGGCTCTCTCGGTTTGTCCGCAAACAGTTTCAGGTTCTATTTCACTGGGCGTCTCGCCCTTCTTTTCGCCTTTCCCTCACGGTACTAGTTCACTATCGGTTGCAAGTTGTATTTAGCCTTGGAGGATGACTCCCCCAGCTTCCCACGAAGATTTAAATCGTGGTACTCAGGAAATCCCTAGAGGTCGACTTAATTTTGCATACGAGATTTTCACTCTCTATGATCTACCATTCCAGATAATTCTGCTACCAAGTCGACTCCCACATCGGGCTCCTACAACCCCCACTCATGCGCAGCATGAGAAATTCCAAAACCCAAATTCCAAATCCCAAACAAACTCGAAATTCAAAATCAAAAACTCAAAACTCCTTTAAGATTAGAAATGTTTTGAAAATTTGTCATTTGAAATTTGAAATTATTTGGAAATTGGTGATTGGAAATTGGAACTTCCAGTGCTACGCACGGGCGGGTTTGGGCTTTTCCGCTTTCGCTCTCCGCTACTGACGGAATATCTATTGATTTCTCTTCCTCGCCCTACTTAGATGTTTCAGTTTGGACGGTTCCCTCTACCGCGACTATACAACTTACTTGCGTAAATTATTTTTATCACGGAGTGATCGAGTATGAACTCGGTCGGATTTCTCCATTCGGACACCGCCGGATCACAGGATCGTGGCTCCTCCCCGACGAATATCGCTACCATGTGCGTCCTTCTTCGGCAACTTACACCAAGGCATTCACTGTCTGCGTTAATATCAGACTTATAGCCTCGCGCACAGCGCGAGGAAATCCTAAATCCAAAATCCTAAATCCAAAACAATTCTCAAATTTTAAAATCCAAAATTCAAAACTAATTAAAAAGTTTTGAACATTTGAATTTAGTGCTTTGGATTTGTTTAGAAATTAGGAATTAGAAATTAGAAATTCCTTGTGCTATGCACAAGGCATGGCCTTACTTTCCTCATGAAGTAGAGCAAAAGCTCACTTCATGGTCTTCAGATTTCAAAGTGCAAATATAATTATTAGTATTTGGAAATTGGCGGCTCGTGACGAAAAAATATCCAGTCACCAACCGCCACTTTCCAAGTACCAATGGGGTGGAACGTAATAAATTCTTTCGAATTTAAACGTTCCTACAACGTTGAAATTGCAAAGCAATTTCTTTCGTTGTGGACCCGGAGGGAGTCGAACCCTCTGCCTCGTCATTGCAAATGACGCGTTCAAACCGGGTAAACTTCGGGCCCTTAATCCCTAATCTTCCCTATCTCCCTAATATTAATTTTCAAATGTGCAATAAAAAATCCCGCTTTAAGGCGGGATTACCTAATGATCCTAATCTTTCCCTAATTTAGCCACAGAATTCCTGTGGGTTATAGATTAATATTAATTTTCGGATTCTCATTAAGTAAACGGCCTTAAAAAGGTAAAAGGAATTATATTACAAAATATCGAACTCCGTCAACAGGTAAAAAATCCATTCTGTGGGCGCGCAAGGAATCGAACCCTTCGACTTCGCTCAGGGCAAGCCTTACACCTCTTACTTTTGAGTGGGCACGGATAGAATCGAACTATCTACTTCTTACTTATCAGGTAAGCGTTCTACCAGTGAACTACGTGCCCCCGTTTGCAATTTTTGTTATGTCAAACTTCGTTTGTCATCAGGTAAGCGTTCTAACCGGTGAACTAACCACCCGAGTACGATTAATTTACCACAATTTGACATCGAACTCAATTAATCCTATAATTTACTACGAGTTTTTTATGCACGAACTTGACCCTACAGAAATATCGAAAGAAGTGATTCCAGACCAACCAGAACCCGGTGAAGGAAAATCGGCTGCCATAGTTGCTGTGAGTGCTTTTCTTACGTTTCTCTGCGTTGGGAGTACAGCCACCTACTGGATATATACCCACCCAAAAGAGACACAAGATTTTATTGATAAACTAGCAGAAATTCTCCGGCGGTAGCCATAACCAACGAGTTTGTTTCCCTCTTCTTTCTCCAACCCCCTGATATATAATAAATTACTGTGGAAGGATTAATAACTCTTTCTCTTAAACTACCTCGAAATATCGAGGTCACTCCTGAGGCGGCAAAAACATTTCTTGCCGCTTTAACCCAAATTAATTATGCATCAACATTGGATAAACTTCTCGGCAAAAAACCACCTGCTTTTGCTCTTGAGATTGCATTAGTTAACCAGCAAATCAGGTTTCTTGTTACATGCCATGCGTCATTAGTATCTTTTATTGAGACTCAGATCCGCTCAAACTATCCTTTGGTAATAATTGAAAAAATTGAAGACCCGCTTCGCCAAAGCTTCAGCGAGGCGAGCCCGCTCCGACTCGGTCGAATCGAGGCGAGCCCTCTGGAGAATCAAGATATCAAAGTGTTTTTTCTAAAACTTGCCAAGGGAAGTTTTTACTCCATCCAAACTTACTCTAATTTCCAGGACGTTGATCCTCTATCATCCATTCTTTCTGTCCTTTCAAAAGGAGATCCGGATGAAGTGGTTCTCATCCAAATCGCATTGGAGTCAATAACACCCAACTGGCAGACCCAAGGACAAGTTTTCTCTGATAAAGGTGCTAAAAACGCCGATGGAACTTTTTCCCAAAGGACGGACGCAAATATCATTAAAGAAAAAATTTCTTACCCAGGTTTCAGAACTACTTTAAGGATAGCCGGCAATACAAATAAAACCCTGAAAGGTATTGCAGACGCCTTCGGAGTCTTTGCCAGATCAGATGCAAATTCTTTTTCTGTCAAATCCCCTAACCGTTTTAACAAAACCTCGGAAACTAAAGCTCTAAGGGCAAGGCGTGTTTCCGATAAACAAATTTTAAATATCATTGAGCTGGCAACTTTATGGCATTTGCCTTCGGAAAAAATCAAAGTTCCGGGAATTACCTGGGGGACATCGGTTCTTACAGAGCCCCCCGAAAAACTCCCTGTTTCTGAAGGGCTTACTGACGAGGAAAAAAGAAAAATCAATTTTTTTGCTAAGACTCCTTTTAAAAATAAAGAAAGCATCTTCGGCATAAAAGAATCTGACAGACTTCGCCATATCTGGACCGTCGGAAAAACGGGAACCGGTAAATCAACAATGATTGCCAATATGGCAATTGATGACTTTAAAAAAGGCAGAGGTGTTGCCGTAATTGACCCGCATGGGGACCTTTGCGACGATATCTTAAACTATATTCCGGCTTCAAGAATCAACGATACCATTTACTTTAACCCGGCCGACCGTGACTTCCCCATTGTTTTAAATCCCCTGGAAGTCACAAATCGCGAGGAAGCAGAACTCGTCGCCTCGGGTTTAATGAGTATATTTACAAAAGTCTGGGCAAACGTCTGGTCTGCCCGAATGGAATACATTTTAAGAAATTCATTTTTAACGCTGACCGAAATCCCCAATTCAACTTTGGCAGACGTTTTAAAAATGCTTGCAAACCAGTCTTTCAGAAATAAAATCGTTGCCAGACTAACCGATCCGTCACTAGTTCATTTCTGGAAAGAAGAATTCGACAAAATGCCCATGGCCCTTCAAAAAGAAGCAATAGCTCCCATCCAAAATAAAGTCGGACAGTTCGTGACTTCTCCTTTGATACGCAGAATAATCGGCGCACCCAAGTCAACCATTTCTATTGATGAAATAATTAACGGCAAAAAAATTCTCATCGCAAACCTTTCCCAAGGTCGCCTTGGCGAAGACAACTCAAGTCTTCTTGGTGCAATGCTTATTACAAAGTTTCAATTGGCATCAATGCACCGTGTCGATATTCCCAAAGAGACCCGGGTCCCTTTTTATTTATATGTTGATGAATTTCAGAATTTTGCAACCGATTCATTTATAAAAATTTTGTCCGAGGCAAGAAAATTCGGCCTGGCGTTAACTTTAGCAAACCAATACATGGCACAAATTCCCGAATATGTCCAAAAAGCAATTTTGGGAAATGCCGGAACTTTAATTTCTTTTGCCGTTGGGGCGGAAGACGCAAACGTAATTTTTAAAGAGTTTGCCGAGGTGTTCTCGCAAAACGATCTGGTGAACTTGCAAAATTTCCAAATCGCGCTAAAACTAACAATAGATGGACATACGACAAGGCCATTCTTGGCCAATACTCTTCCCCTTCCGGTTTCCCGAAATCAGAATAAAGATAAAGTTATCCGGGTATCAAGGGAAAGATATGCCAAGAAAGTGAAATCAGATTCCGAACCTGCCCAAAATGAGTCTTCAGGGACAATATTTGAGGGCAAGATTGAAGACGAAAATTAGCTTCAGTTTACCGTGAAAACTTCGTGAAAACGTACTCTCCAAGTTTATTGTACCACCGGTACAATCTAATTTTGTATTGGCGCACTCAGAAATTTTCGATTTCAAATCCCGTGTGTTTTTTGATTTGCAATTATCGAGTGAATTCAAAGTATTGCAAAAACTCGCCCCTCAAAGTGTTTTGAATGTAATATTTACTCGCACAAGAGCACGGGGGGCTTGACAAATAGCACTTACTGTGTTATAGTGCCAATACTCTAGGATACATTCTTAGGGTAAATGCTTTAGAGGTGAAGTAATTTAAGTTAATCAAAAATTTTGATTAACCGTTAACGGTTTGTATTAAAGCCGTGGCCTCTAAAGCCGCGGCTTTTTTGTGTTCCTTAATAAATAAAAATAGTACACAACCCTCCGACCAATCTTGGCAGGAGGCGTATACGAATAGTATTGAAAAGCCAAGTGCGAAGATAAGGAGGGTGTCGCACATTAACAAATTATTGCTGGAAGCTTTGTGGGAGTAAGTACTCGCTTTGCGAGCAAGAATAGTGATCTGTTAATCGGTTAATTAGGAGCACAAAAATCTAAATATTACTTAATCTCTTAGTTAACTTAATTAACTTATTTAACTTTATTTGCTTCTACACCGCTTTCAGCAATTTTGAAAGTCGGCCTCACTCCAGCCGTAGAGCGGAGAATATCGATAGGAGGTGTTCATAATGAACGCCAACCGTATTAAAAAGTGGCTGGTCGCCACTCTAATCCTGACCGTTATGCTGGCCGGCACTATGTCGGATTCAGCGTCCGCCAAGGGCGGGGGTTACATTTTTCAGATCGATGGCAACGCAAACTGCCAAGGCTGGGATTCCTGGGTTTCCAAGTTAAGCCCTTCTGGGGCTTCAATACACTGGAATCACCAGTCGGGAAGCTGGCAGGGCGGCCAGAAACAGGCAGTCGTCAATGCGACGGCTAAATGGTCGAATCCGACTCACGTCGAAAAAGATCAGCTGAAAATTCAGCGCCCTGATTGCCCTGATCCAACTCCCGTCCCCAACCCGACCCCTGTTCCGACCGGCACCCCCGTCCCCCCCGTCTATGTGAAGTCCGACAAGGACGTCACAAAAATCGTTGCCCCCAAGCGGGCAACGTACTACCCGAGCGGTAGTGGCGGGCTCACGATCACGTGGCTTGGGACCCTCGAGAAGGTGCGAATCTGCACCAAAGGGATGCATTGCATCCCCCTCGAACCCCCAGCGGTATGGGTCAACAAGGACAACCACCACATCGGGTGGCTATATCTTGGGTTCGTCCTTGAACCCGGTACCTACACGATCTATGGCCACGGGCCTGATGGCTCAACAGGAAATGACGCGAACATTGTTGTTCGTGTCAAATAAATAGAGCCTTATGGGGCGGTCAGCACCCCGAATTGCGTTGGAAACGCAGCTCGGAAGGGTACCGCCCCCTTCTCCCCTCTTTGTTTACCAAGCTTAGCTTGGTGGGAGACTCATCTTCGGATGAGAAAAACAAAGAATAAAATCAGGTACCGACTGGTACCTGAAAATGCGGAAATATCCGTTGAGTGAGGCAAAATTGCCCTCGAGATTGCGAAAGCATCTTGCTGGCGGATTGCCACACAATAATACGGATCAGGGAGATCGAAAAGAAAAGGAATTGGGGATTTGAACGTTGCGTTCAAATCATTATTTTATTTTGCAATTATTATTGCAACCTAAAACCCCCTTTCCACTATCTATCTTTTCTTTCTCCCCCGCACCACTTGATTCTCAATTAATTTTGAGGGTCAATAATGCGGAATTAGCACATTAAAAATTTGTGTGTTAGGAATCCTTTCTCGCCTCTTGCGAGGAAAAAGAGGGAGAAGAAAAAACTTTTCCCCCCCTCTCTCCTCGTATGAGGAAAAAATCTTTTTCAAAAGGAGTAAAGGCAATGAACGATAGACCGGTTCGGAAACCCGACAGTGTCGGGTACAAGATTTTTTGTATTTTCCTTGGGCTAGGGATTTTAGTTTCATTCCTTAGCTGGAAATCGTGGGCTGCTTATGTGCTGCCATTTTTTACTACCAACGCATGGCGATCTATAAGCGTGCCCGTAGTCATTATTATCCTCATTGCTCTTTTTCTTATGAGCACGAGGAAGAAAAGTTTGTAATATTTATAGTGCCCCTGAGGTCCAAAGGACCTTAGGAGGAACCTGACTTCAGGGGCACAACCCGAGTCATACTCGGCTTACGTCAAGCTTGACTTGGGACAGCGGCTGTCCCGATTTTATCGGGACAAAGGATTTATTAAGAATATGGGGATGGGAAGTTTGGGCACAAGCGCCTGAACAAATTATTTTGTAGCTTCTGCTACACAATAACCACTCATCTTTTTTCCATAATCTTTTAAATCCGCCGCACAACTTACGGATTGAAATACTTTCGATCCGTAACAGTGCGGAGCGTCTAACGCACCAGCCGAGTTTGACTCGGCGGTTCTTTAAAAATGCTAAAATAAATATAGAAAGGATATAACTTATTTTTGTATCCGGAAGCGTGGGGGTGAACTAAAAATCCTCTAAAGCAACTTTGCCGCCCCGAGGTTAAATTCGGGGAAGCGAAGTCGGGATGTTTGCCCCCACACTTTCGGATATTAATTTCTACCACTAAAAAACCCACCTTAAACGGTGGGTTTTTTTATGACATTTATAATTTAGGTTGGCCTCCAAAATATGGTCGGAAACGCCCACTATCGCAGAAGGCGCGAGTCCAGTTTAGTTTATCAGCAAACTGCGACCTGAAAACTGAGGGGTAATCTCCGATTTAATCGGAGTTCACACTCCTTAGAAAGGAGGTGATCCATCCGCTCCTTCCAGAACGGATACCTTGTTACGACTTAATTCTTGTCGCTGGTTTCACCTTGCCCCGGAACATCCGGGATTCGGGTGCCCCCAACTTCACTAACTTGACGGATTGCGCTTCATTAAGGCTATTGCGCGTTCCCACTAAGCGAGCGGTTTTTCCGCACTTAGCGAGCCGTAATGTTTATTCATTCCAAATCTTAAGTTGGTTATGTAGTTCAGTTCTTCAGAAGTTAGTTTACGTTTATCTTGTCTACCTTTAACTAATTTTGCAATTTCTTCAAAAACTGCAAACGACTTAGATTTAATGCCTTTCAATTTGTTTTTTTGAAAAAATGGAATAAGTACTTTATATATGTCATCTCTTTTCGAAATTTCAAAGACATATGCCGGTAACTTTCCCTTTACATTAGACTTTTGGTAAACACTTCCAACTTTGAAAAACTTTTTAATTTCTTCAAGAAGAGGTCTATTCCCTATTGCCTGAGCTATAAAAAATCGAAATTCAATCCGATTATCGCGTCTCAAGCATACTAAGAAACATCCTTCCCCTTCAGTAAGACCAACTATATAATCTGGAGTTAATAACATTTACGTTTTTCCCTTCAGTAATTGTAATTTCAGATTACAAATATAACCCGAAAATGTCAAGCAAGTCAGACTTGCTCAATTACCTATTATGGAAAAGCTGACTTCCTTACAGGCAATTACCTCAATCCTGTAAGGATCTCCATGGGTCATCATACTTTCTGTTCCAAACATGAATAGTAAGATTTGTAAAAACGACTTCCTTCTGACCGCCCAACAGAAGTCGTCTATCTTTTTGTATTCTATCCCTGTTCTTTGCCTCAAGCCCTCCACCCTAGTCAGTTACCCGACTAGGACTGCTTATATATTTTTTTGGCTACTCCATTAGACAATTAAAGTTATCCAACAAAGACAAGATTTTAACTTGTTAGAAAATATGACTGCCACGCGCGTTTTAATTTCGGCGGTGTGTACAAGACCCGAGAACGTATTCACCGGAACTTAGCTGATTTCCGATTACTACCAATTCCGCGTTCATGAGGGCGAGTTGCAGCCCTCAATCCCAACTGAGAAGCCGTTTGATGGGATTAGCTCCGTGTTACCACTTGGCAACCCATTGTCGGCTCCATTGTAGCATGTGTGTTGCCCTAGACATAAGGGCCATGCGGACTTAACATCGTCCCCACTTCCTGCCAGCTAAGCTGGCCAGTCCCGTATGAATAATTTAACATACGGCAGGGGTTGCGATGCTCCACTGGTTGTGCGGGTCCCCGTCAATTCCTTTGAGTTTTAAGCTTGCGCTCGTACTCCCCAGGCGGCTCGCTTAACGCGTTAGCTTACGGGACTCACCACGCAAAAAATGTGTCGTTTTTGCGTGGAAACTCTAAATCCCAAATTCGAAATCCTAAACAAATTCAAATATCTCGAATTCCAAACTCCAAATACATAACACTTTAGTCTGTTTTGAATTTGGAAAATTGGAAATTGGATATTACTTAGAATTTAGATATTTGTGCTTAGAAATTCCCGCAAAGGACATATCCTTTGCGTGGCAAATCCCTAGCGAGCATCGTTTACGGCTAGGACTACAGGGGTCTCTAATCCCTTTCGCTACCCTAGCTTTCGTTCCTCAGCGTCAAGGTGTGCCCAGCTACTTGCCTTCGCCCTCGGTGTTCCTTACGATATCAACGGATTTCACTCCTACACCGCAAGTTCCAGTAGCCCCTGCACTCTCCAATTTCCTCCATCTCTTGCCCCTTCCCGAAGTTGAGCTCCGGTATTTGAAACAAGATGTAAGGAAACGCCTACGAACTCTTTACGCCCAATAAATTCGGACAACGCTTGCACCCTACGTATTACCGCTGCTGCTGGCACGTAGTTAGCCGGTGCTTATTCTCCAAAGTAATCACTCTTTGGCAAAAGTGGTTTACAACCCGAAGGCCGTCATCCCACACGCGACGTCGCGGCGTCAGACTTTCGTCCATTGCGCACGATTCCCAGTTGCTGCCACCCGTAGGTGTATGGGCCGTGTCTCAGTCCCATTCTGGGGGAACACGCTCTCACGCCCCCTACCCGTCGTAGCCTTGGTAGGCCGTTACCCCACCAACAAGCTGATAGGCCGCAGGCCCCTTCTTCGGCGGACAGTTACATCCTTTTCTCGCACTCTGCGCGAGAAAATCACTTGTAACAAATCACAAATTCCAATATACAAACAAAATTCAAGTTCCAATTTTCAATGAAAAAAACAATGTTAATTATTTGTTATTTATTAATTGATAATTGTTTGTAATTTGTTATTTGGAATTTATTGTGTTATTCGTAATTTCCTTGTGCAAAGCACGAGGTCATGCGGTATTACCCCGCCTTTCGGCGAGCTGTACCCCACCAAAGTGTAGGTTCCTACGTGTTACTCAGCCGTTCGCAGCTTGCCCTTGCGGGCTCGCTCTACTTGCATGCTTAAAGCACGTCGCTAGCGTTCGTCCTGGACCAGGATCAAATCCTCAAAAAGTTCCCAATTAATTAGCTTACGCAATTAATGGGATTCGCTTCCAACCATATTTTGAATAATAAGCTATTAGCTTATTAACCTAAATTAATCTTCAATTGTCAAAGAGCGAAAATTCAAGGCATTTGAGCTCTGCAGACCCCGTATAAACGCATCTCGAGAGCACAAATGTAATTCGTGGCTCGAGCTAAGTTTTATTCGGGGTTAAAGTGCTCTTCAACCTGATGAGAATCAAAAAACCCACCAGATGGGTGGGTTGCACGAGAAATTGACCATCTGTTTCTATCCATTTTCCATATGTGCATTCGTATTATACCAAAGAAGTAAAGAGGGTCAATGGCAAAAAGTTCCATCGATTTTTTTCATATGTTATTATTAAAATATGATAACTCTAATCGTTACAGTAATACTCGGATTAGGATTTGCGATTTTTGCTACACAAAACACGAACGTCGTTACTCTTAACTTCGGTCAATTTTATATTCCCGACGTACCGCTTTATTTGGTTGTACTTACTCCCCTTCTCGTCGGACTATTAGCTTCTTTTATCATCTATGTCTCTCGCGATTTATCTGCAAGGCTAACCGAGTCTGATATGAAAAAGGGGTTAAAAAAGTTGAGGACAGAAAATGCAGAACTAACCAAAATGGTTCACAAACTTGAGCTAGAGAATACTAAACTAAATGCCACAAACGGCCGAGGTTTTGATGAAGACTCAATACAATAATGCAAGGATTATTACTAAGCTTCTGGAAAGTCCTCAAACTTCCCTATAACCTTCAGCTTTTTATAATGCGAAGGCTAAATGACCAATTCCTGGTTGGGGCAACGGGAATATTTTTGAATGATCGTAACGAAATACTTCTTTTCAAACATACCTATAGAAACACAAACAGTTGGAGTCTTCCCGGAGGCTATGTTAAAGCCAAAGAACACCCCAAAGAAGGATTGGAGAGGGAGGTTAAAGAAGAATCGGGTTTAGTAGTAAGCGCTGATGAAAGACTAAAGATAAGGACGGACAGGGATAGCGCAAGGCTTGATATAACTTACGTCGGCACATTTATAGGAGGAGAATTCACTCCCTCGAAGGAAGTTTCAAAAGCGGCCTTTTTTGCCTTCGATTCCCTTCCCCTTCTTCCCAAAGACCAACTTATCTTTATCGAAAAGGCATTGGAAGAAAAGAAGAAAAAATACTCTTAGCTAATAAGGAACCATTACGTTATAGTACCTTCATCTTGTTTCTTACCATATACTTTTTTGAGAAAAATTCTGTACTTTAAACGACCAAGAAATGAATGCACTTTTGATCTTGCCGCTATCCGGGACGCGATTTTGGATGAAGAGAAACCTTTAACATATTGATACATGTTGGGATTATTATATAACAAATGCCATTGTATTAGGATTTAAGGTTCCCTACAATTATAGTTTGTATGTCATTTTTGGGAATTGACCTTATCGAGCTTGTTAAAACAATCGGCTACGCCGGGATCTTTTTTATGATCTTTGCCGAGAGCGGATTATTTTTCGGATTTTTCTTTCCGGGAGATTCACTTCTTTTTACTGCGGGGTTTTTAGCGTCTCAAAATATTCTTGATATTAAAATTCTATTACCTCTGGTTGTCATCGGTGCTATTGTCGGAGATTCAACAGGGTTCTGGATGGGAGGAAAGTTCGCAAAATGGCTGATGGAAAGACGCGAGAGTTTTTTCTTCAAAAAAGAATATATTGAACGCGCCCATAAATTCTATGACAAATACGGAGGAAAGGCATTGATTCTCGCCCGTTTTGTCCCGGCTGTGCGCACTTTCGTCCCAATCGTTGCCGGAATGGCAGATATGGAGTATAAAAAATTCATAAGCTACAACGTATTCGGAGGTCTTTTCTGGGGAGCGGGAATGACACTTGCAGGATATTATCTTGGGCGTTTAATTCCGGATGTTGACAAATATCTCCTACCAATAATCGCCGTAATAATTTTTGCCTCAGTACTTCCCGGAATAATTCATATGAGGGAAGACATAAAAAAATTTGCCAGAAGAAACAAGGTCTTCGCATATCTTCTGAAGCTAAAAGAAAATTGGCTGGGATAAAGCATGTCGATCGTTTAAGGAGCCTGAGCGTTAGGAATATTCAGCTGCAAAATATTTATTCCAAAGAAAAGATTGACCAAATTTATAATTGCCCAGGCACCAAATACAATCATTAAGCCTATAATCGCACCTGTTACTGCTTTCTGTCCACCAGCCTTTTTTTGCGGATCGCCGCCACCCGAGGTCATTACGGCTATACCTCCCGCGACAAGAATAACAATAAGAATTATGGCGGTTACAACCAGCAATATCTGAATTCCTGCGCTTATCAGGTTTGCAATCGTTATGTTATTTAAACCACCGAATTGACCACCCGGCTGTATATTGATTGATTGTGCAAATATTACTGTCAAAATTAACATGGAAAATCACTAAAAGTGTAGCACAAAGTGAGCGGTAAATCGTATGGCTGAGCAAGCGGGTTTAGAACATTCCTTTGGGGTTACTCACGTCGCTTTAATTCCGAATGCAAAAACACCGTATTTTTTAACCAATTCTTTATATCCTGATAAAGAATTATAGCTTGCCACACCTTGCTCAATATTCCCTCCGCTGGATAAAACTTTTTTAGGACCTTCTTTTTGAAGCATTGTTCTAAAATCAGGATAATGATGCACAAACTGGACAATTGTATAAACTTTTTCTTTTCCCGTCACTAATAAAAAAACGATAGCGTCCCCGGATTTGATTTTAAAATATCGGCTCCTTTTGGACTTCGGCACCCGTCCCTCAACTTGTTAAGTCCCATTTTTAATTGCATAAAATGGTCTTTCGGGTAAATGCATTGTGTATTTCATATGCTGAGCAGGTTGGTCGGGACCTACGATTTCCTTAATGCATCTTATCACCATTAATCAACTCTTATTTTTCCCCTCGACTTGGCTTGGGACTATAGTTCCATGTATTAATAGTTCTTTCTTTTCTCTAGACCACTTTTTCAACTGCCATTCTCTTTGCATTGCTTCTTTTCTGGTTGAGTATTTTTCCGAATAAACTAAATTAAATGAGTTAAAATAGCGGATATATTTTGCAGATTTATTGGATTTACTTTGGTGTTCTTTTAGACGTTTTTCTAAATTATTTGTTTGGCCAATGTAAAGAGTGTCAGATGAAGTTCGGAGAATGTAAAGAAAATATTCCATCAGAAAAATTCTCTCGACTACGCTCGAGACACTCGACATTATCTATAGGGCCGAAGGCCATGAGTGAATGAAATGAGTCGAATGGCTGCGGACTGTGGACCAGGTTCGAACATTCTTCATGACGACAACCCAGTCTTATTTTAAAGCGGGGAGGATGTCATTTTGCTTAACTAAGATCTACTGGTCGTCGTATAAAGTCAGAATTTTTGACGAGTAATTCTGGTTGTTATCATTATTGGAGATATTGCTCTCATATTGGAAGAATCTATCATTACTCGAGCCGGATACGTTGGAGGTGGCTACACAAGCAATAGTCCCACCACTCATACTTTCGGCCAAGCCTGCAAACATGGTGTGAAGTGGAAATTGAGGGATATTCTGTAATACAAACTCTTGCCCTTGGTTAACGCCCAAATCTCCTGATTCGGCATATGCCCCGCCCTGAATAGTTAACCTAATTTTTCCCTGGGTTTGACTAGTATTCATGCATTTTACTGATGAAATTCTGGGATCATTATTGGGGGTATAATTCCATAAAGCTGGTAATGCTCGGTATTTTGAGGTAAATGTGGGGGATGCCAAAGCATATGCCCCACGGGAATTATTCGTAGAGTGAAAAGTTGAGCTCATCCCAACGACCATTGCACCCGACGAAGTGACAACAGCCGTATAATCGCCATCCGGTATATTAAAATTCGAACTGTTAAGTGCAAGTGTAGCGTGACCTGCTAAATTTCCTGAACTTACTAAATATGGACCCGGTAATAAAGAAACAGTTACATATCCTGCGCTATCTGTCCAATTATTTATTACCAGCGTGGAATTATATCCGTAATAATTTTTTCTGACACTGGGTGCGTAAAGTTTATATCCTCCCAGAGGATCTACACGCCAAGCGATTACCCGATCGGGACCGCTGACATTCCTTGTAACTACAGTGGCTGTGAATAATTGATCAAGTCCATCCGTTCCAATACCAACTGAATATCTCCCGTCAGGTAAAGAAGGGTAATCCTTTAAATCTATTTCTGCCATTCCTAAAAATGGTACGGTTGTAAAATAAGTGGAACCGACTTTGGTGCCGTTTATATCGTAAAAAGATATGTGAAGTGACAAGTCCCATAATTCTGCAGAAACAAAAACGCTACTTGTCTGATTATAATAATTTTTTACCAATCCAGGAATAAAGGCGGCATTAATTGCTCCTTGATCACCTCCGTACGCTCCAATAGCAGTTTGGGTGGGATTTCGCCAAATACCCATAATTGAGGTTGTCCCGTTAGTGCAAACAATTTGGCTATTATAATGATTTAGTGGCAGTTCAGGAATATTCCCAAACCCCTTGGTTTCCAAGGGTCCAAGAGTGGTTACAGTATTCCATAATTGCCACCCGTCCGGCCTGAAGTGCATAACATCACAGCGACCAGACCCCTCAGTTTTATTTGAACTTCCTAAATAAAACGATCCTATCCCAACACCTAACACTGCTGATACTGGTTGGGGGAAGATAATCGAAGCGAGAAGCAATAAAAGTGGAAGTAACGCGATGAAATAAATTTTTATATTATTCATAACTTCACTTATAGGACAATTATCGATCTATAACTATATATATGTCAAGGGCAATTTTATTCAGAGACAACGCCTTAAGATTTTTTTCGGGTATTAAGACTTCTGGAGCATTCTGGTTTTGCTGCGGAAAGAGAACTCTCCTTGACTCTGTTCAGGGTAAACTTCTCATCCCAGTTATAACTTCAACAACTTTAGTGCTAAAGCACTGAGTTTGTCGAAGAGCTGCGGAGCTTGGATTCGAACCAAGAATATTCACCTCCAAAGGGTGACGTCCTACCATTAGACGACTCCGCAACGTAATAGTTTTACTCCTGCTTCGCAGGAGTCCTACCATTTAGTATTCCAAATGGCCAAGCTTTGCTTACCATGGCGTCAAGACTAAAAGTCTTTCCTTTGCGCTTCGCGCCAGACGACTCCGTAATAAGCAAATCTAGCTTTGATATTTTACCATATGAGCTTGGTGCTGTATAATATCTACTGTCTTTCTTTAAAAAACACACAAAATTTCGAAGAAATTTTGAGAGGAGAAATAACGAAGCGTTAAGCAAAAAGCGTTCGCGGTTTGCGGCAAGCGTAGTCTATTTCGACGAGGGCCCGTAGCTCAATGGTAGAGCAACACCCTTTTAAGGTGATGGTTGAGCGTTCGATCCGCTCCGGGCTCACCGCGTCAAACGCGGCTTCGCATGAAGACGTATTTGTAAGCGAGTCAGGTTAGACTTGGCCCCATCGTCTAGAGGCCTAGGACGGCGGGTTTTCATCCCGTAAACCCCGGTTCGAATCCGGGTGGGGTCACTCTACTAATTAACTCTTCATATGAAATTAAACGCGAAACAATTAAGAAAGTCTGTACCCGCGCAAAACGAGCTTAAAAAAATTAAAAGAAATCCGATTTATTTGGTACTCGACCAAATTATCGATACATACAATATCGGTTCACTTTTCCGACTGGCTGATGCTATTGCAGCTACCAAAATGTATTTATGTGGAGAAATGGAATATCCCCCTTCGTCAAGAATTCACAAAGCGGCGGTCGGAACAGAAACTTGGGTTCCTTGGGAAAAATCTGAATCAACTTTAGAAACAGCTAAAAAACTTAAAAAAGAAGGTATCCAAATCATCGCAGTTGAACAATCCTCCCTCTCTGTCTCTTACTCAAATCTCAAACCTTATTTTCCTTGCGCCATAGTTGTCGGAAACGAAACAGAAGGTATAGACCAGAAAGTTTTAGACGAAGCGGACCTAATTGTAGAATTACCGATGTTTGGAGTAAATCGATCCTTTAATGTCTGGGGCTCAGCAGCGGTTGTTGCTTATAAGATTCTAGAATCTTTAAACTAACTACCAAATACTTCATCTGCAAATTTCCAGAAAGCTTCATCCCCGCCAATTTCAGCTACACATTCTGAAGCCAAAGCAGCCGGGCGCGCAAGCGGATGAAGTTGATCTAACGGGAAATGGCGGTAAACCCAAGCAACCTCCTTGTTTTCGTCCAAAGCTTGTTGCGCAGTCGGATGAAATCTCTGACAGAAAGGACATTGAAAGTCTGAATATTCGATCAAAAGAACATCCGCATTCCTATCTCCACGAACATGATCGCTACTAGTTAGTTTAGGAAGCTTTGCCGCCTTATCAGCGGAATATTTCTCTACTCCTTGCGGAAGTGTTCCAGTTCCCTTGCCTAAAGCCATATCAATAACTTGTTTGACACTCTCGTATGGATATGCTCCTGCAACAAACCAAACTTCACCCTTTTTGTTGACTATAAAACTTCCGGGAGTTCCTTGTACGCCTGCTTGTATTCCACCTTGATAGTCATTCTCTACTCTATCTTTATATTTTCCGGCTTCAACACAAGATTTATACTTATTTACATCAACTCCTATTGTCGAAACAACACCTTCCAAATTACTGAGTTTTGAAGCAGCTTGGGGCTGCGCCGCTGCATTACCTGAATCATTAGCTCCAGTAGTTGTCGTTGGAACCTTCGTTCCCCCGCCTTCCAACTGGCTTACCTTCTGCCACAAAACACCAACAGCAAATGCTAATCCTATCGAAGCAACAAGAAGAACAGGAACAAGTTTTTCAAGAAGTCCGCCTTTCAATTTTGCCATATCAGCTATTCTGCAAGAAAGAAATGAATATGTCAACCCCGTCCTTTACCAACTCGGAACGCTTTTGTCTAAGTAACGTAGGACGTCCATTCCGGCCATACAACCAAAACCCGCCGTTGTTATCGCCTGCTTATAATGCTGATCATGTACTTCACCCGCAACAAAAACTCCCTCTATGTTTGTCTTTGTGTGATCGTTAACTTTTATATAACCCTTTTCATCAAGTTCAATGTGTCCTTTGAACACCCTGCTTTCAGGAACATGGCCGATAGCGACAAAAACTCCATCCAAAACCATTTCTCCAGAAGTATTCTCTTTATTACTTTTGATAAGTATCTTCTCTACCTTGTCTTTTCCGACAATTTCAGTAACCTCAGTATTCCACAAAATCTTAATATTCTTATTATCTAGCACTTTTTGCTGCATTGCGGCCGAAGCCCTAAATTGATCTCTTCTATGAATAATAAAAACTTCGGTTGCGTATTTGGTAAGAACCAGCGCTTCAGTTAAAGCAGAATCTCCACCTCCAATGACAGCTACTTTTTTATTTTTAAAAAACGGGGCATCGCATGGAGCACAAGTAGAAACGCCTCTTCCTACCAACTCTTTCTCCCCCGGAATAGCAAGCCATTTATCGCTCGCTCCCGTAGAAATTATTACTGTTCGAGATAAATATTTTTTTCCGTCTGCAATTAATTCAAAGGGTTTTTTACCTAAGTCCGCTGTTTCCACATTTTTTTGTACAAACTCCGCCCCAAAACGCTCAGCCTGCTTTCTCATCAAATTCATTAAGTCAGGCCCTTGAATACCATCTGGAAAACCGGGAAAGTTATCAACCGTTGTAGTCAGCATGAGCTGTCCTCCCCAACTCTCTCCTCCCAAAATTAGTGTAGAGGCAGCACCACGCGTGGTATATATCGCCGCAGTCAAAGCTGCAGGACCAGACCCAATAATTACCACATCCCAAGCTTCACCTTCTTTGGGTTTGATCGTAAATATGTCTTTATCAGTCATACTTTCCGAGCATACAAAACTTTAGAAAAATATATTTCTAAAACAAATGAAGTCCTATATCTTTAGACTGTTCCTCCCATCATTCCACCTGCTGGCGGAACCCCGGTACCAGTACCCTCTTCAGGTTCTTTTGTGGGAGGAAGACCTCCTAAAGGAGTACTTTCAGACGTTGTTTCCGGTGTTTCTTCAGCGGGTTCTGCACCCATTGAACCACCCATACCTCCCGAAGGTTGATCACCAGGAAGTGGTGCTACCGGTTCGTCCGTAGGTTGAACACTGATTCCCATACCACCTGTTGGCATCCCCGTTGGCATTTTGGGTTCGTCCGCTGTTGTCGACGTAGGTCCACCACCGCTCGCCATACCCGTATCATCCGATGCTAATGGTGTGCCCATTGCGGGAGTTGAACCTTTAACTTTTGTGTCATTTGGATCCATCCTAATTCACCCCCTTCTTGATTAAATCTTCATATGCATTTTTACCTGCAAAACCAATTTGACGTCCTACTTCCTGACTTCCTTTAAAAAGAATGGTTGTAGGAATCGACATAACTTGGTATTTAAGCGTGCTTCCTTGATTCTCGTCAACGTTTAATTTCATTATAACAAGTTTGTCCTTATATTCATCTGAAAGTTCATTGAGAACAGGTTCAGCCATCTTGCAGGGTCCGCACCAAACCGCCCAAAAGTCTACCAAGACGGGAATCTGTGATTTCAAAACCTTTTCTTCAAATTCTGAATCGCTAACATCAAGAGTAGCCATACGGTTTTCACTATACCGTTAAGGATAGCTTCAAGTCAACCACCAGATACCCTCGGTAATCTAAATCCACTACCGGTAATTAATCTTTTTGCACCACCATGTCTTTTGATAGTTTACTGTGAAGCTTCCTTGATGACATTTGCGGTTATAGTACTTGTTAGTTGAGGAAAGTCAGGATTATCAGTCTCAACATAGATAAACCTAGTTACTTCCCCAATATCTGTATCATCTTTGTGTACGGCAGGATCAAAGGATACCTTTACTACCGTCATCTCATTGGCACCCAAGTCTTTCTTTTCAACTTCAGCTTTTGTACAACCACATGACGTTGAAACACGGGTAATCTTCAGGGTTTTTGACGTAGAATTCGTCAAAGTAAACGTGGTGGTGGCAACATCGCCGTAAATAACCTTTCCCAAGTTTTGACTTGATGGAGTAATTAGAACGATTGAATTTGATTCCCCAGATGCTTCCTGACTCGGAGAATTCTTAGTCTCCTTCAGATCGTTTTGAATTATTACCGATCTGGCCATAAACACGGCTGCGAAAGTCAGAACTATAACCACAATCAGTTTGATGATTCTATTAAAGTTCATGTCCAATATTATATCTTAGATTTTAACTTTTTTAAGTCTCAGGGAGTTTGTAACAACCGAAATGGAACTTGCGGCCATGGCGAAGGCAGCAAGAGCAGGATTAAGAAGCCAACCAAAGAAGGGATAAAGAATTCCCATTGCTACAGGAATCAAAACAATATTATAACCAAATGCCCAGAAAAGATTCTGCTTTATGACGGAAAGCGTCACACGGCTTAGATTCAAAGCCGTTAAAACCGAATGAATGTCACGATTAAGAAGAGTTATCCCAGCGGATTCAATTGCAACGTCAGTTCCTGTTCCCATTGCTATCCCGACGTCAGACGCGGCCAACGCAGGTGCATCATTAACTCCATCGCCAACAAAAGCAATGGTTAGTGATCGGTGTTTAAATTCTTTAACTTTCTCTGCTTTTTGATCCGGCAATACTCCCGCCATGACGTTTTTAATTCCTGCCTCCTCTGAGATAGCTTTAGCCGTCCTTTCGTTATCCCCGGTTATCATCCAAACCTCAATTCCCTTCTCACTTAATCGCTTAATCACTTCCTCAACTCCAATTTTAAGAGTATCAGCAACAGCAATAATGCCTAATACTACTCCTTTGTCATGCTGAAACTTTTTCAGCATCTTAGACCCTAAAACAAGTTCAGGATGACTGACAGTGGCTAGTAGCATGACAGTCTTCCCCTCTTCTTCTAATTTTGCGATCTGATTTTCTGAATTTTTATATTCCACACCTTCTTTTTCCATTAAGGCTCTATTTCCAAGAAAATATCTTTTTCCATCGATATTTCCTTCAATACCGTGCCCCGGAATTGCTTGAAAGCTTCCAACCTTTTTGAAAACTATCTTTTCCTCTTCAGCTTTTTTCAAAATGGCTTCACCTAAAGCATGTTCCGATCCCTTTTCCAACGATGCAGCTACCCTTAAAACACTGTCCACTGTCCACTGTCCACTGTCCACTTTAATCACATCTGTAACCTTCGGTTTCCCTTCTGTTAATGTTCCCGTTTTGTCAAAAATTATTGTTTTTACCTTATTTGCTGTCTCAAGTGCCTCTGCGTCCTTAATCAAAATTCCTTTTTCTGCACCTTTTCCGGTCCCGACCATAATGGCTGTTGGAGTTGCCAGCCCCATTGCACAGGGACAAGCGATAATAAGGACTGCAATCATGTTCGAAAGAGCATAAGAAATCCCCTCGACTCCGCTCGGGGTTATAACATACCAAATCACAAAAGTCGCGACAGCCATCATTAAAACTGCAGGTACAAAATACGAGGAGATTACATCCACCAATCTTTGAATGGGAGCACGGGAACTTTGGGCTTCAGCAACCATTTTTACAATTTGGGCAAGCATCGTGTCATTCCCAATTTTAGTAGCCTTAAAAATGAAGCTTCCGGATTTATTGATGGTCGCACCGATCACATTGTCTCCAGCTTTCTTATCAACCGGAATAGATTCTCCAGTTACCATTGATTCGTCAATTGAGCTTATGCCTTCCACAATCACACCGTCCGTAGGAACTTTCTCTCCCGGTCTAACTCGAATTAAATCCCCCACTACAACTTCTTCTATTGGGATATCAATTTCTTTCGAACCGCGCTTGACACGGGCAGTTTTTGCTTGAAGTCCCAGAAGCTTTTTTATAGCGTCAGATGTATGGGCTTTTGCTTTCGCTTCTAAAAATCTGCCCAGAAGAATTAAAGTTATAATAACGGCCGCTGTATCAAAGTACATATGTCCTCCAAAAAATACGGATATTAACGAATAACCAAATGCCGCTGAGGTTCCGATAGCAATTAAAGTATCCATGCTGGCCGTTCTATTCCGAAGTCCAGACCAAGTTGCTTGATAAAAACCCCACCCAGCCCAAAATTGTACGGGTGTCGACAACAAAAGGAGTGCATATGGATTGGTTAAAAATCTGGGTACAAAAGTAAACCACTCTGGAAAACTTCCAACGAATACAAGGGCAGAAAGTATGGATGATAATATGACTTTATTCTTTAGACTTTTAAGTTCTTTCTTCTTCTCTTCCTCTTTTATTTCTTCCGGAGTTCTCTGACCTTTGTCCTCTATGCTTTGCCCTATTATTGCTTTATATCCAGCCTCTTCAACGGATTTTGCCAGTTGCTCATCAGTAACCGTTGGATCTAAATCAACCGAGGCTTGCTCACTGCCATAGTTCACGGAAGCGCTTAAAACACCTGGAGTTCCCGTAAGTTTTCTTTCAATAAGCTTCGCACAACTAGCACAGTGCATCCCAACTATGGGAAACGATTTCTTAACAAACTTATTATTCGACAATGATTTTTCCATGATACATATTCATTCCACAGTGAAATCCGAATTCACCTGTTTTTTGAGGAATAATAGATATTTCCACTTCTTTGTTAAGAGATAAAAACTTTTTAATCTTAAAATCGGGTAATATTATTTCTTCCAAACAACTGTTAGGATCACGCCGTGTAATTTTTAGGGTTGTCTTTTTACCTTTCTTAAGCCTTATCAAGGCAGGTTTATATCCCCCATCTACAAGAATCTCCAACACATCACCTGCAACAATAGCTTTTTCTTTTTTTCCAAAGAAAAACCACCAGATAAAACCAATTAATCCCATACCAACCGTTGTAACTAAAATTTTATCCATAATTTATTATGGCCAAGCTTTGCTTACCGAGTCTGACTCGGCCAAGCTTTGCTTATCCATTCCCATTTTAGAACCAGTCCTCCATCCAACCTTCCATCATCTCAATCTCTTTCGACTGAGCGCTTATGATATCCTCACCAAGTTTATTTAATTCAGGCTTGTCTGTTCGTGACGGGATGAGCTTTGCCATGTCAATTGCCCCCTGATGATGCGCAATCATTGTCTCGATAAAAGCTTTTTCGAATTCCTCACCGCGCACTCCGATTAAACTCCCTGTCATTTCATTTATACTCATTCCCATATTTTCATTTTTCTCTCCCTCTTTCATCATAGGGCACTTCTCTCCCTGCATCATAGTCTCTATTCCACCTCCCATACCCATCATTCTCATCATACCGTAATTCCTGTTATTAACTGAGTAGTTAGTGATTAGAAGGGTCGCGACAACACCCACCAACCCCCCAATTATTGCGTAAGTTAAAGTTTTATCCATATTACTCACCACCTTTTGGAATCCAATGTTCTGGATGTCTATCAAACATTCTCTTGTCACCTTCCGTACAAAAATAATACTTTTTCCCCATATAAATAGAAATAGCCCTCATTTTACTTTTGGGCTTTATCATCCCGCAAACAGGATCGCGTACTTTTTCTATCTTAATTCTGGTCACTTTTTTACCGAAAAATAGTTATATAGCCATGCAAAAAGCCAGCCTGCCAACCATGAAAGGGCAACTGCCGTCACAAATCCCAGTAGAAAATTTTCTGAAAATGCGCGAGGTGTCCATATTCTGGCTACATCAAAACCATGGAACCAACTTCTTGTAACCGCCATACTAAATCCGGGGAAAAGTGCAATAGCAAACCTACAAAAAAGATAAACTACGCCTACAAACACGGCGGTCGTGTTTGCCCATACTTTCTCATTAAATTTCATAATCTCTCACTTCCTCTCGTTTTCTTTGCCAAACTTTCTTTACGCTCCGCAGCCTCCTCCGAACTTCGTATCGAAAGGTAGCGGTCCCACTTTTTGTAATAGCTTCCCGGCTGCTTGGCCTGAAGAATATTCTTCGCTCAAAGCAAGTTTTGCATCAACTTTATCCCAGCCTATTCCTTGCCGTGCAAAGTATGTCCCAAGGGTTAAATAATGACTTGGAAACCAAAAAGAATTTAACTTGAGAACATTTTTGTAAATTTCATCATCAGAAATTCCCCGATAGACCATGAGTTCAATTGCGGCAAGAGCAGCCATTCCGTGATTACAATCTGGAAACCAAGTAGGATTCCCACAACATGGCCTGAAAACGTATTTTGAAATCTCAGCAACTTTACCCTGCTGCTCCTCATTAAGAGGAATTAGATTCTCTTTATTAAGGTAATTAACCGCATCGCCCTTTGCCAAACTCCAACCTCCAGTGGAAGCGAAATTTCCAATATCCTTATTATATTCTTTACCCATCGGACCCTCGTCATAAACTTTTGATTTTTGAGCAAGACCAAATGCCCAGAGCATATCTACAACAAACTGGGAATTGGCGGAATTAATTCTAATAGGATCATTAGAACCTTCAGATAGAATCTCTTTTTGTCCTTCATCCATTTTTACGGCCTTTTCAAATTTACTTTTATCAATAACGCCCAAAGAAACGAGCTTGGGCCCCATGTCACTCCAGGAAATCGGCAATTCAAATCCTTCTTCTGGCAATATCTGATTGGAAAGATTTGATAAGTCAAGGAGATTAAAGCCTTCATCTTTCCAAGAATCCATTCCGCCGGCTAGGTGACGTACGTTTTTATATCCTAAACTTTTTAAAGTTGTAAGAGCATCGGCGCTCATTTTGCCACTCTTGCAGTAAAGAACAATTTCGGCGTTTTTATCTTTTGGTAATTTATCTTTACTTGCTGTAATCATATCGTAGTCAATAAACATGTCAGTTTTTTCAATCTCTCCTTCATAAGGCGTGTGGACATTAATGAAGGTGAAGTTTTTATTTTTTAGAAGCTTATTTAGTTCCTTTGCCGAAATTTCTTCGGAGACCAGTACTTTCCCTGAAAATAAACTCTTTGTTATTTTCTGTCTACCTGTCCCAAGCAAAAAACCAAAGATTATCAATAAAACAAAGGCACCAAATTTCAGTAAATCTTTATTTTTTTTCTTTTTTATAGTCATATTTTTAAGCCGCAACTTTTAAATAAAATAGTTTATGAGAACAAAAACTCCTAAACTTGTAACAACAATTGAACCTAAACTGAAAACCATCGATTGGTATGGAAAAAGAGATTTACCGTTTTTCCTTTTCAGAATAATGTTAACGAGGTCAACTAAATAAAAAACCGCGCTTCCCAGAACCATGCCAAAAGTGAGTTTATCGAAGCCGAATATACTATCCATCCTTATAACTAGTTTGAATTTATAAAAGGACCAAAGGGTGGTAATAAAAATCAAAATATATATTCCGGCCCCCACGAAACGATTAAAAAAGATCTTGTTTCTTTGACCTAACAACCTTAATAGCCAAAAGGCACTGGCACCTAAAAACGCGCCAATCCAGATCCCAGTTATTGAATCGTCAACCCCAACCCATCGGGTCAAAGTTATTCCCGCTGCAGCTCCGGCAACACATAAAGGACAGTGCGCTTGGATTTCCTTCGGAAATCCAAGCAATATAATATTTATAATCGTTATAACTTTTATAAATATTATTGCTTTCTTCATTTGACAACCACTCCATTAAATTTCAATTCCTTCACTCCTGCCGGATCGCTGAAGGTAAGATAAATACTTCTATCAAAAGGTCCAACTCCTTGAGGTCCATGAGCTGCTGGGTCAAACCGAGTTACTACTTTTCCGCTTTGACCGGGACCAATCTCGATATTTACAGGAGGATTTTTGTCTCCGTGTCCTTCCATTCCGAAGAATTTTGTCTTCGTTTCTCCAACTTCAAAAGAAGCAGTCGTACACATGCAGCTCGTTGCAAGTTTTTTCAACTTGAGAACTCCTTCCGTAGAATTTTTGACTTCGTATTCTTTTGTCACAACTCCCCCGTTTATCGGTACATCACCCAGCTCATAGCTAAGCGGATTTATCTCGACTCCTACAACATCCCCTGCAACGATCGGTTCCGGATTCTCCTCTTTTTCTGGTTTACCTTGCCAAAAAGCAAAACCTATGATTAATAAAAAGGTAAAGACTAAGGCTGCAACTAAAATTTTTAGATCTTTTGCCATTAATTTTCTGATTTTTGAAAAACATTCATAATTTCCGCTATCAACTTCTTGTCGTCCGCCTTTCCTTCTTTCACCTCATCCAAAACACAACACTGAAGGTGGTTTTGAAGTACAACTTCATCCACTTTCTTCAAAGCAGACTGAATCGCCTGGGATTGATGGATAACATCTATACAATAAGAATCACCTTCTACCATTTCTACTACTTTATCTAAATGACCCTGAGCAATCTTTAACCTGTGAAGAATCTTGCTCTTTTCAGGCTCCTTTGAGTACAGCTTTGTATTCATAATAGTTTTTCTATATCCCATCCCCCACGGGGGGATATATGAAAGATAACTAGTAATGCGAAAATTGTCAAGTAGCACTTCTTCGGGGTCAACATACTAACCGTTTTCTGCTACAATACTAAAATCGTATGAACACTGTTTGGCTGGCATTTATAACGGGGTTGACAACAGGAGGTATATCTTGTTTTGCTGTTCAGGGAGGACTTTTGGCAAGTACCCTTACTCAACAAAAGGGTTCGCAAAAAACCGCTATAGCCTCATTTTTGGCTAGCAAAGTTTTCGCTTACACTCTTTTCGGTATCCTCCTTGGCCTCGTGGGAGGAAGCATTGCAATTTCACCGAAACTTCAGGGCTTCATGCAAATTGCTGCCGGAATCTTTATGATTGCTACTGTTGGAAAACTTCTTGAGATCCATCCAATTTTCAGAAGATTTACAGTTACTCCTCCAAAATTTCTTTTCCGACTTGTCCGTTCACAAACAAACTCAAAAGATATTTTTGCACCGGCAATTTTAGGATTTTTAACAATTCTTATCCCCTGCGGAGTTACACAGGCGATGATACTTCTGGCAATTGCAACCGGGAGTCCGCTTTTCGGCGGCTTAACTCTGGGCGCTTTTATATTAGGTACAACACCGGTCTTTTTTGGACTTGGGCTCGCGTCAAACCAAATATTACAAAGAAAATCTCTAAAATTCGTCGCAGCAAGCGCAATATTAATTCTTGCCTTGATATCAATAAATACCGGACAAGTTCTGCGAGGGTCAATTCATACATTCCAGAATTACTGGGTTGCTTTAACCGGTGAAATCGAGCCTTCTGAAATTTCCGCTCAAGTAGCAGGACTAAACTCAAAAGGCGTGCAAGAAGTAGAAATCGTAGTTTCAGGCAACGGATATCATTCAAGCGCACAAGTCCTAAAGGCAGGCGTGCCAGTCGCTCTCTCACTCATTACCCAAAATACAAAAGGCTGCTCTCGTGCCTTTACAATCCCTGAATACAATATTACGAAAATTTTGCCTGAAACAGGCACCCAAAGCGTGGAATTTACACCAACAAGACGAGGAAGATTATCTTATACATGTAGCATGGGAATGTACACGGGATACTTTGAGGTAATATAGAGAAATTCTAAGCACCAAATCCGAAATACTAAACAAGTTCAAAATTACAAATTCAAATGTTCCAAACTGTTTGAAATTTTTGATTTTGAAATTAAATATTGTTTAGGATTTAGTTATTCGAATTTAGAATTTTTTTGTATGACGAAGAAGAGATTTGTGAAATAAGGAAACATTTTAAGATATGAAAAAGAAGGTATACAAAATCAAAGGTATGGATTGCGATGCTTGTGCAAAGCTAATCGAGCTTGATTTGGAAGACGCAGGGATAAAAGCTTCATGCAACTATGCAAAAGAGACTTTAGAAGTCGAGTTAAATGATGATAAAGAAAAGGAGAAAAAAGTAAAGGATGTTATCGAAAAAGGCGGCTACCAATTAACTCAAAATTAGTAAATGAAAAACTTCTTATTTTTTATCATACTTGTCGTAATCCTCGTTATTATCGGCGGTCTTTTTTTAAATGAAGTTAAAAAAGAAGGTTCTTTAAAATCTACTCCAATTACAACCCACGAATATTTTTGGTCTGAAACTTGCCCCCACTGTGCCAAGGTGACTGAATTCATGGATTCGTGGGATAAAAAAGACCAATTTGAGGTTCAGAAATTTGAAGTAAGCAGATCCGCTACAAATGCAACACTTTTGGTTCGAAGAGGAACTGCCTGCGGAATTTCTCAAAAAGAGCTCGGAGTTCCCTTAATGATTACACCCCAAGGACAATGTATAGTAGGAGACGAGCCGATTATTGAATATCTGAAAAGTCTGGAACAGTGACCGGTGTACAGTGTTCAGTCATCGGTGGAAATATGAAGAAATTATTTATACTAACACTTGCATTAATTTTACTATTCACTGTTCACTATTCACTGTTCACTAACACCGCATACGCTGTGTGCCCAGTATGTACCGTTGCAGTCGGAGCCGGACTGGGAATTTCTCGGGCCCTCGGAATTGATGATGCGGTAACTTCCGTCTGGATCGGAGGCTTAATTTTATCAATGAGTTTTTGGTTGATCGATTGGATCCAAAAAAGAAAGTCCAAACTACTATCTACTAACTACCAGCTACTTATTATTGTTTTAATGTACATTCTTACTCTCGTCCCCCTTTGGTATGGCAAATACATCGGCCGCCTAAATAATACGCTCTGGGGAGTTGATAAAATCCTTTTTGGAACCATCGCCGGGTCAATCGCGTTTATGATCGGAAAGTGGGCCGACCAAAAAGTCCGCGAGAAAAAAGGAAAACAATTATTTGCCTATCAAAAAGTTGTTTTTCCCATTCTAGCACTTATAATTGCAAGTGGAGTTTTACATTTCCTAGTATCTTAAAAACCCGTGTGTTTTTTGATTTGCAATTGTCGAGCGAATACAATGTGTTGCAAAAACTCGCCCCTCAAAGTGTTTTGAGGTAAGCTTTTTGCATTTATGAACGAGCAAGCAGCAACTCACAAAAACACTAGGGCGCGCTTTCTGGTATTACTTCTTTGCGCGAACAAAGAAGTAATAAAGTGTTTATGACTAAAATCAAAGACGTTAAATCGCTTCTTCAAAGAGTTGAAGAAGTTACCAAACAAAAGGAACTCGATTTATCCTCCGGAGAAGATCTTTCAATCGGAGTAATGAATCTAATTTCGATTGAAGAGCATCTTTTTTATACTTCTCAAAAAACCAAGGACAAAAAATATCTGGATTTATTAGATGAAGTACGACGCATGCGGACTGAACTTCTTAAAGAAATTATCAAGGATTACGAAGGCGAAGTCTGGTGCATCAGTAAACATCTATTGGCTGCTTCGATGAGAATTATGGAGGTTGGAACAAAAGAACTGAAAAAAAATAATAAAGAAAAAGCTTGGGATTTATTTGATAAATCCTACAAACTCTATTCCCTGTTTTGGGGTTTAAATCTTGGAGTTGTTGGTACGAAAGACGCAAAACGCTCAACAAAAAACGAAGAAGAAATTCTCTTGACCAACGATCCGACCACTGAACACCGTTCACCGACCACAAATATTTCCGTCTTCTCCAAACTCGGCGCATTAGTCCAAAAGGCAATCGACTGCTGTAGAGAATAGAGCCCCGGTTATCTGACAAGGAAGTCTTGACAAAGAAGAAGAAGAAGAAGTAAACTTCATTTAAATTAACTGATATGGCTGAAGATACAACAGAGGGACAACAACCAGCTACAACAACAGCTGATGCAACTACAGATAAATCCAACCTTCCCGATTTTGAGATTCCCAAAGGTCCTATTACACCCGAACACCAGGCGTTTCTCATCAACGCCGATCTCGCCAAAAAAGACCTCGAAGCAAAAATAGCTACTTTCCCCGAGAACGGTGGTTCGGCTAAAGCGGGCTTAGAAAGAGAATTACAAGATCTTGATCACGCTGGCAGGTACTTAGAGGGAAAGCCGCATGATGCAAAAAGCGCAAGAAACGGTCTTCTTTACGTTTGGCAACGAGCATACGATCGATCTAAGGAAGCAGCTACAATAAAAGATCCCGACGATGCCGCAGCTGCCGCAAACGAAAAAACCCTTATTCAGAACATTTTAGATAAATTCGATAAGGATAACGATTAATCTGAATATTAGTTTTCTCACTTTTATAAATTTCCTCAATAACGCTAATACACCTTAGAGATGAGATAAATTTACACCTTTGGTTCTATACAGGATAAATAAAAACATTCTATTGCTTTCTCAAGAACTTTTGCTCTACCCCTTTATTTAAGAAGAAAAAACCCCTTTTTTTATGTACTGTTTAATTAAGGATTGATAAGGAATGTTTATCTCGTTAGCTTTTTCTTTAACGCGATTCAGAAGATATTCCGGAATTCGAATAGAAATAGAGCGAGTTGTAGGCTTAAGATTTGGAAAACTTACTCTCACAAAATCAGATGGCTCGTAATAATCGGCCAAATTAATTTTTGCCCAGAACTCTCTTTCTTCATCCTCATTTTTAAATTTTGGTAATTTAAGTGGCTTTTTCATACAAGTGCACCTCCTTTTTATTAATATCTCTTGCTGAAATAATCCTTATGCTGTTATCCCTTCTTGTGAATACGATATAAAGCAATCTTTCCTTTCTGGTTTTTCCTAATAATATAAAGCGCTCCTCAATTTTTGAATGTAAAACATCTTTAGAAATGACTTTATCTTCATCAAAAAACGGTTCTTCTGCTTCCTTTTCACCAACTCTGTGCTTTTTATTTTTCCCAATATTTCCCTTATCCCATTCAAACTCAAATACCTTCTTATCAACAACCATGTATATACTAGATTATACAAAGTTAAGGATTTCTGTCAAGACTTTAGTGTCTTCTCCAAACTCGGCTCCTTAGTTCAAAAGGCAATCGACTGCTGTAGAGAATAAACAAAGTTTACATTACAAACTACGATGTATTAAATATCAGAATAAGAAATTATATGCAAACTATTTAAGATATACCTTCAAATCCCTTAAATTCTTCTTTTCAAAAGAGTTAAAATGTAAGCCTGAAGTAATTATTAACTTACTATTGGGCAAAAGTTTAGATAATTCCTTCACTAAAGCATAAGGCATCAATTTATCACCCCTTCCTCCAAAAATAATGCACTTGTTTTTTAGAGTCCTTAAAATTTTGGTATTGTCAATCTTACTGCATAACGCAAGCATTTGTACGTGCTTTGAAAAAGGATATCTACTAATCTCTTTTAAGTTTCTTTTCAAATCCTCTTCATAAGCTTTTCTATGTTTCTGATTTCCATCAAATGGGTTTAATTTCCTATAAACAAATTCAATAAAACCCTTGCCAGAGATTTTAGCAATTAAAACAAATAACTTTTGGATAAAACTTAAGATAGTTAAGTTTGCCAGAACACGCATTATAAAAAGGTCTGGTTTAAAATAAGGTGCCGTTGAAATAAAGATTAGTTTAGCTCTAGGGTGCTTTTCAGCTAAGCTAGGAAGAACTAAACCACCCATAGAAATCCCAACAATAACGTCTAGATTTTTTACTCCAAGTTTAGTGTTAATATTCTCAACAATATCTTTAAGATCTTTTCCCCAATCCTCATCAAATAAATTCGGAGTAAGCAAAATATATTTATTTTTCTTAAAGAACTTCCCCAAAATATGCTGATTCATACTAGTTTGCGGCCAACCATGAAGTATAAGTGCTACTTTTTGCATACTGTTATTTTACAACGAAGTAATTATTTCTGTGGATTACTATTTAGCACCTTAGAGGTGAAGTGGGTTCACACCTCAGGTCATACTCGAAAAAAACTTTTGATTTCTTTCGCAAGAACTATTGAGTGCGGAGGGTAGAGGATTCGAACCTCTGAGGACTTGCGCCCACAGGTTTTCAAGACCTGCGCCATAAACCACTCGGCCAACCCTCCAAATTACCCTGATATTATAGCAAATTTTATACATTTTCACCTTAAAAATGGTATATAAATAACGAAAATTTATACAGAATTCCATTCCTTTCATGATGCGTTTTTAATAGGGAATTCTTTATCTTCTTGATTCTTTGCCTCCTTTCCAATAGTCTTTATTGGACATGAATTACTATATTTTCCGGCATTCGGAAACGTACTTTAGCAAAAACGACGCCCATTATGGAAGTTTAAACGAAACTGCTGAAATAATTCCGGAAGGGGTTGCGGCAACAGAAAGGTTAGCAAAATATTTGGCAACCAAAAATATCAACGCTTTTTACTCTTCCCCGTTTAAAAGATGTGTCCAAACAGCTGAAATTGTTGAGAAAATAACGGGGAAAAAATTTTTGACAGATACCCGAATCGGTGAAGAAATGATAAATTACGGCAAAGAAACCTTTGATGAGCTGGTCGACAGAATCAAAAAATTCTTGGACGAAATAAAGACCAAAAAATACCAAGGTATTGCCATCTGTTCCCACGGTTGGCCTATCGCCACCCTTGTTGCCCAGATTACAAAGGGTGAAGTTTCTCAAAACGATCTTAAAAGCTATCCCGCATGCGGAATTCTAATTGAAATTGAAAATGGAGTTACAACAAAGAAAGATTTTAACTAAACTTATCCTCTTATTTCTTACTCTTATTTCTCTCCAAAAACATAAAAAAGGAAATTAGTACAAATATGGAGAAGCTCATCCAGGGAATTGTAATATAGCCGAAATAAGTGAAAAAACGCTCGCTGCAGGAAACCGAAAAACCGGTAGTGGAACACGGAGCGAGTGCTTCGGGACTAATCTGTAAGTAATAATGATAGATTGCTATTAACCCGCCGATAATAGAAAGCGGTAAAACATACTGCCAAACATCTTTCAGTTTTTTATGAATTGCAATCATTAATATAATCGGCAAAGGATACATAAAAATTCTCTGATACCAACAGAGTTTACAAGGTTCAAAGTGCGCGATCTCTGATAAATAAAGACTGCCAGAAGTTGCAACAAGTGAAATAATAAAGGTTAGCAAAGTCAACCTTGGCATTAGAACCTGCATTATTTTCTTCCAAACTTTTGTCAAAAACCCGGCTTTCGAAAGTAGGAAAAGACCAATAAAGATAAGGGTCGAAATGTTTGCAAATAGAGTCAAAAGCGACAAGAGACGGATTATAAATTGTGGAGTCATTCTATTGTATATCCTCTGACTTGATCTTCTACTAACTTCTTAAAGTCTTCATAGCTCCTCGGTTGAACTTTTTGACCGTTTAGGAAAAAGGTTGGCGTTGCGTTGACTCCAAGAGAAGTACCTGAAGCCAAATCTGCATTTATTTTGTCCTCTACCTCTTTTGAATCAAAATCGCTTTTAAACTTTTCTTCGTCCAACCCAAGCACTTTTGCGTACTCTATAAATTTATCTCTGTGGTTTCCTTCATTGGCCCAATCGGTCTGCTTTTCGTAGAGCATATCGTGCATCTCCCAAAATTTACCCTGGCGGCCGGCTGCCTCTGACGCACGCGAAGAGTCATACGCTTTTTTATGAATTGCAATAAGGGGATAATGCCGATAGACAACTCGCAAATCTTTTGAAAACTCTTCTGAAAGTCTTTTAACCAGTGGTTGATAATCTGCACAGGCCGGACATTGGAAATCTCCAAACTCAACCAAACTTAGCTTGGCTTCCCTTTCCCCTTTTACCCAATCAGAATCTTTTATTTCAATACTCTGACCCAAAGTCTCCGGCACCGGTTCTGTAAGATAACGATAAGCTTTTATGCCAACCCAACCCAAGACTGCGACGACTAAAACTAAACCTATATATCTTTTTAGTTTTGAGGTTTTCTCCTTACCCTCTTTCTCCATCCTTTTTTGCTCGCGGGCAAGTTCCCGCCTTTGTCTTTTTGTCAAATTTTGTTCCTGCTCTTCCTCTTCCATGCCAGCTAGTCTACAAGAAATGTTAAGAAAAGTGAAGCCCCAAGCCTTCGGCGAAGGCTTCTAGCCTAGGTTCATTCACCCCCGAGTACTTTAGACTCGGGGAATTCTGAAACTAGTCTTAAAGCACTAAATTTTTTTGGGGATTTCAGAGGAAGAAGCCAAAAATCATGAAAGTAAATCCGTTTGCAATCAAGTACCAGCACTTTTGTTCTGCGTCAAGTGCGAAGGGAAGTTTTTCAAACCAGGCATCAAAGTTTCCGCCTTCCATCAGATCAATTACTTGATCGATTAGAAGATGGAG
>LBWB01000006.1 GCA_000993405.1 Candidatus Woesebacteria bacterium GW2011_GWB1_39_12 | reverse complement strand
GTTTTCCGCCAAAGAGATATCGCCGTTTGTCGTATTTGTAATTGTTGCATCATTATCCAGGGAGATATCGGCTCCAGTTCCTGCATTGGTTATTTCAATGATTGCACCAGTGGCACTTGCATAGTTCTGGGTTAGGGAGAGGATGTTTGCGGTATTTGTGCAGGTATCGGCCGTTCCGACTGCACAGTTATCGGAGAATGTTGCCACAGCACCAGAAACTGTTCCCGAAATTGCTCCTACTGTTCCATCATCGATAGTGTAACTTCGGCTTATATCAATTACATTTCCGGTATTTGAAGTACCGGTTGAACTAAAAGTCTGGGAGTAGGTGATGTTTGTAATATCTGAAGTGAAAGAAGTGGACCCGCTTGCACCGGTTTTATTTAAAACCAAAAGTTCACCATTGAAAGCAGTTGCTGTTGAGGATACGTCTATTCCTGAACCGGTCGTAAGTGAGTTGGCATTAATATCAAAAATATTTTCGGTATCGCCTGTGCTATTAAGAGTCAGCGTACCGCCGTTTGCAATGTCTATGAAGAATTCAGAAGTAGAATCGGTTCCACCTACTGCCAAATTGTCAGTTTGGGAGGTCAAGTAGGTAACTGCTCCATCGTCAGTCCACTTTGATCCACCTGCTCCTCCTGCACAATTTCCTGAAGACATACAAAAAGTACTGTCGGTAGTGTCAGGCAGAGTGTAAATCCTGTCAGCAGTTGGAGCACTTGTCCTAATAAATGTTTGGAAGCCGTCTCCGGCTGTTCCTTCAATTTCAAATAGGTTATCGTAGGCTGCCCCAATTCTCACTGCTGTTTCTGTGCCTGCTGTCGCGGTAATGTCAGCCAGTTGAATTCCATACAATACGTCATCCGGGTCGGTGTTGGAATTAGTCGCAGGATTAATGTTCAAACCTATTAAAGTTTGATCGGTGACGTCAATTCCCCAAGTAGGAGTAATTTCAAAGGCAATTGGAGATGCGGCTGTTCCTGCTGGAGAAACATTAAGATCGAGTGATGTTGCAGTCACTATTGAGGCAATTGTGGTAGCAGTGTCCAGAGTTGTGGCATCCTTAATATCGTCCCAGTCAATACAATCAGCACAGTTAAGTGTGGAAGTTGAAGCCATTCCCAGAGTCGCCGCGGTGGTGAAAGTCGCCAAACTTGATGCAGTAAGAGTAGTTGTGCCAGATAATGTTACAGTAGGAGCAGTTAAAGTAATATTACCGTTGCCATTGGGGTCCAAAGTTAAATCTTCGTCGGTATCATTAGTGGAAATGGTTGCAGATGTATCGTTTAATCCAAGTGTTAAATCGGACGTACTCAGAAGTCCTGAATTGGAAAGTGTAAAAAGATCTGTTCCGCCATCCTGTTCAACCAAGATTATATTGGAAGTTTGTGTGGCATTGCCCTGCAAAAGCAAAAGGATTTCGTCTTCATCGCCCTGGAACGATATTTTTTCTCCGGCTCCGGTTACCGCAGATGCTCCGACCACCAAATCATCAGTTGTATTGGTTAAATAGGTAACTGTTCCCGAATCAGTCCACTTAGAGCCTCCGGCTCCTCCTGCACAATTTCCTGAAGACATACAAAAAGTACTGTCGGTGGTGTCAGGAAGAGTGTAAATTCTATCTGCCGTTGGCGCTGTCGCCTGAATAAATGTTTGAAAACCATCTCCTGCCGTTCCTTCTATTTCCAAAAGGTTATTCCAGCCGGCTCCGAAATGTATTCCTGTTTCTGTTGCTGTTCCGGCTGTAAAGTCAGGAAAATTAATACCGTAAAGAGTATCCGCATCGCCGGTGGTTGAAGTCAGGGCAATAGTTAAGGCATTAAAAGTATCTGAGGCATCAGTGTCATCCAAAGCTTCGTAGTCGACAAAAATGCCGTTGTTGGTTGCTGAAGCGGCCGTTATCGCCGCATCCACTGCTAAATTTATGACTCCTTGTGTTGTTGAATTAAGATTATTATCGTTAGTGGCCGCGTCAACGACAATTCCCCGAGAGGCAGCGTTGGGTAGAGTAATTGTTAGAGCATCGGACAGAGCATCTGGGGCCAGTATTACATTACCGTCGGCGTCAACGTCAAAGTCGTCAAAGTTAATTACCGCCGTGGTTCCGGAAAGGGTATTGGTATTGATGTCCAGATTGGCAGCTTCTATGTCAATTACATCCGGTGTTGCGTCTGTAAAGGTTATCCTTCCAGTACTTGAACCAAGTCCCAGAAAGCCGGCTGTTGCGAAGTAAAGTTCAGACCCCGGAGTTCCCGAGGTAAAGGCATCACCCGAGGTAATATTACCAACAGCAGTTATGTCTCCACCACCAGTCCCTCCAATCAGAGTCACTCCGGTTCCATTACCGACGTAGAGAGCAAAAGTATCGTTATCCCAACAGATCTGACCGTTGGCAGTACCCGAGGAACAGGCCGTGGCCTGAGGCAGAAAGATGCCCTCGGCATTACTCGAAACATTGATTGCATCCAGGTCAAGCAGGTCTCCGTCGGTAAAGGTGAGTGTTGCGGCTAAATCCGTTGCAGTAATTGTGTTATCAAGAATCTCGGCAGTTGCAATTGAGTCATTGGGCAGTTGAATTTCGGTGTCTCCGGTTGAATCTGTTGAGATAACAAGCTGGGTTGTTGCCGAGGAACCGATGGTGATGGCTCCTGCGTCAACTAAAGTCAGAAGATCTACTCCGTCAGCCGCTGAATCATCTTCAATAGTTAAAGTTCCGCCGTTGGCTAGTTTGACAAAGCTCGTCGTATCAGCTAATACCAAGTTAGCATCCCAGGTGTTTCCGATTCTTAAGGCGTACTCGGTTGCCGAGGTGGCAGTGTTTAGAGCTGCTATGTCAAGTCCCACGAACGTTTCATCTCCGGATGGAGAACCTACCGTGTCAAGGTCTACTGCCAAACCTCTTACGGTTCCGCCTCCTGTTATATCTGTTGCCTCTAGGTTCAGGTAAATCCCATCAATCCCATCTGTTGCAATGCCACTTCCTCCAGTTAAGTTAATTAAGATTGCATCAGCAGTCGGAGCAGTTGCTAGAGTAGTATTGTTTATCTCAAACTGGGTATCCGTAGCTTCTCCATATTGAAGTCTTAACCTGTCATTAACCGTTGTTTTATCTATTATTCCGCCGCTTGATGTAAACGGACTTGAGACACCCGTTGCTAGGTTAACCCAATCGGTTGCGTCCCCGTCATCGGTTTTTACATACAAAGTTCCGTTTGCTGTATCCATCGCCAGCGTCCCGGTGTTTGCGGTGATGAAACCTTCCGGGGTTCCGGCGCGGTTATACAGTCCCCACTGGTCGGTTCCATCGTCAAAGGAAACCCATTGACCGGCTGACGTTCTTGTCCATGTTGCTAGTCCGTCATTATTAACGCTAAAAATATCTGAACCGGCTGAATTTTCAATTACAAAAACGTTACTGGTTTGAGTTGAATTTGCTTGCAATAAAAGTTGGATTTGATCGGTATCTCCATCAATTGAGAATTTCGCAGAAGATAAGGGAGAACTTCCGCCGAGGACGAGTTCGTCAGTTGTTGTTGTGAGATAGGTAGTTGTTCCTGAATCTGTCCAAATTGTGGTTGAACTTGCCAAATCTGTCCAAGTAAACCCTGAGGTTGATGAATTGTAAGTCAGCGTGTATCCAGAAGTGGGGGAGTTTGATGCATTGAGATCTACTTCCTGAATCGTGCTGTCCGATATTTCCGATGATTCAATTGATGTTCCAAGTGTTGCCTGTAAACTTCCCGATGAAACTTGTAAACCTGTTCCAGTTAAATCATTGACAGAGTCGCTTCCGACGACTAGTGATCCGTCTAATTCAAGATCTCCTGTTACATAAAGGTCATCTCCTGTTAGATCAACTATGCCTTGGGTTCCTGTTCCGATTTTTACTCCGCCTCCTCCGGGATCAATTGTTAAATCATCTGCCGAGGTTAGCGTATTTCCAACTAGATTTAGAGTGTTGTTGACCGATGTGGTTCCGGTGGTTGCACCCACACTAAGCGTGGTTGCGTCTCCACCAATATTCAAAGTTGTCGCAGTCGTATTGAGAAGATTAAAGCTGGCAGAGGTCGTAGTTAAACTACCCCCATTTGCCGCAATATTACCTGCAAAATTCGCGTCTTCATTGAAATTACTTAGAACATTTACACCGAAAGATACATTCGTGAAGGAAGTAGCAGCTAAGACTTTTGACATCTCCTCTTTTACTAATGCTTCCTTTAATTTTTCTATTTCTCCTAATTGATTTTCTTTTTGGATAAGCGAGGAGATCTTTTGAGATATTTTGTTATCTTTAATCAGTAGTTTGATGCCACCAGGTGATAATGTTGTTGTATAGATAAGGATAAATATAATTAAGAATGCCAGGCTTAACCTAAAAACATTTTTCTGAGGTTTAGGAATGAACTGATAGCTGGCGGATGTTATTTCTTCGGGTTTTCTGAATTCAAGATCCTTTATATCAATTTTGGTTTGAGGTAGTAATATATTTTCAAATCTAAGTTCACGTCTATTTTGGAGAGGTTCATTGCTTTCTCCGGTAATTAGCTTCTTGGTAATTCTATGACTCCCTTTTTGCTTTTTAAAGGCATAGATTTCAGGTAGAAGATAGCGTCTATGTCCGCCTGAAGTTCTTTGGGGTTTTAAAACACCCTTAATTTCCCAACGTCTTAGTGTTTTTGCTGAAACTCTAAGTATTTTGGCAGCTTCGTTTATATTTAAAAGTTGATTTAAATTTGGACATTAATATTTAAAATGTCCAAATTTATTAAGACAGTTTTATAAGAGCTTGTCAATATCCTTTTTGCTTCAGAAAGGTAAAATAAAAGTTATTAATTTTAGAAGCTAATTAGATATTGGTTTAGATTTTCTGAAAAGTGTAAGGTAGTAAGAATTTTATTAAATACGAAGCTAAATATTGATAAACGGAGAATATACGGAATATATATAAGACACTAATGCGGTAAATTGCGGAAAAATTATTAGATTGTATTTGATTGAATTTAGAGCAAGATTTATCTAAGATCACCTTGAAACTAAAAAAGTTGTTTTTATGTTTATAGATGAATGTTGCATTTTTTTATTAATATGGCTAGGATTAGTTTAAGCGAATGAATTAGCGCAAAAATGAAAATAAAAATTTTTAATACATTAATATTTTTTCTTATTTTTATAAGTCTATTATTTTCTGAGAGTGTTTCGGCTCAAATAAATTCTTCAGGCTTTGCCTTGTCTATACCCATTAATGAGACCCAGGCAGAAGCAGGGGACTTAATTTGCACTCAATCAGGTGGTTTTATGAGATGCAATCAAAGTTATAGTACTTCTATTTATGGTGTAATTGTTGATAATCCTTCGGTTGCCATAGAGGATACTGAGTTGGAAAATTCCAGACTGGCTTTAACAAGTGGGATTGCGGAAGTTAAAGTATCGGTAGTAAACGGGAATATTGTGGAAGGTGACTCTATTACGAGTTCAGAAAACTCCGGAATCGGGCAAAAAGCGACAAGAAATGGTTATATCATAGGAACTGCAATGGAAGGGTTTTCCTCCGGTGACCCAAACCAAATTGGCAATATTCAGGTAGCTATCAATATTCATCCGGCGACAGGTCTGACAGGACCAGGTTCAAATTTATTACAGTTTATAAGACAAGGCCTTGCAGTTCCTGTATTTGAACCTCTTGAATCTCTGAGATATCTTTTGGCTGTTGCAATTGTACTTATCGCATTCACATTGGGCATGATTTATTTTGGGAGGGCGTCAAGAACCGGAATTGAAGCAATAGGAAGAAACCCGCTTGCCAAAAGGGTGATACAGTTAACAGTAGTTTTGAATATTACGTTAACGATTGTTATTATTTTAGTTGGCCTAGGAATTGCCTATCTGATTCTTATTTTTTAAAATTATGTTTCGCCTGCCTTTTTTTAGCAAAAGAAAATCTGAGGTTAAACCGGTTGTCTTACTCATATTGGATGGATTTGGTTTAGCTCCTCCTTCGGAAGGTAATGCAATAACTCTAGCCAAGACTCCAAACTATGACGAGCTCTTAAAATCTTATCCGCACGGAGAGTTAATAGCATCAGGAGAGAGCGTGGGTTTGCCTGCTAATGAAGTTGGTAATACCGAGGTTGGGCATCTTACTTTGGGGGCCGGTCGGGTAATTTTGCAGGATTTGAAGCGCATCAACTTAGCAATAGAAAAAGGCACTTTTTTTGACAACAGAGCATTGCTCTTAGCCGCGGCTCATATAAAGCGATTTAATTCAAAGCTACACATTTTGGGTCTGGTCAGCTCCGGTAACGTTCACTCTTCAATGGCGCATTTATACGCTATCCTACAGTTTTGTAAAAAAGAAGATCTAAAGAATGTTTATCTGCACGTCTTTACTGATGGTCGTGACGCACCTCCTAAAGAGGGGATAGAGATAATTCAACAGGTAGAAAACAACCTACATTTACTAAGAATTGGAAGAGTTGCTTCTGTTAGCGGTAGGTATTATGCAATGGATCGTGACAGACGTTGGGATAGAACTGCAAAAGCGTATAAAGCAATTTGCTTAGGAGTGGGAATTCAGGCTTATTCGTCAATTGAGGCAGTCAAGGCTGCATATCAGAAAGGTCAATCCGATGAATTTATTGAACCTACAGTGGTTTCGGATAAGTCAGGTCCAATTGCCACAGTTGATGATAATGACGCAGTTATACTTTTCAACTATCGTATTGACAGACCGAGGCAGCTGAGTATGGCTTTTGTGATGCCCGATTTTGAGACCCTGAAGAGTTTTGACTTTGGCTACGACCCTATTACAAATTTAAAGGAGGGCCAAGTCAATATTGGAACGACTTTTGAAAGGGTTAAGATGCCAAAAAATTTATTTTTCGTTAGCATGACTGAATATCATAAGAAACTTCCTGTTTCAGCGTGCGCATTCGCACCGGAAGTTATTCAAAAACCGATCTCAGCGTGTTTGGCGGAGGTGGGTTTGAGACAGCTTAGGATGGCCGAGAGCGAAAAAGAGAGATTTGTAACTTACTATTTTGACGGAATGAATGAATCAAAGTTAGAAGGTGAGGACGTTATCATAGTGCCTTCTCCGAAAGTCCCAACTTACGACATTAGACCTCAAATGTCGCTAGAAAAACTTGCATCCGAGTTCAAAAAACAAATTAAGAAGGGAATTTATAACTTTACGGTGGTTAATGTTGCAAATCCTGATATGGTTGCTCATACAGGTAACCTGAAAGCGACGATTGTTGCCGTTGAGTTAGTTGATAAATATATCGGAGAATTGGCAAGATTTGTGCTCGATATGGATGGAACTTTTTATATTACAGCTGATCACGGCAACGCAGAAGAACTTTTAACATTTCCTTCGACAACGTATTTTTACACAAGTTCCAAAGGTGCAATTAATACAGACCATTCAAATAATCCGGTTCCGATAATAATTGTCTCGAAAAGATTTCAAGACAATCCGATAAATCTATCCAAAGGAGCACTTGCTGACGTTGCTCCGACAATTTTGAATTTGATGGGAATTAGCGTACCCCAAGAAATGACGGGTAGAAATTTGTTACATATTGAGGCTCAGAATTCTTAGTAAATATATGATAACCATTGATCAAAGTTTAATTTACATAGTTTTTCTAGTTTTAGCTAGTTTAATATTGCTTTTGGTTGGGATCATTACTTCCTATCTTAGATTAATAAGTAAATTGACTTCTTTTAAAGGGGAAAAGTCGGCAGTTGATACTGGAAATCTCTTAATTCAGGCTCAAATAAGAGCCCAGAAGATACTGGAAGAAGCTCATGTTAAAGCAAGAGAAATGCTCACTCGAAATGATAGTTTTTCTAAAGATCTGGAGACCAAAATAGAGGAAGAACTAGCAAAATCTATGAAAATGTATGTAGATAAGTATGACGAGACTCTGGAAAAGACTGAAAAAGAGTCCATCAAAGTACTACAAAATATACCGTCTGATATCAAAACACTTTTTCTTAAAGAAATAGAAGTTGTTAGACAGAATTTAAACCAGGAAGTACAAAAAGTAGAGAAGGATGCAAGACAAATTGTTGTAGAAGCATATCAAAAAGTAGAGGCCGAGGTCGAAAAATACAAACTGGAGAGAATTAAGCAAGTTGATGAGTCAATAATATTGATTCTGAAAGATGTGGCAAGGAAAGTTTTGTCTAAGGAAATAAATAAAGAGGAGCATGAAAAACTCGTCCTCAAAGCTTTGGAGGAAGCAAAGAGACAAGGCGTATTTGGAGTTAAAAGCACCGAGGATACATATGTACGATCAGATACTAAATAAGTTGAGAACACTTGAAGATAAAGAGAAACTATTGTTAGAAATAGAAATTCTTCTTTCTGGTTTATATGAGGAAAAAGGACTTGGTTTTAATTCACTTTTACAAAACAGGATAAGAGGCTGGGTTTCTTCATATTTAACGGAAGAATTAAGTAAGCCTGATGTAGATAAAGAAGCCTTTTTGCGGGGTTTAGAAAAAGAGCTTAAAAACCTAAAGGACGTTTACCTTACTCTCGCATATGAACCCACACAGGATCAAATTGATACGATTGCATCATTTATCAGACAATCAACCGGAGGCAAAATAATTCTTAATCTCTCCTACGATCCTCAATTAATTGGAGGAGTAGAAATAATTTATGAAGGCGTATTCAGAGACTTTTCATTCAAAAGAATCTTTGAGAAAGAATTTGAAGAGGATAGAGAAGAAATTTTAAAAAAGCTTGCCCAACATGAATGATTTTAATCATTATCTTGATACTTATGGTGAGATCGGATTTGTAGATTCCTCTTTCTATTCTATTGTGTATGTATCAGGCCTTCCTCAGGTTCATCCCTCAGAAATTGTTGTCTTTGAGACAGGAGATATAGGACAGGTTTTAACTCTTACGCCGGGTTTTAGCGAGATTCTCCTTTTAACTAATGCCCAACTCAGGGTTGGAAGTAAAGTTGTTAGAACCGGGAAAAGTTTTGAGGTACCAGTGGGCACAGAGCTTTTGGGTCGAGTTATCAATCCTTTGGGTTATCCCCGAGATAAAGGTAAAGTCTTAACTTCTCTTAAAACACGTTTAGTTGATACAGATCCTCCTAAAATCTTGGAAAGAACTCAAGTTCAAAAACCCCTAGAAACCGGTGTAACTCTAGTAGATCTTGTTGTTCCCTTGGGTCGTGGCCAGAGAGAACTTATAATAGGCGATAGAAAAACAGGAAAGACCGAGTTTTTGCTTCAAACAATTCTTACACAGGCAAGTTATGGGACTATTTGTATTTATGCTGTCATAGGACAAAAACAGATTGATATTCAAAAGTTGACCGAATTTTTTCAAGATAGAAAAATTGCTAAAACTACAATTATTGTTGCTTCGAGTTCATCCGACCCATCTGGACTGATATATCTGACGCCGTATACGGCTATGGCAATTGCCGAGTTTTTTAGAGATCAAGGAAAGGAAGTTTTACTGATTTTAGACGACCTAACCTCTCATGCAAGATGCTATCGAGAGATATCTCTTCTTGCAAAGAGGTTTCCCGGAAGGTCTGCCTATCCCGGAGATATTTTTTATCTTCATGCGAGACTTCTTGAACGAGCTGGGAATTTTAAGAATGGTTCTATTACTGCCTTGCCTTTAGCTGAATCGATTTTAGGAGACCTTTCCGGTTTTGTTCAAACAAATCTAATGGCTATGACCGACGGACACATTTTTTTTGATATAGAACTTTTCAATCAAGGCAAGAGGCCGGCAGTAAACCCCTTTTTATCAGTGAGTAGAGTTGGACATCAAACACAATCGCCTTTATTAAGAGACGTAAGCAGAGAAGTGTCTATATTTCTGGTCAGCTATGAGCGAATGAAGCAATTTTTGCATTTCGGTGCGGAGGTTGGAGAAAATGCTCGCAAGATTCTTGCTTTGGGGGAGAAATTAGACGTATTTTTCAATCAGAGTTCAGAGATGATAATTCCTGTCACCATAAATGTCGTCATACTGGCAGCTTTATGGGCTGGCATTTGGAATGAAACGCGGAAAGAAGATTTGAAAAGGGAGATGGAATCAATAATCTTAACATATCAAACTAATACAAATTATAAAAAACAGTTTGATGATCTAATTTTTTCATCGAAATTATTTGCAGATCTAGTGAACTACCTAAGAAGAAACAGCGAAGTAGTTACTAGTGTATTGAGGAGAGGGGGTTAAAAAGTTAGCATGGCTTATAAAAAGGAAATAGAGCAGGAAATTATCCAAGTATCATCTTTTAAGGTGTTGACGGAAGTTTATGGTGAAATCGCGGCAACCAGAATGAAAAAAATCCGAGGTTTTGTGCTTAAGAACCGAGAATTTTTGGCTTCCATAGAAAGTATTTTTAGAGATTCATTAGCCTCTTATGCCAAAAAGCTTTCAGATCTAGTAAGGAGAGGAAAAATCAAGGAGGGAGGGAAGGTTACCTTTCTGGCTCATAACGGAAAAGTTGTTGCAGTACTTATTTCGGCCAATACAGGATTTTATGGGGAGGTTGTAGAGGAAACCTTTAAAAAATTTATAGAGGATTTTCGCAAGGAAGATATAGAGGCAACAATTATTGGCAAAGTCGGTAGAAGCCTTTTTCTGGAGCAGGAAGCTAAGCGCCCGTATACATATTTTGATCTGCCTGACTATGGTTACAATGAAACGGTGCTTTCTGAAGTTATTAAACACTTAGTTCAGTATGACGAGATCAGAGTTTATTATGGGAAATATCAGTCTGTTGTTACACAAAAGCCGACGGCGTTTAGTATTTCGGCCGGTACTCCAATATCGGGAGCCGTTGAAGAACCCAAAGTTGCATACATTTTTGAACCAACAGTAGAGAAAATTCTAATGTTTTTCGAGACCCAGATTTTTGCCTCGCTTTTTGATCAGTCTATAAGGGAGTCACAGCTTGCAAAATTTGCTTCTCGAATTTTAGCAATGGACAGGGCCTCTCAAAATATTGATAAAAGACTAAAAAGTCTTGATTTGGAGAAGCTAAAGCTATCTCATAGAAGTCTTGACAAAAAACAACTCAATTCTTTAGCACCTATCTATTATTATGGAAAATAACCAGAATAAGAAAGCGCCCTCAAACTTTGTTGATCCACAAAATTTAGGTACGGTTTTGGCTATAAAGGGGCAAGTTGTTGAGGTTCAGTTTAATCACAAAAAACCAGCTATCAACGACGTACTTACCTTAGTCAGTAATACTGAATTTAAGCTCGAGGTTTATTCATCTTCCGGCTCAAATACCTTTTACTGTCTATCCTTGGCGTCAACAAGTGCCCTTTACAGAGGGGTTAAGGTTGTAAATAGTCAAACCCAGCTCTTATTTCCTGTTGGAAAACAGCTTCTGGGAAGACTTGTTGATATATTTGGATCTGCTTTGGATGAGCAGGGGATAATTGAGGCTCAGGAATACATTCCCATTCATCGAAAAGTTGAGGGTAGAAAAGTATCAACAAAAATTCAAATTCTAGAAACAGGTATAAAAGTTGTTGATTTGTTTGCTCCACTTATCAAAGGTGGGAAAATGGGCCTTTTTGGTGGGGCTGGTGTTGGTAAAACAATTCTTCTTACCGAAATCTTGCATAATATCGTAGGTCGTGCCAAGGGTACATCTGTTTCGGTATTTGCGGGTATCGGGGAGAGATCAAGGGAAGGACGTTTCAAAAAAAGATGTACTTTTTTTTATAGACAATGTGTATCGTTTTGCCCAGGCAGGAAATGAACTATCAACTTTGACCAGTAATCTTCCTTCTGAAGATGGATATCAAGCTACGTTGGAAAGTGAAATGGCAAATTTCCACGAGAGATTGATTGCAACTGATGCCAATGCAATAACGACAATTGAAGCAATATATGTTCCGGCCGACGATTTATTGGATCATGGAGTACAGTCAATATTTCCATATTTAGACTCCGTTGTTGTTCTTTCAAGAGTACTTTATCAGGAAGGGATTTTGCCTGCAGTGGATGTTATAGCAACCACCGGAAATTCCCTGCATCCGAATATTGTTGGAGACTATCATTACGAGACTGTGATTAAAGCGAAATCTTTCCTAAAGCAGGCAGAGAGTTTGGAGAGGATTGTTTCATTGGTTGGTGAGAGCGAGTTGTCTGGTGAAGATCAAATAATTTATAAAAGAGCAAGAAAGATAAAAAACTTTTTAACTCAAAGCTTTTTTGTAGCTCAAGCTCAGACTGGTAAAGAAGGTAGATTTGTAGCTTTGAAAACTGCTGTTGAAGATTTAAACGGCATTATTGAAGGTAAGTTTGACCACATACCTCCTGAAAAATTCATGTTTATTGGTAGTGTTGCAGAGATAAAGGTTGAATAAATATAAGTCAAATAAGACTTATACGACCTATATGGAAAATAAATTTCATCTTAAAGTTGTATCTCGAGAAGGAGTAATTTATGAAGAAGATGTAGATTCGATTACTTCTTATAACGAAGTCGGAAAGTTTGATGTATTGGCTAGTCACGCGAATTTTATTTCACTTATCAGTAAGGGTTTGATTATTCGTCAAGAACCTAGAAATCCACTAAAAAAAATTGACTTTGATCACGCGCTTTTAAGAGTTAGAGAAAATAATGTAGAAGTCTTTATCGGAGTTGAGGGAATGGCTCCTGCAAGTCTTGAACCCTCAAAGATTACTAGTGGAGATTCAATTCCAATAATCAAGTAACATCTTCCGTGGCCTAAGAGGCCACGGCTTTCTATATTTATATTTATAAGGTCTATTTAAGTCTTTAAGGAAAGATGTTGGCTCTGAATTCAATTCATCCGTGTCATAACATGACACGGCTTTCTTGAAATCATAGTAAACTTCGTAATGCTATGCATTATCTTGATTTTTGCTTAGATTTAATCATGCGGAAATAGATACTTAAAAGTTTATCTTCAGAATATTTATCAAATAGAAATATGTTGTGAAAGTATTTAAAACACATTATAAAGCATAAGTAAAAGAACTGTATATAGTTATTTTGTCAATCTTTAAGAGAGACTGCCAAGAATAAATAAGGCTATTTTACTCAAAGATTATGAGGATTTATGAAATTTAAGGAACACATTAAATATACTGAATTATAGGTTGTATAATATTTTATGCTTTCGATAAGTTGTTTTATATTTAAGAAAATACAGTGAAAATCATGTTTTTAATAAAATTATTTGCACACTTATGCAGTATTTTACTTATTGCGGAAAAAGTTTAAGGTAGCGGAAAAATAAAAATTCTTTGCGTTTTAAAAATTAATATTGTAAGCTACTTAAGAATATGAACTTTAATCATCAGAAGATTGAAAAGAAGTGGCAAAAGAGATGGAGAGAAAGTAAGCTTTATAAAGCCGATAACAAAAAGGGAAATAAATATTATCTTCTGGTCGAGTTAACCTATACTTCAGGGGACTTGCATATGGGTCACTGGTTCGCTTGGACAGCACCAGACGCATTTGCTCGAATGAAAAGAATGCAAGGATTTAATGTTTTGTTTCCTGTTGGAGGATTCGATGCATTTGGTCTTCCTGCTGAGAATGCAGCCATAAAACATGGAATTCATCCAAGAGAATGGACTTACAAAAATATTGAGACCATGCGAAGCCAATTTGAAAAAATGGGTCCTTCATTTGACTGGGATAAGGAAGTGATTACTTGTGATCCGGAATATTATAGATGGACACAGTGGCTCTTTCTTGAACTTTTCAAAAAAGGACTCGCTTACAGGGGAAAAGTTTGGTCGAACTGGTGTCCGGAATGTAAAACCGTTTTGGCAAATGAGCATGTAGTGAATGGTTGTTGTTGGAGGCATACAGCAACTGCCGTTGAGCAAAAACTCGTTGACCAATGGCTTTTTAAAATTACAGATTATGCAGACCGCCTTCTATGGAAGGACGGTCCTGAGCGAATCGAAGATGGTGAGCGTAGTCGAACCAGTCGAAGGATCGATTGGCCACAGGCTGCAATTGAAGGCCAAAATAATTGGATTGGGAAAAAAGAAGGAATTAATATTACCTATGATGTTAAAGGTTTGAAAGATAAGATTACAGTATTTACTACGGCACCAGTTAACTTTGGTGCAACGTTCATAGTTTTAGCTCCGGAGCATCCAGTTGTTGAAAAAATCATTACTGGGGAAATTGTAGTACCTGGAAAGATTTTAAATGAACTTAAAAATTATATTAAGAAAGCCACAAATAAAACCCAACGAGAAAGAAAAACTACCGAGAAAGAAAAGTCTGGCGTGTTCACTGGCTTATATGCGATTAATCATGTAACAAAAAAAGAAATTCCTGTTTGGGTTACGGACTTCGTATTAATGGATGTGGGTACGGGTGCTGTTCAAGGCTGCCCTGGCCACGATCTTCGCGATTTTCAGTTTGCTAAAAAATTTGGTATTCCAATTGTCCGAGTGATTGTAGGAGAGGATGGTTATGAAGGTCCAGTTGAGAAAGAGGATCAAATTATTGAACATGGGATGAAAGGAAAATTCATAAATTCTGATTTTCTGAACGGTCTTGATTTCGAAGTGGGTTTACAAAAAACAATGGATTATTTTGAGGAGAAAGGATGGGGGAAAAGAGTCATAAGTTACCATCTTCGGGATTGGTCGGTTTCGAGAAGGAGGTACTGGGGAGCTCCTGTACCTATCATTTACTGTCGTAGATGCTGGGAAATTCGAAACAAATCCCAAACTAATCACAGTTCACCAGTCACCAATCACGATTTACGAGAGGGTGTAGATTATGCAATTCTTGACGATGGTAAAGAATATATTATTCATCCTGTTTTCGAGAAAGATTTGCCGGTAGAACTGCCTGAAAAAGCCGACTATATGCCTGAAGGTTTAGCTCCTTTGGCCACGGCCGAGGATTGGGTTAAAACAAAATGCCCGGTATGCGGCAGCGAGGCCAGACGGGAAGTTGAGACTCTGGATACCTATGTAGATTCTTCCTGGTATTTTTTCAGATATCCAAGTCCGAATTACGACAAAGGTCCGTTTGATAAAGAAATAATCAAGAAATGGATGCCGATTAAGGTTTATTTCGGAGGTCCTGAACATATTTTGGGGCACACTCTTTACGCTCGATTCATCACAAAATTTCTCCATGATCAAGGCTATATTAATTTTGACGAGTTTGCCGAGAAAAGGGTTCATCACGGAGTAATTTTGGGTCCTGATGGATATCGAATGAGTAAGTCCAGGGGAAATGTTGTAAATCCCGATGAGCAGATCGAAAAATTCGGAGCAGATAGTGTTAGGCTTTATATAAACTTTTTGGGCCCGCATGATAAAGGTGGAGCCTGGAAGACGGAGGGTATTGAGGGCGCGTATCGTTTTTTGAATAGGGTTTGGAGGCTAATCACAAATTATCGCGATTTAGTCGTCATAGAAAAGAAAGATGCAGAGGATATTCTCAGAATACAACACAAGACTATAAAAAGAGTATCAGAAGATATCAAAATACTTCATACCCATACGGCAATTGCGGCTTTGATGGAATTTACGAATTTGTTGGAGGACGTAGTTAATAAATCCCAAACCCAAAATCCCAAATCCCAATCTAGTCACTATTCACCAATCACTAATCACAAAATTCGTTGTGCTGAATGGGATGAAGCTCTGAAGACTTTGGTTCTACTTCTTGCTCCATTTGCACCACACTTAACGGAAGAAATATACCAGCGTTATTACGCTGGAATTTCCAATTTCCAATTTCCAATTTCCAATGAATTAAAAAATTCTCAAATTAAGAAATTAAATAGAAAATCGAAAATAGAAAATGGAAAATTTTACTCCGTTCACCTTCACCCTTGGCCGAAATATAATCCCGACCTAATTGTTGAAGACACAATAACTATAGCGGTACAGGTGAATGGGAAGTTGAGAGGTACAATTAATATCAAAGCTCAAATGTCTAATGACAAATCTGAAATTATAGAACTTGCAAAAAAGAATGATAAGGTTAAAAAGTGGCTTGATCGTAAAGAAATTAAAAAGGAGATTTTTGTTGAAGGAAAACTTTTGAATTTTGTAGTCTAAATTATTTATTAACCAACATCCTTTATATTCGCTTCAATTCGAGTTATTATAAATTTATCATGCCTTCGGAAGAATTAAAGATTTCTGATGATTTAATAAAGAGGGGAAAAGAAACTTCTAGTAAAAAGAGAACTTTCGATTTTGAAGAGTTTTTACAACAGTATCGTTATCCTATAACGGTATTTCTATTAGGACTCATTTTGGTAGGTTTTGGCGTGATTTATTTCAAAGTAGGAAGAGATAATAAGTCTTCGAATATAGAAGTTTTGGAAGAGGCTACAGAAGCTCAGGACCAAGGTTTAGAACTGGTTGTCGAAATTTCCGGAGCCGTAGAAAAACCCGGAGTTTATAAATTGTCAGGGGGGTCTAGAGTTGAGGACTTATTGATCGCAGCAGGAGGAATTTCTGCTGATGCCGACCGTGAATGGGTCGAAAAAATGATAAATAGAGCTGCCAAAATAACTGACGGGCAAAAAATATTGATTCCATCAAAAAGTGAGCTTGCCCCGAACCAAGACTATCAGTCGGAGGTATCGGGTGCTAAAAATAATGGGGACGTCAAACTATATCAAGGAGTTCAGGGGAGTGGTTATGACAATTTGGTAAATATTAATACTTCAAGCCAGAAAGAGCTGGAAGAACTACCAGGAATTGGTCCTGTTTACGCCCAAAGTATGATTGAGCACAGGCCTTACTCATCTGTCGAAGAACTCCTGTCAAAAGATGCTTTAAAGAAAAGTGTTTACGAAAAGATTAAAGATTTGGTAACAGTATATTAATACTCAATGGTTAATGGTTAATGATTAAGAATTTTTTATTTTAGCCATTAGCTATTAGCCATTAACCATTTTATGAGAAAATATCTTCTATGGTTTCTCCTAATAATTATATTAGTCATAAGGGTTATATATTTTTATAAGAACCAACCTTCATACCCCGACGGAACAAGGATTCGAATTACGAGTAGGATTTCATCTGAGCCCATCCGCTATTCATCCTCACAATTTCTTAAACTTCAGGGCTTTAAAATTTATTTGCCTTCCTACCCTGAAGTTTACTATGGCGATCAGATTGCAGTGGACGGCACCGTAAAAGACGGAGAACTGAAAGATCCGAAGTTGGTCGGGGTTAAAGAATCAAAAATCTTTTTATATTCAATTCGAGAGCAATTAATCGATTTTTATCAGAAAAATTTGCCCCAACCCCATTCTTCTCTGATTGCAGGAGTCACAATTGGTTCCAAAGCATCAATTCCAAAGGATTTCTGGGAGGCCTTGAAGAAAACCGGGACTGCTCACGTCGTCGTTGCTTCGGGGATGAATGTAACCTTGGTTTCGCAATTTTTAATTTCTTTTTTGGCGTTATTATTTCCTAGGAGAAGAGCAATACCTATGGCTTTGATGGGGGTTTGGAGCTACGCAATTTTATCTGGTTTTGATGCTCCTATAATTCGAGCTTCAATTATGGGGTCGTTGGTTTTCGTTGCTCAGGAAATCGGTAGGTTAAACTTTTCCTTGAGAGCCTTATTTATGACTGCTTTTGCGATGCTTTTTGTAAAACCTGACTGGCTAACCGACATAGGGTTTATGCTTTCATTTGCAGCGACTCTTTCTTTAATTTTATTTGAACCTAAAGTGGACAGGTTCTTTAAGAAGATTCCGGCCATTATCCGAAAAGATTTTTCTACCAGTCTGGCAGCGCAGGTAGGAGTTGTACCGATTCTTTATTTTGGCTTTGGCCAGTTTAATGTCTTGTCGCCTGTTATAAATGCAATGGTTCTTTGGACGATTGTACCGATAACAATCATAGGGATGGTCGGAGGAATTCTAGGTTTGATTTTCGAGCCGGTTGGGAGAGCGGTACTTCTCTTGGTTTATCCATTGACGAGCTGGTTTGTTTGGATACTTCGAATTTTTAATTAAGAAATTATGTCTATCCGTTTTAAATATCTATTTTTCTTTTTACTTCTGATCACAGCTTTAGTTTGGATAACAGTTATAACTTACTCTAACCAAAACCTAAAACTTATCGCCTGTGACGTTGGTCAGGGGGATGCGATTTTGGCAATCTATGGGAAAACTCAAATTCTTATTGACGGGGGACCAAATAATAGGGTCTTGGACTGCCTTTCTAGATACATGCCCTTTTGGGACAGAAATGTCGAGATGGTTGTTTTGACTCACCCGCAGACAGATCATTATATGGGTTTGATTGAAGTTTTTAATAAATATGAAGTGGAAGTTTTTCTTGCCAACGCGCTGGATTCTAGCAGTCAAAGTTATCAAGTGCTAAAAGAACGGGTGGGGAGTAAGGGTGTAAAGGTCGTAAACCCCAGGAGTGGTATGAAAGTGAGGGTTGGTTTGATACATTTAGATATATTGCATCCTTCGATGCAATATATCCTGAGCGAGACCGTTCGTGCGGGCGAGTCGAAGGATTCCTTCAATGGTGTTTTGGGTGCGTTTACGTCATCTCGTGATCCGAACGAATTTTCTGTTGTTGTCATCTTGAGCTATAAAAATTTTGACGCCTTAATGACTGGTGACATCGGACCTAAAGAAATAGATCAAATTATATCAACAGGAAAAATGCGGGATATTGACTACCTTAAAGTACCTCATCATGGCAGTAAAAATGGATTGACCGAGGAGCTTCTTGAAGTTTCAAAATCTGAAGTTGCAGTAATTTCTTCCGGGAAAAATAACTCTTACGGTCATCCCCATGAAGAGACACTCAAGATATTAAAAGACAAAGATATTAGGATATTAAGGACGGATGAGATTGGGGATATTATTATCGAGACAGACGGTCAAAAAACATTAATGAGAAAATAGTAAGTGAAACTTTATCCTTTAAGTTTCAATGGGGGAGGGGGGAATTTCGGTACGAGATGAATCTTTAGGTGTTATTGATGTCATCGTAGTTAGATCTATGGTAGCTCCCGCAGTTAATTTAGGATTATCCTTTAGTATTTGCGCATACGTTTCCGGCGGAGACCACCCCTGACCAAGTCTTTTAATTGGTGTATTACCTGGATCTTGTATGATTTCTGATTTAGACATAGTCTGGAATAATTCTATTACCAATGTCAAATTATTTTCAACCAACTATTTGTTTAACGTAGACAAACAGGAGGATCATCACTTTTTCTAAATTGTTTCGCTAACTCTTTAATTATTTTAATTTCAGATATTTTATTTGGATTAGTACTGAGTGGGGTCTTAAGATGTTGCATGTCCAGTTGGGCATTGTGGTAAATAGATAAAATATTTGCGCAAAACTTTCTTCCGGCGCATCCTTCGGGACATAAACCTCCATCAGGTGCGGTATTAGGGGATAGAATACAGTAAACATCGTGTTCAGTGTGTTGAGGAACAGTTTCTGTCATGTCTTGATTGTAATATTAGCTGTCAAGTCTGGTAAAATAAAGATAATAATGGTTATATTAGATTATAAAGGTTATAAAGAAAATAAAGGATATAAATCCCTCCCTTTTTATGTCCAGTCTGAAATAATTTATGACTTTACGGTTGAATTTTGTGATCGGTACGTTGATAAAAGATCCCGCACCCATGACCAGATGGTTCAGTCTGGAAGGAGTGGAAAACAAAATATCGCAGAAGGATACTTGCAAAAAAGTATAGAGGGGAAACTTAAGCTTTTGGGAGTTAGCAGGGGAAGTTTAGAAGAGCTTCTTAACGATTACCAGGATTTTTTAAGACAAAGAGGGCTTCCTTTGTGGAAGCCCGATTCCTCAAAAGCACAAGCCGTTAGGCGGCTTGTGTATAACGATTATAACAGTTATAAAAATTATAAAGTTTATATTTCCGGTCCTGAAGAAGCTGCCAACTGTATGGTTTGTCTTATTAATCAAACAAACCAACTTCTTGATCAAAAACTCCGTTGGTTGGAAGAGAAATTTGTTAAAGAGGGAGGATTCCGAGAAAACCTTTTTAAAAAGAGGTTAGAGTATCGGAAAAGTTTATAATCGTTATAATAATTATAAGTGTTATAAAATTTATATGAAAGATCAGATCATTAAAACATTAAAAAAAGTTACCGGGCAGAAAGAGATTCATCTGGAGTCTCCCGAGAATGAAGAGTTTGGAGATTACTCTGCAAATATTGCCATGCAATTATTTGCAAGAACAAAGAACAAAGAACAAAGAACAAAGGGAGAAAACCCCATGCAGGTGGCGGTAGAGATCGTAAATAAATTAAAAGCCGATAAGGAACTGACGAAGTATATAGACAAAATCGAGGTTGCCGGACCCGGATTTATCAATTTCTGGCTGAAAAAAGAGGTATTAATTGATGGTTTGATGCAAATTGATAGCAAAAAAGAAAATTATGGCAAAAGTGATATTTATGGGGGAAAAGAGATAGTTCTTGAGCATACGAGTCCGAATCCTCAGACAACCATTATGCTCGGACACCTTCGAAATAACTTTCTTGGAATGTCGATTTCAAATCTTTTGGAGTTTTCAGGAGCAAGAGTTTTAAGAGACGCAATTGTCAACGATAGGGGAATTCATATCTGTAGGTCGATTTGGGGATATCTTAATTTCGCTTCAAAGAAATCTGGAATAAAGATAGACGAGCTACTAAATTACAAAGAAATTTCGCAAAATAGCATAGAATCTGTTATCGCAAAATCGGGTTGGCGAGAAAGCTTAAATCTTTGGATTCAAGATAAATCGGGTTGGTTAGTTCCGGAAGATCTGAGTTTAAAACCTGATCATGCAAATTTGATTTGGTATGTTCTAGGGTCAAAAGCGTTCAAATTAAGCAAGGAAGTCGAGAAACAGGTTAAAGAAATTTTGAAAGCCTGGGAGGAAGAAGATAAAGACGTTTGGCATGTTTGGAAGGTAATCCTTGCTTGGTCTGAAAAAGGCTATGACGAAACTTATAAAAGAATCGGGAGTGTGCACGATCAGGTTTGGTACGAAAGCGAACTTTATAAAGGTGGAAAGGAATTTGTTGAGACAGGACTCAAAAAGGGAGTGTTTCAAAGAAGCAAAGGTGCAATTGTCACAAATTTGAAAAAATACAATCTTGCCGATACTGTGGTTATCAAATCCGATGGAACTTCGACCTATATGGTATTCGATCTAAACCTCACAAGTAAAAAAATCGAAAAGTTCAAGGCAGATCTTTACATTTGGACAATAGGGTTGGAGCAAAGCCTTTATTTCAAACAGATGTTTGCTGTTTGTGAACAACTGGAATTGGGTAAAAGAGAGCAGTTTTTTCATCTATCCTACGCTCTTATTAATTTCAAAGGCGGAGGAAAGATGGCTACTCGGGAGGGTTCGGTTGTCATGGCAGATGAAATTTTGGACCAGCTTGAAGGAAAAACAAGAGAGATTATCAAGTCATCTAATCAGAAATTAAGAGCCAGATTGTCAGATAAAGAAAATTCAGACCTTGTTAAGCAGATAGCCTTAGCGGCGATTAAATATAGCCTTTTAAAAGTAAGTCGCGAGACGACGATATATTATGATATGAACGAGTCGATTTCTTTGGAAGGAAACTCTGGCCCGTATTTACAATACACTTATGCTAGGACACAGAGTGTCTTGCGAAAGGCAAGAGGTAAAAGGCAAGAGGTAAAAGACTTGAAGGGTACGACCCTGCAATTAAACGTAGAAGAAGAACTACTTCTTCGCACTTTTATCCATTTTCCAGAAATTATTGAGGAAGCGGTAAGGAATTACTCACCGAATTTACTGTGCAATTATCTTTACGACTTGGCACAAAAGTATAATCTTTTTTACCAGAAACACAGGATTTTGGAAAATGTGGACAGTGGTAAGAAAAATACACCGTACACTGAACACCGATCACCGACCACTTCCTTTCGTCTTACTCTCACTTCCGCCACCGGCCAAATTCTGAAAACCGGCCTTTATTTGTTGGGAATAAAAGTTCCTGAGAAGATGTAATTTGCTATCTCGGATTTATTGATAAGTTTGATCTGCATTATTATAAGTAAGCTTATCCAGATTAGATATATCTGATAATGTCATATTATGAGAATAATCAAAACACTATTGGTTATTTTATCAACAATTGCTATTTTTGTGTCTGTTTTTTTATCTTTTTGCAGGTTTATTTTAAGCGATTGTTATGTCTTTGAGCAGTTGGTTGAGTGGAAGAATTCCGGAAAAATTGAAAAAGTAGCACGTCGCGAAGCAGACGAGAATTTTGCTAAGTTCAAGGGAATAGTTAGGGAAGGTAAAAAGTTGTTGACTGTTGAACAGGTAAATAAAGATTTAGATAAATTAAAAGGGGAAACACTTTACCTATCAGGCAAGGCATACTTTATAGTCTGGGGTGCACCGGAAGGATGTGGGGTGGGAGGGTGTGCTGCGCGCGTTGAACTGCATAGTTTTGAGAAAGACAGTAGAGAAGATCTGCTTCTTAAAAAAGAAGGAAAAGAGATTCAATGCCGATATCCAAGAGCGGATGGATTAGAAATATGCGCAGGCTTTGAAAAAAATAAAGCTTATTTTATAAAAGGCATGTTAAAAGAAGATGAAGGGCTGATGGGTAGTTGGTTTATTGAAGTCAGGGAATTTAAGAAGTTGTGATAAAGTTGGATTGTCAAATTCTTAAAACCGGCCTGAATATTCTCGGAATAGAAGCCCCGGAACGGATGTGACTTTGGTTCAAATTCCTCAAGACGCCCTACTTAATCTATCACCGTGTAGTCTTTGTTTATTTTATGGCAGCCATTAAGAGTGCTTGGATTATCCAGGTTCTCGGTTTACTTCGATCAAAGATGATGTTTGTGTTAATTGTCAAATCTCGAATATCACGTATACCTTTTCCAAACAGACCCCCAAAGAAAGGTTGGAGATTGTTAATGTCTTCAAGTTTGATTGCTGCTCCTTGAATATCTGATCCTGGACTAGCTTTTTTTTCAGTTTCAGTAACAGATCCTATTAAGATATAGGCGTTTTTCTCAGTGGGGCTTGCATCTAGCTGCTTGCCGCCGGGTTGGAATGAGACGCAATCTCCGGGTATAAGTTCACCAAGCACAGATGTGACATCAATTTGCTTTCCAGTATCAATTTGATAAACGTCTGTTGGATTAATAACAAAAGCCCAATCTTTTGGTGGCTTGCCGTCCAGTGCTTTTAAATTTCCTTCGTTAGTAGCATTATATTTCCAGATGTCTGGACTTGAAACAGTCACGAAACCCTGAGTCAGTCTTATAACATCTAAATTTACAGGCAATACTCCATACATGCTTACATATCTTGCTCCTTGTTGAGATGCTAAATTGCAGGATGCAGTAACATTATTAAGAGTGCCTGCCTTGGTTTCTTGTTCTTCGTAAGCGTACCCAAGTGTGCTTGCAGAAACTTCGTTTTCCAAAAGAACCTTTCCTGAAACATCTTTGCTGATTGACGCTTGGGAATTAACTGCACCGGGCAGTTGATTTCTATCATAAGCCGGATGGGTTGTTTCCCATGCAGTTAGGGGAACTCCAGCCTCAACTCGCTTTCTATCTGGATTCCAATAAAACTCTGGGTTAATCAACCACATATTTGTAATATTCCCAATTGGCTTTCTCTCTTTGCCAGGCCCTGTGTTATCCGCGAGAACTGCGGATATATAATTTTCGGCGTATGGGTAAATACCTAAGGATAATAATGAAAGTTGCATATTGCCAACCTCTCCTTGTTTCTCACCTTGAGTTATAGGTCTGTGAAGCTGATTATCTTGAAATCCGGTATTCCAAAATTCAATTTGTCTACCGTCAGGATAAAAGCCGATTACTCTTATTTGTCTTTTTGGGGTTCTTGTTTCTGATCCATCCTTTTCCGTCTGTACGAAAGTTGTTGCATCTTCAAATCCTATAACCAAAGGTATTTGCGGTACATCGATAAGAGATTGTTCAACATTTTCAATAAAATCATTTATAAAGTCTCTGACTTTTTTATCGTTTGTCTTTGGTACAACGACTGCAGTTGCGAGTTCGTCTGGCAAATTTAAAGAAGGATAATAACCCGAAGCATAAATTGCGAGGGCTTTGACAGCTTGGATGTAAGCTTTTTCGGGTAGGGATGAGGGAAGGACAATATTTTTAAACCATTCTTGAACTGCACTAGTAATTTCATCAGGAGTTGGTTGCGGGCTTTTAGATTTGATACTTTCTTCAAAAGTCTGGCATTCTTTTATGACTCGATATGAAGCAGGCAATTCTAAAGGTTCAAATTCATTAGTCTGCCAATTGTAATTTTCAACAATCACAACCTTTTCAATTTGTGGAGCTAAATCCTCCCCAAGTGCTTCAGGCTTATAGTTATTGATTACTGTTTTATAGACTTCACCCTTTTTTGGATTAACCGATAATTCTATGGAGCCGTCATTAAATTCTGCCTTATCGTAAGGAAGATACAAAGTGTCACCGCCCTTAATTATAAAAAGCGCATTTTGTCCAGATCTCCTTACTTTTTCAGCTTCTGGGTTTTCAACTCTGGGAATTTTAATAATGCTTAAAAGTTCATCTCCTTCATCGAAAGTTTGGACTTCGACTCCTGAGTTTAGATATACTTTTCCTATAGAACCAACCTTTTTTTCATCTAGAGCGGAAAGTATCTCGGGATTATCTCTTAGGTGTCCTAACCAGTCTTTGACAGTTTGTAGATGATTTAAGGTCTTTTCTTTTTGGATTGAAGAGACTTCTAAAATTGGAGCGCCATTGTAATATATCATAGGATTGGTTCTCAAATTAGGAAGTGGTTGGTATTCTGGTCCTGCCGCACATGATTGCAGAAGTGGAGGGATTGCGAGCGCTCCAAAACCTAGAGAAATCATTTTTAAACCTCGCCTGCGTTCGGTCATCTCTTGTTGATTCATAATTGAGATATTTTACCATTGAATTTCCAGATAATAAAGTTATAGGATATTGAAGGAACTTATTGAGTTCAATTCACTTTGGGGAAATTGTTTTTTCGACTTCTTTGCCAAATTCTTCTCCGGCTTTGATTATCGGTTGAGCAACTTTTTCAACTAAATTAGCCGGTTTTGCTGTAAGCTGTTCAACTAGCTTTCTTTCGATATAACTTGCGTCGATTTCCTTGAGCATGTCTTCAAGCTCGGAATCTTCCACTTTTATTCCCTTCGCCTTCAGAAGTTCACTTAGAAGCTTAAGAACCTTTTTAATTTCTTTTTCGGCAATCAGATTAACTTGGATATCGACTTCTTCTCTTAAAGAACTAATCAGGCTTTGTCTTGTTTGGCTCATCAGAACTATTACTGTTAGAATAATTGCTTCGAGAGAAACCAGGGTAGTAAGCATTGAAAAGGGGAATGGATCAAAAATTATCATGCCGGGAACTTTTCCGGTATTAATCAAAATCCAGCCTGTGAAGACAATTGCGTTGACTACTAAAAATAAAATGCTACCAAAAAAGGAAGTCAGGTCGTCTGCAAGCCTAACCGCCAAAGAGCGCTTTTTAAGAGCTTTAGCCTCAAAACTTTCAAATATGTGCTGACTTATTTGCTGAGTTTGACTAGTCATAGTTTATTATAGTAGAACTGAAGCTATTGAAAAGTAGATAACTATGCTCAAAAGATCCTGAATGATTGTCGTAAACGGCCCGCTTCCTATTGCCGGATCTTTTCCCAATCTTTCTAAAACCCAAGGGATAAGTGTACCGATGACTGCGGATGAGAGCATGCCCAGAAACATTGACACTGAAACAATCACTGCGATTTTCATATCAAGCCAGACGAAAGTAAATAAATAGATTGCAAGTGAGAGTGATAAAGCAAGAAGTATGATTACCTTTATTTCAAAAAGAAGTGCTTTAATAAAATTGATTTTTTCAAACGCACTATAACGCACATAGACTATTTGAGTTTGTGCTCCGACTGCGGCATTCATATAGACTATTACAGGTATAAAAAAGGCCAAAGCAAGTTCGGCTTGAAGAGTGTGTGCAAAATTTTTGACTAAAATAGTCGAAATAAAGCCGCCGATAAGTCCCAAAAATAGCCATGGAAGACGCGACTTTGCGACCGCAACGACACTCGCTTTATATCCGGAAACTAAAGCCTCATTGTTTAGGATTCCCGAAAAATGCATCAATTTTTCTACGTGTTCCTCGTGCATGATTTTGAAAATTTGGCCGGCGTCGATTATACCAAGAAAATGTTCTTCCTGATCGACCACAGGGATTGACTCCACGCCTTCTTTGACGGCAAGTTTTATGGCTGATGCTTGGTGTGAGTGATCAGTGAGGAAGGTAAAATCTTTATCCATTAATTTTTCGAGTATCTGATTGGGGTTTGCCGAAAGTATTTTTTTAAATTCAATACTTCCGATAAGTTTATTTTGTTTGTCTATGACGAATATGACTTCGGTATTAGGCCAATTTCCAACCTCCCTTGTAATTTCGGAAAGTACCACTTTCGCCGTTTCGTCCCTGAAGAAAGTCAGAGGGAAGGGAACAACATGTTCACCAATGGAATGTTGGGGATATAAATTAGCCTTTGTCATGGAGAAAGTATATTAGTAAAATAATAGCACTATTAGAATGAATTAACATTATCAAGTATAATTAGCATTTTATAATGGACTATAAACTCACAACACTTTCAAATAATCTTCGCGTGTTAACTGTTCCCATGCCGTCGTTGGAATCTGCGACGGTTACGGTTTGGGTAAAAACCGGAAGCAGGAACGAGGACAAAAAGTTGCAGGGAATAAGTCATTTTTTGGAACACATGGCCTTTAAAGGTTCGAAAAAATTTCCATCTCCGGCTGCAGTTACGGGTTTTTTAGACGGACTTGGAGCAGAATATAACGCCGGTACATCCCACGAATGGACGAATTTTTATGTCAAAGTCCGGGTTGGAATCTTGGAAAAAGCTTTTGAGATTCTGTCGGAAGTAATTACCAAGCCAATTTTGGATTCCCGCGAGATAGAAAAGGAAAAAGGAACTATTTTAGAAGAAATTGCAATGCACGAGGATACTCCGATGGAAAAAATCGGAGACGTTTTTCAGGAGACAATATATCCTGAACATCCTTTGGGATGGGACATTGCAGGAAATCAGGGAAGTGTAAAAATTATCAAACGAGAAGATTTTCTTAAGTACCGTCAAAATCATTATGGTTCGAATAACATGCTTATTACCGTTGCCGGAGGAATAAGCGAGAAAAAGGTAGTCGACTTAGCAGGGAAATATTTCAGTGGACTTGGGTTCGTCAGAAAGCCGGAAGCAAAGAAATTTACCAAGTCGCAGAACAAAATGAAAGTAAAAGTGGTGAGTAAAAAAACGGAACAAGCACATTTCATTTTGGGTTATCCTGCTTATTCGAGAACGCATAAAGACAGATATGGTGAATCGGTACTTTCAACGATTTTGGGCAAAGGTATGAGTTCAAGACTTTTTGACGAGATTAGGTGGAAGAGGGGACTTGCATATGCGGTTTACACTTCTGCCGCCCGTTTTATCGACACCGGTTACTTGGCTACTTATGAAGGAGTTGATCCGAAAAATTGTGAGGAGGCAATAAAAGTTACTCTTGATCAAATTTATGGATTGGCTGAAGGGAAATACCCAATAAAAGATAAAGAGATCCGCAAAGCTAAAGAATATATAAAAGGAAGAACGGCACTTGCACTTGAGGATACTGCCGCTGTTAATGACTTTTTCGGCGAAAGAGCTCTTTTTCATAAGTCTATAGAGACTCCTGAGGAAGTTTTGAAAAAAATTGAGAAAGTGACGATTGACGAGGTTGTCGCGGTAGCGAAAGATATATTTAAACCGCAAAAGATAAATCTTGCCATAATTGGCCCGTATAAAAACGAGGAAAAATTTGCTAAAATCTTAGAATGAAAAATCTCGAATTTCCAATAATTGGTACAAAGATATGGTTTTAAATTTAATAAATTAGTTTTAAAATATATTATGGTGAAAAATAAAAGGATTGATAAAGATTTTGAAGAATACACTGTGGTTTTGGTCAAGCCAGACGGAGTGAGAAGGAAAGTAATTGGAGAGATATTAGCCCGTTTCGAAAGAGTTGGTCTGAAGATTACTGCTGCTAAACTTATTTGGGTTGACAAAACTGTAGCAGGTAAGCATTACCGAGATAATGAGGATTACCATAAGTCAGTTGGCATCAAAACACTGGAGAATTATGAGAAATATGGACTTGATGCTAACGAGAGTTTAGGAACAAAAGATCCAGTGGAAATAGGTAAGCTTATGCGTCAATGGAATATGGAATTTTTATCTTCTGGGCCAGTTTTTGCGCTGCTTTTAGAAGGCCCTGGAGCTATAGCTTTGGTTAGAAAAATGGCTGGAAACACCTTTCCGTACGATTCACCTCCAGGGACAATTAGGGGAGACTATTCACTAGATTCTTCATTTAACGCAAATGTTAACCGCAGGCCTACACAAAACCTTGTTCATGCCTCTGGATCGAAAGAAGAAGCCGAGCTTGAGAAAAAACTATGGTTTAAAGAAGAGGAGATTTATTCATATTAGGTAGTTTCCTTATCTCAAAGATTATAATTTCAACGATTAAGCAAATGGCGGAGATTTTGAGTTCCTGATCAGAATTAAAGGTGAATTTTAGACATTAATTTGCTATAATATCGTTATTATGAGTACTGCTGAAGGTGGAATTAGTAGAAGGGGTTTTGGGAAAATGGTTCTCCTTATTGGGGGTGCAGCTCTTTTGGGCGGTGCAATACCTGTTGTTGAGGAATTTGGTAACTTGTATGGTAATGCTATTGATCCTAGTAAATTTTTAGTTGATCCAAAGCAGTCACAAGATTTGGGTGGGGAGATGAGTGGAGGAGATAAAATTCAAGCAGGAACTTCTGGAGAGATCGATCCTAATGCTAAATTAATTGTTCAGCAATCAGAAAATTTATCGCAAGGTCAAGCGCCACAAATGATTGTTGTTGGAGAAGGGGAAAGCTTAAATGTTCAGGCAAATGGTCCTTATGGTCAAGCTCTGGAATGTGAACTTAACGGCGTTTCCGGGGAAGTTAGAGTAAAATGTACTGATAATAAGGGAAATTTAGTGAATCCCGTAGACATCTTTACAAGCGACGGTCCTAACGTTCTCATTCCGAGACAACCAGATTTTGCCGCAAATTCGAAGTAAAGCTTTAGAGCTTCGTTATCTTCCGGCTGCTTGGCGCATTGCACAATTGGGGGGACATTCCTCTTCAGGAAAATTCCCTCTACACTCCCGATGTAGTTGATTAGCTTCTGTTTTTGCAAATCTTTGATGGTCGGGTCCCGTACTAACTCCGAGGTTAAGTGTAGGATCTATTGCGCAAGTAATAATTATAGCCTCGTTTAGTCTTTGTGCTTCTTGTAATTCAGATCTTTCAGTCATAATTTAAATAGACCTACTTAATCAACATTAGGAGCTGTTTTGCAGGATTTCAAGAAGGAAAAATAAAATTACTTTTTCTTTATGTCGGAGAGGCGGGAGTCGAACCCACGACCTCTGCGTCCCGAACGCAGCGCTCTACCACTGAGCCACTCTCCGTAATGGTATAATTATATCAAATGCCAGGGACGCTTTACATTGTTGCTACACCTATTGGTAACCTTGAAGATATTACACAAAGAGCCATTTAGATATTTTGAGGTAGTTATCTGAATAATCCAGTTGTTGGGATAATTTGTTTTGTTTGCCCGGGATAAGACCAGCTTAGTTGTATTGATGCTCCGCCTTGATTTTCGTAATATTCAAGTAATAAATTATATTTTTTACCACCTTCGAGATAGACTGATGCAGTGTTTTCAAAAGGTGAGTGAACAGTCCAATTGTTAATTAACAATTGGTTGTTAACAAAAAGTCTTACTCCATCATCTGTATTGGTATAAAAGGTATATAAACCGGTAGTAGGTGGTGTAATTTGACCTAACCATAAGATAGAAAAATAGTCTGTAGACAAAGCTGGATTAGGCGAATTTAGCCCCCAATTGTAATTAACTTGAGAATCAATATTGCTGACTCTGAGGGTTCCGTATCCAATACCAGAGTAATAATTACCTCTAAGTCCACCATTAGATAATGCATATAGGTTGTACAATCTTTGTTGTGGAATAATTTGTCTGACTTGGTTTGGATAAGACCAATATAGTTGTATGGTTGACCCACCTGTATTTTCGTAATATTCAAGAATAATATTGTATTTTTTACCCGCCTCCAGTCTAATTGCGCCACCATAATGATCTGTTGGGGAATGATTATTCCATTGATTAATAATAAGTTGATTGTTGATAAATAATCTTAATCCGTCATCAGACCGGGTTGAAAAAATATAATCACCGCTTACTGGTGTTTCAACTTGACCTACCCATCTAACCGCAAAATTATCACTGCCGATGTTTGAAGAAGGTGCAGAAATTCCCCAGTTAAAATTTACCTGTGCATCTATTCGTGCAATTTTAAATGCTTGAAAATCTTTCCCAGAATAATAATATCCCATTAAACCCGTGCCGGATAATTGAGGCATAGGACTCGTTGTCGGAGTTGGACTTGTTGATATATAAGGGGTTACGGAAGGAGTGGGAGATTGTGATTCGTAATCGGAACTTCCAACAGTGAATTTACCGGGTGTTATTCGTCGCTGGGCTCCCATGTTGGAGGAATTTTGACATCCGTCTACGACAACTTGCCAATAGTATGTTCCTGCAGTAAGAGTTTTTGTATAACTTGTCCGTCCAGTCACATTTTCATTGATAACATTAAGGTAACGAAGACTACCGCTTGATAAACGATCTGGATTATTGGACACATTCAAATAAGTAGCCATTGCATTATTGGGAGTAGACCAACTTAAAGTCGTATTTGTACCGTCAGTTACAGTAGGATTTAACACTGCGGGGTTTAACCAGCAAGATGGGGGAGTATTGAGTGTATTTATTATGGCGTCCGAGAGGGTGCTAGGAAATGTAATGGATTCATAACTAAAAATATTTACAATTTTGTTGTTGTCATAATTTAAAGTGTTATTAAAAGCGGTTTGCCAGGAAACATTGGAGTTCATATTCCACCATTCGACGGCGCCCCAAGGTGTATTATCCAGTTCATTAACTGCCGGCGGAAAATCAGGTGCTAGTGAAGGATTATATGCGTAGTCGTAAAAGCTCCACCCGGGTGTTGCTACCTGAGTCAGGGCATGCGTGTAGTAATAAGGTGTGCCGATGCCGTGAGTGAAAAATTTGTTTCTGGGTAGCCCAAGCGACGCAACATAGTTTGAAATATCATTCATATGTAAGGACATGATATGGTTAAGAATATCTTTTGTGGGTGTTGTGTTTTGGGGGTAACCGTAGCTACTCATTGCAGCATATCCTAATTGAACATATCCACCATCGAGTTGGCTCCAATCAGCGGGTAAATTAGGATCCAGTTGGGAGTTTTGATTGAGATAATTGTTGCCGTTAGGGTAGTAGTAAAAATTAGTGCCTATGGATAATTCATTATCAATTTCAACACCGGCTAATAGGTATTTTTTATCATTTGGAAGATTATTATACCAATTAACAATTCTGGGAATGAGTGTTTCTAGAGCTGTTTTTTTAGCGTCGATATAAACACGACTGCCTAGATTAGGTTGAGGCTTGACGCGGAATTGTGCACCCCAGTTTCTCCAAGAAATTTTTATGGCACTATCGGGATTCCAACTGGTCCATTCAACATTATATCTATTACTTGGGTTATAACCAGGCAGATTCGGGTCCCACCAATTCCACAGATCCGGCCTGTTTTCCCACCATGTAAATCCATCTAGTCGTATATATATAGGTATATCTTTGGTTACTGCAATATTAAGTAGCTTGTCAATGTCTTGTATCTGAACATCTCTATTTAAATCAAGAAGCCAGACTGAAAAGCTTAATCCTAGTTTACGATTTGTTGTACCATTTGTCGGGATGTGTTGGCGAATTTCGTCAACCGCTCGCGCATCTATGGTATTAGGATCTTGTGGAAACCAGCAATATTGGGTTGTTCCCGGAGGGCAACCTGTGGGAGTTTTATTAAGTAAGATATATTGGGGATCGACAGGAACAGATGTTGTGATAGCTTTGCGGCGTATATCTAGTGATTTTTGTTGAACTACTAGGGATACGCTAAGAATTAATATTAGAAGTGGTATAAAAACTCGCGAATAAGCGAAGATTATTTTTTCTTCTCGAGTAAGAAATGAGAGGAATCTTGATGAAAAAACTTTCATTTAATTGGTTCTATACTAAATATATACCCTAAGCTATTTTATAAGCAAGAGTATTTCGTAATTTTAATTTTTAATTTATAATTTGCATAATAATTGAAAATGAGCGGAATTTTATATATTGTTGCAACACCAATTGGTAACCTTGAAGATGTTACATTGCGAGCTATTACGGTATTGAAAGAGGTAGATTATATTATTGCAGAAGACACGAGAGTGACAAAAAAGCTATTAGCTTTTTTGAATGCTAAATCTCAAATGCCAAATGATAAACAGCAAATGACAAATGCCAAATTGATTTCTTATCATCAACATTCAGGGGAAGCAAGAAAGCTTGAAATTTTAAACTACCTTTTAGACGGAAAAAATCTTGCATTGGTAACCGACGCCGGAACTCCGGGGATATCGGATCCGGGAAATGAGTTAATAGATTATCTCTTGTCTTACAAACCCGATCTGAATATTGTTCCGATTCCCGGCGCTTCGGCTATCACGACATCTCTTTCAGTCTGTGGATTTAATGTCAATAAATTTGTTTTTCTGGGTTTTCTGCCCAAAAAAAAGAGAAACAAACTTTTCGATTGGTTAAAGGAAGGTAAGGTTTCGTTTGCATTCTACGAGTCTCCAAACAGGGTAGTTAAAAGCTTGGAAATGCTGGAAAGAGTTTTCGGAAGTTACAGGAGAGTTTTTATTGCAAGAGAATTAACCAAGCTTTATGAAACCCTCTATAGAGGTAAGATCGGAAACGTTAGGGATCAATTAAGTAAGGAAAAAATAAAAGGAGAAATTGTCGTCATAGTAGAAATTTAATATATTCTTTTCGGAGCTTTTTTACCATACTATTGACATTTTTCAAATTAACTGCGTTAATTAAGTAGGAACAAAAAAAATGAACCTGCCCAAGCCTTTGTCCATACGGTCAAATAATTCTTTGCTGCAGGATTTACCTCCTAAGAAGTTCTTTCTTAAAAGAAAATTATTTTTACCCATTTTTGGCCTTGTTTTTGTCTTCCTTTTAATTTTAGGAGTAGTGTTTTCAAAAAACATATCTTCTTTTTTGGGTAGTTTGGGGGTATATAGCCTAATGAGAAATTTAGGACTTCTAAGGCCTTCTGTTCCCAAATATTTTGAAGCTCTGAAAAGCCAGAATTTAGTTTACGACTATAATAATGACGGATCGGTAACGGGAGAGGATTATGATCCACTAGTCACTGACGTTGCTCCGGAAACTCGTGTTGCAGAAACGTCTATAACTGCCGATACTGCTGATGAAGTTCTAGCTGAAGGAGATAAATTAGCCCTTCCTTCTTTAAGAGGCTTTGACACAGACGCTTTCAGTGGATCTTCAACGGCATCATATCCTATCGAGTCTCCTCAAGGAACTGCAGGTTTAACTCCCAGTCTTTCTTTAAATTACTCCTCAAGTGCGGTTGATGATTTATATGTTGGTACGGAAACTAAATGGAGGAATGATGCAAATCACCCTTATCAAAGACAAGCGGGAAATTTTGGCCTGGGATGGAATTTGAGCGGTTTGGGTTCGATAACAAGGGATGATAACGGAACGTTAAATGAACTGTCAGACGATAAGTTTATTTTGTCCTTCAGCGGGGGATCGGCTGATCTAAGTAAGGAAAGTGGAGATAATACTTACAGTATCTGGCGTACCGTTCCAAATCTGAAAGTCAGAGTCGAACGTTTTGGCGGTTGTAAAACTTACAATTATTCTGGAGGTTCGCTAAGTATATGCCGCTACAGTTGGCAGGTTACAACTTCTGACGGTACAAAGTATTATTTCGGAGCTTTGGCGCCTGTTGATAACTGGCATCGGGCCAATGATCCCGACGCAGCTTACCTTTCCCAAGGGTCGGGAAGCAGTTGGTATCCTCTATATGAAGATGTTTCTGGGCAATTTTTGGGAGCGACAACTTGGCAAATATATGGTTCATCTGCAAAAGGCTGGCACGCATTCAGCAACCGATGGCTTGTCAGCAAAGTCGAGAGTGTTTTTGACGGAGCCGGCGGGGGGAATGTCGAAATAAATTTCAGTTACGTTTTTGAGTTAGGCAAATATCAGGGTAAAAAATATGTGAGGGCATTTTACCCTTACAAAATCAGTTACGGATCAAATGAGATTGAATTTACAACCGAACCCCGCTTGGATTATCTAATTCATCAGGGAGATAATGCGATAATTAAACAACCTTTTGAGGCACAAAAGCGAATTTCGCGAATAATTGTAAAATCTTTAAATAAAGTCTTCAGAGCCTATACTCTGAATTATAAATATGGTTGGGAACCCACAAAGCATTTTGACGACGGCGACGGGTTTGCTGAATTTATTTACGAAGTAAAGGATGGACAGGTTATACACTCGCTATTGACCGGTGTTACTCCCTGGAACGATAACCCACCCCAACCAACACCAACGCCACCGCCTTCTCCTTTGGCGAACAGGGTTGTGGGTTTAAGGGGTCTTTATTATAACTCGATAGATATAGGTACAAATTATTCATTTGCACGAATAGATCCGCAGATACAGTTTGACTGGGGGTCGGGTTCTCCGAACTATTCTAGTTTGGGCAATGATACGTATTCTATATTCTGGGCGGGAGATCTAAAGGTGGCGTCCGGCGGTACGTATACCTTTTATACAGTTTCGGATGACGGGGTTAAACTCTGGATTAACAATCAACTAATAATTGATAACTGGACTAATCATGCCCCGACCACTAATTCGGCTTCTATCAATTTGATTCCAGGTGAAAATAAAGTTAAATTGCAATATTACGAAAGTTCTGGCGGTGCAATTATTAGACTTAACTGGTCCGGGCCGGGTATAACCACTCAGGCGATACCCTCATCAAATTTATCCTACTGTCCCTTCTTAGCTGAGTACTTCAACGAAGAAGGCTTCAGAAGTCTGATTAAAACGCAAATTGATAACCAAATACAGTTCGACTGGGGTACGGGGTTTCCGGTTTCCGGAGTTGATCCTGACAGCTTTTCGGTACGTTGGACTGGAGTTGTAAAGCCCCCCCAGGACGGAGATTATACCTTTACCACAACTTCAGACGACGGCGTAAGACTTTTTATCAACGATCAGCTTCTAATAGATAATTGGACTTTGCATGTTTCGACAACCGATACAGAAAGCATACATTTAAATGCAAACCAAGACTACTATATAAGATTGGAATATTTTGATAGAAGTGGCGGTGCAACAATGAGATTAAGTTGGAACGGGCCTGGAATCTCCTTTTCTCACGGCGGAGATTTTCTAACATGCGATAGGTCACAGTAGTCATATTTTTATATTAAAATGATGCCTGAAAGTAAAAAATATATTTTTTTTGATAATTTTTTCTTTAATACTGTCTTTCTTTGTTCGTTTGTCATAATTTCTATTGTGACAAGTAGCCTTACTCAAAAGAAATTGTTTACACTCAATTCCCAAGACCCCAGGCCATTAGTCTTGCAAAGTCAAACAACTCTGCGAAATCTCCCTCCAACCTCCTTTTCCTACGGAGACGATTGCGGAAACTATAAAGGGGGATGTCCTTTGACTGCATTTACTCAAACGGGGGGTACGACGCAGTCCCAAACCTCAAATGATTATTTTTTAAAGTCAGTTGATAACGGTTATGGCGGTAAGGTCAAATTTGAATATTGGACAGATTCGGGTGGAACCAACAATGCACTGAATATCAAATATTGCGACCCCGATAAAGCTGCCCATGACGGATCAATTTGTAAAACCGACCACGCATTTAACACTCAGCTCCATAGAGTAAAAGCAAAAATAGTAGAAGATGGAATTGGAAACTCGTTCAGGACTGAATTAAATTATACCGGTACAGGTGTTAGTTTGGGATTAGCTTATGTAAGTAAATATGGAGAAAATTGGACTGAAGTTAATGATACTTGTCCCTGCCAAACAGGCTCTGTAAGTTATTGCAATAATCCGCTACTAAGTGACGATAGCAGATGTGTTTCTCCTTGCGACTGGGAGGGAACTTCCCGCTCTTGTTGCGGTAACGGAGAATCAGAATATGTTTGTACAAGCAACGATATTGCTTGTGGAGCAAATCAGGGAAAAACAAACAGAGCCTGTCAGTGCACATGTAGTGACGATGTGGTTTATCATTTTGAATCTCTGTCTGACTTTCAATTTCTTGGCTATCCTGAAGTAGAAGCTGTTGCTTATGAAAAAAACTCAGCAACACAGGTTGTTGCAAAAACAAAAACATTCTACAAACAGGCGATGGAGACAGCTAGTTGTTTTAAGCCAAGCCCTTTGGCTGGCTTGGCGAGTAAGGCTTCAGCCTACGACGCTAATGATAATTCAAAGTGGAATGAATCGGAGTCAAAATATTCTGTCCGATTTGGCCCCATGTTTGGGACTTATACTGAAAAGCAAGAATCTGAATTAAATTCCTATTGCCCAAGCTATAATCCTGAAACAACGGTGTCTTTGGTGCTAGCCAAGGAGTCGGTTGGTAAAAGTATAATGCCCAATCCACAGCTTTGTACCAAAACAACGACAGATTACAACAATCTCGACGGTACAAGCGATGCTTATGCTAATCCCCACAAGGTAACTAATTGGGGTAAGGTTTCCTGCAGCGACCCTTCAATTGACGATACGAGTGATATAAAACGGATTGGTTATTCTAATTATACAAGTGCAAATCAGACACCGTGGATTCTGCCACTTCTTTCTGAAACCTGGTTAAGCAGTTCGGACACAGATCCTAAATATAACCACTTGAAAATATTTTATGATAGCCAAACCTTTGGAAATTTGGGAAACTATGGTCAGAAAACTAAGAGTCAAAGTTTGTTGGATGGAAATACATACGCGGAATCGACTATTGAGTATGATTCGTCTTTCCCCTGGTTAGTATCACGAACAACCGATCCTTTGGGTAGAAGAACGACAACCCTCTACGATGGCGTATTCCATCTTTATCCTGTACAAGTTACTAACGCATTAGGCCACGTTTCTCGAACCGAATATGATTTCAATACACCCGACACGGCACACCCCAACTACGGAGATGTCTTTGGGGTTCCCGTCAAAATAACCGATGCAAACGGAGCAGTCACATATAACGTCTATGATGATTGGGGAAGAACTTATCAAACTTTTCTACCCGGGCGTTCGTATACAAATTCCAAGTCAAATGCGTTTACAAGATACTATTACTTTAACGAAAATGATGTCGGTGGAGTCAATAATTGTACTGCACCAAATAATTGTAAGGTCGGTTTAGGATTAAATAACACTCCGAAATATTTTCAAATGTCCGGTCAAAGATTAAATGACTCAGGGGGTTCAGGAAAGGTAACCTTTAATATGACTTTCTATAACGGTATGGGTCAAACTATCCAATCAAGGAGTCTCTGGTACGAAAACGAATGGATAAATGCCGGCACACCGGTTGAGGGCGAGGGGCTAAGAGATTTAATTTCATCGACTTCCTACAACGGACTCGGCCAGGTTGAATATCAAAGCCAAATTTATACGACTCAGCCGTATTCTGATATATTTGGTAATACTTCTAATCCCTATGATGCACGTCAATTTGTAAGCGATCCGACAATACTTAAAACTCATAAAACTTATGACGGATATGGGAGAACGAAAATAACTAATCTGCCTGATAATACTCAATCGGAGATTGTTTATGATATTGATTCTAATCCGTTGAAAACCAAAGTCCTTGATCCAAACTGCAAAGACGCAGACAGTACTACTTTATGCACTGAAAAATTAATCGTCAAAGATGCTTTCGGGCAGAATCTTGAGAGTCGGGAATTTGATGGAACAAAGACTTATAGTACCCGGTTTGAATATCATCCCGTTTTGGGTGCGCAAACTAAGGTGATTGATACTTTAGGAAACACGGTCAGCCAGATTGAATACGATAAGCTGGGCAGAAAAATTAAGATGTGGGATATTGATATGAGTCCAGCCATGAATGGTGACGCTAACTCCTGGCGTTATGAGTATGACATCGTTGGAAATCTAACAAAACAAACCAATCCCAAAAATAACGTTTCGGTTCTTGCCTATGATGAGTTTAACCGACTCAGAAGTAAAACTGTAGATAATGTAAAAATATTAGAGAATTATTACGATAACTGCCCGATGGGTAAAGGCAGATTATGCTCCGTCAGCTCTTTTAATCCAGCTAATGGGCAGGCTTTAGTATCACAAGGTTATGAATATGATCAAAGGGGAAGAATTGTAAAAGATACTAGGGCCTTCAATAATCTTCCCGACGCCCAGGTTAATGGCCAGTCTTTTGTAACTCAATATGCCTACGATGAAGGGGGCAGGGTCTTGACTGCTTCAGACTCGGTCACCTGTTCGGGTTGGGGATGTAGACCAATTAATATTCCCGGCGAAAACGTCGATAATGTCTATGACCGACAATATCTGTCCGGAATTACCAATAAGGTTGATAATTATGCATCGGGCGCAAAATACAATAAAGACGCACAACTTCTTGGATTCACATCAGGAAACAATGTAGCAAATTCCTATACTTACCGAGCCGATAATATGCGTTTGCAGTCCTTAAGCATTGGTGGCGAGGGCTTTAGCGATCCCCAAAGGTTGATGCTTTCTTACCTTTATGACTCCGTCGGTAATATAAAAACGATAAGTGATAATAATCCATATAACAATGACCCAAGTCACAGCCCGTCGCCTTTTTATCTAACCCAGAACTTTACCTATGATGCTTTAAATCGCCTTAAAGGAGTGACAGGTGCTTATAATTCAGACTATACTTACGATGACCTAGGAAATATTACAGCCAAAAATGAGAAAGACCAAACTAGCCTCGCTTACAATTCTTCCACAAGTGGGTTCTATCATCGGCCGCAATCAGTAAGCGTTGTCGGTATGGGACAATCCTCCCAATTTCAATATGATGCTGTGGGAAATCTTACATCGGATAATCTGAATACTTATACCTATGATGCGGATAATAGATTAACAAACGTTGTCCCGAAAGAGCAGGCCTGTTCTTCAGACGGGCAGTGCTGGCCGGGTCAAACCTGTTGTAATAACACATGTTCTTACAACTGTCCGCAGGTTACCCCCCTTCCGACTCAACCTCTGCTTCTCGGAGATGCAAATAGCGATGGGAGTGTAAATCAGGCAGATTACGATATATGGAAGGCACACTATGGCGAACAATCAAGTGATACAGGAATATACTCAGGTGATTTTAACCAAAATGGGAGAGTTGATGGAGTGGACTACAATATCTGGAGGACTAATTTTGGCCGAAGCCTTTCTACAACTCCTACACCCACTGCAGCATTAACCGGTACACCATTCTTATCTCCCACGGCTATGCCGACGGCTACTCCTACGCCTTTGCCAACCGTGACACCAACTCCGTTGCCTACGTCAACCCCAACACTAATTCCGACTTTAACACCTATTCCCACGGGCATGCCCTCGGCGACAATAATCAATAATTCTGCTAGCGGTTTAACTTGTACTCAAACCTGTGCCAATAATGGGGGAAAGGCCTGCCTTGGGGTTGGACTTAATACAGATGCAAATGACGGCAGAGCCTATAGGTATAGAGCCGTAGGTGGTTGTACAACCTTAACAGGACAAACTTGCTCCTCAACAATGAGAAATGACGGAGGAAGTTGCAGTGGATTGGCAGCGAGATGGACACGTTGCAGGTGTCAGTAGTTAACTGGATTTTTATGAAAGAAAAATTACAAAATCTTAAATACTTTTTGAAAGGGAGAAAGCTTGTAGGTTTATTAGCTCTCTTAATAATAGTGGCAGCTGTACCCGTTGCAGTTTACCTTACACAGAAAGTTACACGATTTCAAGCTCCTGCTGCTGACGAATTTGTTGACATTAGTTTTTCACCAAGTTCTCAGACAATGCCTCCCAATTCAGTTTTTAGAATAATGCTTTCTGCCAGAACCAATAATGTTTCATTTGCAAGGGTAGTTTTTAGTTTCGACCGTACAAAAGTCAGGTTAGCGAGTGAAATAACAACAACACCACTTTTGCCTGATATTATTCAGAAATCGACAATGGCTGAGGCAAATGCAACCGGTCTTGCCACAATTGTTCTTGCCGTTCCGCCTTCCCAAACTCTGCCAACTGGCGTAATTGAATTTGCAAGTTTCAATTTAACTAAAGTGTCTGTAATACCTAACGACAGGACATCACTGTTATTTCTTAGGTCAGATACGCAGGATATGCAGAATATGCAGATTGTGACCGACGAGAGTCTTACCCCAACAATTAATATAACCGATGCATCCCTTACTCTAAACCCAGCAGCAACTCCTACACCAACGCCTTTGCCAACCATAACCCCAGCGTTTACGTCCACACCTACTCCCATACCTACAAACACTCCTACTCCAACCAGGATCCCTACATCCACTCCCATACCTACGGCTTCTCCAACTCAAGCACCAACCCCTACTATTGGAAGTGGATGCCCAACAGGACAAGAAAACCCTCACTGGGTTTTTGACGAAGAATATCAATTGTGCTATGTAGACTATACATGTGGATTTAGTGATCTTCGATGTAATTTTTAATATAAATGCTCACAAAAAGGTCCTTTATCTTATCGCTAATAGCTCTCTGGTTAGTGGTCGCGTTTCTTCCTTATGTTCTGTTAACGCCAATATCGGTCAATGCCCAAACTTCTTCAAACACAGTTGACTTTTTATATGACGGAAGCGGTCAAAGGATCTACAAGGGAGGAAGCGGTGAAGAACATACATACTATATATCTCCTGATCTTGAAATAATAGTTAAACCTGATGGTACATATTCTTACCGAAAGAATTATTCCTTCTCAGGAAAGCTGGTAGCCGTCAGAGATAATTCAGGAGGAACAGGACAAGTAAACTATATTCACCAGGACCATCTCGGAAGTACCAATCTTGTAACCAGTGAACAGGGGACAGTAGTAAGTCAACAAGTTTACTACCCATATGGTTCAACTAGATTACTAACTACTAACAACCAACAACTAATAACTGACCGCCAATACACTGGTCAAGTCTCAGATCAAGATACCACCGGCCTTTACTACTACAACGCCCGTTATTACAATCCTACAATCGCCAAATTCACCCAGGCTGATCCTGTAAATGACCGACTGAATAGATATGGGTATGTGGGGAATAATCCAATAGGAAGAATTGACCCCACTGGTACGCAAACAGAAGGCAGTTGTGACTGGATGTGTTGGGCCAGGACTATAATTTTAGATTTGGCAGACGGATGGGGAACAGAGGTTGTAGATAAAACTCCCGCTGAAATTAATGAAATGTGGGAAGATCCCAATACCCAATTAGGATTATATTTGGGTACCTATTGGGGAGCAGCGGCCTTGGGTGGTCCTGTGGCTGAGATTGTTGATGCGGGTTTCTGTGCAGCGAATCCAGATCCATCTTGCGTCGCTTCTGCTATGATACCTGGACCCAATATAGGTAGATTTGATGTTGTAGAAACTGCAGCTGATGTAGATAATGTCTATGATCTGACAGGGAGTATCCTTGCTGCTAGGGGCAAACATTTAAATACTTATGGGCCACATCAGACAATGTTAAATCCAGTCACAGGATGGCCTGTGCCCGAAAATATCGGGGGTTTTGCAAGTCAAGAAGGAATCAACTTAAGAAGGTATTACGATATTTACGGTGACTTATATCATCTACAGCATGAGTACCAACATCTTATTGATCTGAACCAGGGAATTACCAGCGGTTATGTATTAGAAGTGCGGGCAAGAAGATTTGCACTCCTAGATCCCTACCCCCTAGGTTTGAAAACAAGTGTTACACAGCAATTAGATTGGTTTGAACGACAAGTTGCAAGGGGAGTCGATCCCGAGCGAGTAAACGAATGGTATTTAAATTATCCAAATGATGTATTCCAGATTGAAATGAAACCGTATATGCGTGAGAGATTAAGAAAATTATGGACAGTACGTGCGGAATAAGCGGTTCAACCCGTCGGCCCGCCATCTTTGAGTTCACATATGCTACAATAAACGTATGACTAAAACAAAAATTCAACAAATTAAAAGAAAAGTTGTACCTGTTTTGAGAAAACACGGTGTTAAGAGAGCATCTATTTTTGGTTCTTATGTTCGTGGGGAAGAGGATCAAAAAAGCGATATTGATTTATTGGTTGATTTAAAAGACAACATGAGCCTTCTTGATTTTATAGGCTTAAAGCAAGAGGTGGAAGAAGTGCTGGGTAAAAAGGTAGACTTGGTAGAATATCAGACAGTAAAACCTTTATTAAGAAAAGAAATTCTTAGTGACAATGTTCAGATATTATGAAAAGAGACCCTAAAGTTTATCTTCAGGATATATTAGAAGCAATTGAGAGAATTGAAGAATATACAAAGGGTTTAAATAAGGATAAGTTTTTCAGAGACTCCAGAACTCAAGACGCAGTAATTAGAAGGTTGGAAATTATCGGAGAGGCTGTTAAGAAAATACCTCAAGATTTAAGAAAAAAGCATCCTGAAGTACCTTGGAAGAAAATTTCAGGAATGAGAGATATGGTTATCCATGAGTATTTTGGTGTTCATATGGAGAGAGTTTGGAATACAGTTAAAAGGGACATTCCTGTTCTGAAAGAGGAGGTTCTTATATTGAAATCCATGCTTAACGAAGTAGTCTGAAAGCGCAAGAATGAAATTAAAATCCTGCCCGGAATTAGTAGTGTATGTAGTGTGTATTGTCTTTATTGTATCTGGATTTTGGGGATATGCATCTATCGTTGCGGAAGTAAACGCCCAAGCACCAGCAAATAGTGTTAACTTCCTCTATGATGGTTCTGGTCAAAGAATAGCCAAAATTGAGGCTGGTGGAGAACATACCTACTATATATCTCCAAATCTGGAAATTGTAGTTAAGCCTGATGGTACATACTCCTTTCGAAAGAATTATTACTTCAATGGTAAACAGGTAGCTGTAAGGGATAATTCAGAAGGAACAGAACAACTTTCCTATATTCATCAGGACCATCTTGGAAGCACAAATCTTGTAACCAGTGAACAGGGTACAGTGGTCAGTCAACAAGTTTACTTTCCTTATGGTTCTACACGCACTGTTCACGGTTCACTGTCCACCGAACACCAATACACCTCTCAGGTATCTGACGCTGACTCAACCGGCCTTTACTACTACAATGCCCGTTACTACAACCCCCAACTGGCTAAATTCACCCAAGCGGATACTGCTAATGATAACCAAAACCGATACTCTTACGTTAATAACAATCCGGCAAGCTACATTGATCCGCTTGGAACAACTAGATGTTATATGTTAAACACTCCGGACCCTCGAAACGGCGAATGTTTTGGAGAAACACAAGACTCACTGGAGAGATATACCGACTCCAACAATCCTTATACACCAAATAGTAATGAACCTTATATTGCTCAAGAAACACCGAATTCTTGCGGGTCCGCAATAATCGCAATGATCCAGGCGAGTTATCTTGAAGATAGTAATCAAAATACTAATATATCTACTTTATATAAAGAAGCACTTAATTATTTCAACCTAAAAGGCAATGACTATAAGGTAAATAATCAAGAGATTATTGATTATTTGGGTAACGCAGGGATAGAAACCCAATTATTAAGAGATTCTAATAATCGATTTATTAATTATCCTGATGATCCTAATTATTTTTATGATTTAGTAAACCGGTATGGAGGAAATCTAATCACCGATATAAATAGTTATTATTTACCCCCGGAAGAAGGATTTACGCCAAATCACTGGGTAATAGTTGACGGAGTTGTTGAAATTAATGGCGTCCATTATGTTAGATTAAGGGATCCGCTACGATCAGGAGACCCAAGTTTTAACTCATTAAAAAATATTATTCCCAACCGAACAATTCCTTATACTAACGGAAGTATACTGGTGGAATGGAAAACCTTTTATAAAACTAGAGGCTCAATATTAATGGGTATACGTCAAAATAACAGTCAACCCATTATTAATCGTATTAAATCACCAAATAGGAATAAAAATCGTGGCGTGCAAGCAATTTGATTTAATTAAATTAAGCAAGAGTCTCTCCTTACTTATGCCTTTGTGTCCCTGGGCAGAATCGAACTGCCATTTAAGGTTGGTGCACTTTGTGCTTTTATGAAATGCCTTAAGTTGTGCCGCTAGGGGGAATTGAACCCTCATCTTACCCTTAGGACGGGTCTGCTCTGTCCGTTGAGCTATAGCGGCATTTCATACAGGAAACCTCCGTTCTATCCGTTGAACTACAGGGACTCCTTAGACGGAGTGTAATTATTTTACCATTTACTTAATATTTAGAGAATAGAGGTTTGCTGGAGTTGAGTTTGCGCCAAGATTAGTCAGAATTAGTAGTCTTTCAAGAGAAACGGTTGGATATGCATGCGGAGCAATATAGCTACCTGAATAAACTGTTTGGCTGTTTGTTCCGTCGTAGTCCATAATTACGACTTTTTCTTCAACGGTTTCGATAATATGGCGTGATGAGGGATACCAAGCCAGACTTCGTCTGGAATTTCCAATTTCCAATTTCCAATTTCCAATTTCAATTAATTCCTTATAATCAACCCAGCCTGTTAAAATCGCACCCTCTTCACTTATCAGAAAATTACGATCCTCTTTGATGTCGTAAACATATGTTCTACCTGGTTTGATATCTCTTTCCTGATCCTGAGTTGAAGAGCCAGGTAGCGCCTTGATTAAGTTTTCAGGAATCGTGGCCGATGAACTGGCCGTATAAAGAACCATATTCTCGTCTGGCGATAAGACGACTGCCGAAGCTTTACGGGTGAGTACATCTTCAACCTCGTCAGGAAGCTTTCTGATTTGAGCCTGAAGTTTTTTATTTTTTTCCTCATCCCATTTTTTAAGGATAGATGCCTTCTGAGCTTTAATGTTTACTCTTTGAGACTGGGGAGTAAAAGCGGTTGTATCTAAAAGATAATCGCCTTTTGAAGTTGTGAGAAGTATTTCTCTGGCATCAGGAGACCAAACCCAGGTTGAATTATCCAAATTTCCGTCTGTAATCCTTCTTGGATCTCTGGAAAAACCGATCGGTAAGTTTATAGTTTCTATTATCCATAGTCCTTCAGAATCATTGTTATTTGAGGATAAAGGTACTGTATAAGAGATCTTACTGATATCTGGTGAAGCAAATACATTTTGAACTCCCGAAAAAGTTAGGGGAGACAAGGATGGAGCAAGTTTAAAAAGATGTGCTGTTGCTTCAGTAACCTCTTCATTTTTTATGTTAATTCTTTTTTCCCAACTGAAAAACCCTTCTTTTCTAATTGAAATATCATAAGTAGAAGGGGGTAGAGGTATTGTTGCATTAGTACCGGTTTTAAGTTCCCCATTGATAAAAACTTCGGCGCCGTCAGGATATGACTTTATAACCAGGATGCCGTTTTGAGTAACCTCTCCTGTTTGTTGATTGAACCTGAAACCTTTGGCATATTGAAAAACCAAGGTTCCGATTGAACCCACAAAGAGGAAGGTAGTTAAAAGAACCAGTAGTCTTATTTTGGTCACAATTTGATATTATATAGTAAATTTGTCTTCTTTTCCTCCCCATGTCTGGGACTTGTTGAAGTCGCACTCGAACAATATAATTGCGGAAGCAAATAATTATTTATACGGATTTAAGGAATCGGCAAAGGTAACGATGCCCGTATCGTTTAACGTTAATCGGTCAAGTGAATTTTAGACGGTAGACCTAACCTTCTTACGAAACGGGCTTCCTAACCGTAACCGATATATATAATTCATTTTATGTTAAGAAAAAGAATAGCTATAGATTTAGGTACGGCTAATACCCTTGTTTGGGTTGCGGAGGAGGGTATTGTTGCTAATGAACCAACGGTCGTTGCCATTTCTTCTGAAGACAGCCGGGTTGTTGCCGTTGGCGAGGAAGCGAAAAGAATGCTTGGTAGGACCCCTGAAAGCTTAATTGCATCCCGACCCATGCGGGAAGGGGTAATTGCCGACTATCAGGTAACCGAGGCAATGCTCCGTTATTTTATTGGCAAGGTTGCGGGAAGGCTTCAAGTCTTTAGGCCTGATGTAATGATATGTGTACCGGCAGGTTGCACTCAGGTTGAAAGAAGAGCGGCACTGGATGCGACGTTGGCAGCAGGAGCCGCCCACGCGTACCTAATTGACGAACCATTGGCCGCCGCGATTGGAGCGGGCATTCCGGTTTCGGCACCTTCCGGACACATGATCATCGATATCGGAGGAGGGAGTAGCGAGGCAGCCGTGCTTTCATTGGGCGGAGTAGTGGTACATAAATCTGTAAGGGTGGCCGGTAATAAAGTTGATGAGGCAATTCAAGATTTTTTAAAGAAAAAGCATAACCTGATAATCGGGGATACTACAGCAGAAGATATAAAAATAAAGATTGGTTCTGCGCTAAAACTGGCCAAAGAAGAAAAAATGGAAACTTCGGGCAGAGATTTGGTTTTTGGCCTTCCTAGAAGCGTTGTTATAACAAGCGCTGAAATAACCGAGGCTATACGGCCTACTCTTATGCAGATAATTGGAGTAGTCAAGGCTGTTTTGGAAGATACACCTCCTGAACTTGCAGCAGATATAATAGATAAAGGAATTGTTATGAGTGGGGGATCCAGCCTTTTACGAAATTTTGATAGGTTACTGACAGAGGAAACTGGTGTCCCTGCTCATGTTGCTGAAGATGCACTCTTGTGTGTTGTTAGAGGAACCGGTATTGTGATGGAGAATATAGAGCTTTGGAGGAGAAGTGTTATTACTCGGAGGTAGCTAAAAATTGATCTCATAATAATTACAAAGATTGTAAAATTAATTGGGGATCGATTGAGGATAAATTGTAAAAAGTCGAGGCTGTAGATTGTTTAAATTATTTGTACAGAATGTTGATTTTTTAAAAACATAGTAAAAGCGAATATATCCTGTAGTATTAAGAAGATAATGGTTGAAGAAAGTTAATTTTGTAAGAGAGTTTGGAATAAGCCAGCAAAATATAGGATATGCTTGTAGATAAAATTTTAGTGAAGAATAAGAACTTACAAAGGATTTTAATGAACTTGATTGATGTTTAGATGATATAGACATTAAAAAAAGTTTTTTAAAAACCGAAGAGTAAGCATAAGTAAGTTTTAAAAATGTACGAAAAAGACCGAAAGACAGTAAATATTCTTGGTGTGAGAGTTGATAGCACTTCGACAAGCTCAGTGCTAAGGTATATTCGGACAAGGCTCGCAAAATTTGAAGCTGGCCAGCCTCAAAAGCCTAAGTTTTTGATCGTTACTCCGAATCCGGAACAGATTATGCGAGCCCAACATGACGCCCTCTTTGCAAAAATATTAAACAGTGCCGATATTTCGATTCCCGACGGCATCGGACTTATTGCAGCTGATAAATTTCTGAGTTTGCCTACAATCTCGTCCAAAGGACGATCAGCCTTAGGCTGGAACTACTACTTAAAACCTTTTCTTTATTTTGCACAAGGATTAGGAGTCGGATTTTCCATAATTTTTGACAGGAATTGGTTAATGAAAGACTTGAAAGTTATAAGAGGCCGTGAACTTTTCATGGAACTCATTAAATTGGCCAATAAAAAGAGGTGGCGGGTATTTCTTTTGGGAGACAGACTTAAAAGCGGACAAAAAGCGATTGAAGCCTTAAAGAAAAGCTATAAAGGTGTAAAACTCAGTGCAGCTGATGGGCCAAACCTTGACGAAGACGCAAATCCTAAAGAAAAAGAGGACAGGAGGTTAGAGGAAGAGGCAATCAGAGTAATAAATAAAATGAACCCTCATATACTTTTTGTCGGTTTCGGCGCGCCCAAACAAGAGAAGTGGTTGTACCGCCATTGGAATAAATTAAATTTTGGCGGAGCAATGGTACTCGGCGGTACATTTGACTATATTTCCGGGAAGAAGAAATTTCCTCCAAAGTGGATAGAAGACTCTAACTTAGAATGGCTGTGGAGACTATTGACAAAAGACCAGAAAACTAAAAGAATTCTTAATGCATTTCCCCGATTTGCAATAATGGTCTTTAATGCCAAATTACGACAAAATCCCTATTGACACTCCAGTTGTGGTTTGATACCTTGTGATTAAGAAAGTTAATGTTTGAATTCAAGACTGTATCAAAGTACATAAAAAGATATGCCTGATTTGAAGAAAATTAAAGCTAAATTAAAGCTCGGCGATCTTCCGGATCTTCTTACTGTACGCGAAGTGGCAGAACTTTTGAGAGTTTCCCCCTTAACCATCAAACGCTGGGGTAAGCGCGGCAAGCTTCCGGCGATTCGCATTAACTCCCGCGGTGACAGGCGTTATAAGAAGGAAGCTGTACTTTGGCTTCTGGGTATACAATCTAAAGAAGAGTAGCTTCATTACCTCTTTTAAAGAAGTCAGCTTGGACATCTTATAGTATTTTAGTTGATATGGTATAATATCACTAATGTATCTTGATTTATGCAAACTTCGCGAATACCACGGCATTCATGCCGTGGATGAAGCTAAGCAGTGCACAAACTTGTCGAGCCTAAAGGCGAGAATACTACGGCCTTTAGGCCGTAGTAGTTTATCGTTCTTAGTCAAATTTACTGACTTTAGTCAAAGCTAGTTTTAACCCTCCAAATCGGAGGGTTTTTTCTTTAGGTAAGTATATGCCGACAACTTTAGAATTTGAAAAAGGAGAAGGACTTTTATCCAATATCGCGGAGCAACCCGTGGATAATCTGGGAAACAGGGCATTTTTATTGGCTCGGAAGGAGTTGGGAGCTATTGCAGGTGAGTGGGGCGGTGAAGGAGTAGGCTGGGATCCAGGCAGAGCATTCCTTCGTGGTTTGTCAGGTGAGTTCCTTGATCTCGAGCAAGAACTCCGTCTTTCGAGAAGCAATTACCTGGATGAAGTATATTCTCCTGAGGTTATCTCATACCTTTTAGGTAGAAAACTAGCAAAATATTTGACTAGCGACTCCATGTCTATAACTACAGTTGGAACAGAAGGCATGCCGGTTGATGAAGAGGGAAATATTGTGATCAACACCTACGGAAAGGACGATGAAGAAAATTACTCTCGCATGTTTGAAACCACACGAACAGAATATATGTCTGCAATGCGAGGTCTCCAAGACACCTTGATCTCATCTGCCCGAGAGAATAACCTGGATTTGGCTGTTTTATATCCTAAGATACGTGAAGCATCCCAGGCTGTATCCAAGATAGTATCTGCCAGAACAAAGTTAACTTCTGAATCGGGACGAGGTATCACCCACTTTACTCAAGGAGAACTGTGGAGATTTCCAGTCAAATCCATAACTATGTTTGGAGCAGGAGCTGCAGCTGCTTCGATCTTGGCTGCTTGTACTACTCCCACCCCTCCTGCGATTGTTGAGCAAGCACCTGACCCCACCCCAACCTTGGGTCAAGTTGGAGTGACCACTATTCCGGGTTCAACAAACACCGCTGAAAATTCCACATCTGCTCCTGAACTTTCTCCGACTCCAAAACCGACAGAGGTAATACCAGGATTTTATCCGGGTAAAATCGAAGCCCTAAATAGTCAGGGGAAAGATATTCTAACAAAGGCAGGCGGCGGTTCAGTCGACACAAATTCACTGAAAGAAAAGGGCTATGTTCCTGTTGCAGAAAGAAATGTTGTAATTGCTAAACACTTTGAGGGTAATGGTGACCCTTTTTTCCTGATTCCCAGGCTTGATGAAATGTCATACCGCGACGAGAGCGGGGTAGTTGGAGAGGCCAAATATGAAGAATCTTCTTCAACCGAACTTGTACATGTTTATAAAAACGGAGGCGGAGTAATTTATAGGCAGCTGGGTGCAGTGCCAGACTTTGGTGATGGTACAGTGCCAATCGTAGTTGTTGACAATAAAACTTTCGAACTAAGTGTAAAGTATATAAATGAGAACGGTGAAATTGTGCGAGCCGCAAGTATCCTTTTTACTAAGGATGAAAAGCTGAACGTACAGATAGTAGAGGAAGAAATACTAGTCAGCCGAAATGGCGAGGAAATTATTTTAGATCCAAATACCAACACCTGGGAGGAAATACCCCCATATGAGGTTGTTGAAATTCCAGGTACGAGAGAAGAAATCAGAGAAGAAGTTCAAGGCGTTCCGGTTAATATTGACATTATTCTGGATGAGTCAATAAATAATCCTAAATTAGATAGACCAATAAGAGATGTTAACTTGAATACCTCTGTATTTCCTGATGCTGCAGATAGAATTGCTCAAGCAGTGGCGGTGGCATTATACAACACATGGAAAGATGATGTCGCAGGCAGAGAGGCAATATCCTTTGAAAGTTATATGTCTATGGTTAAGGAATACTTAGAAGGCGAGAGACCAAAAAGCGATGTATTGCTTAATCTTTATGCTAACGATTTGGCAACTAAAGACTACGATCCTGAGTTACGAGGGTTCGATCCTGCTAAATTGTTCGGTTCGGATGGAAAGGTAACTATTGTTTGGAAAGACAGGAATTCAACCAAAAATATGGTTAACTACACTGGTATTGGTAATGGATATGGAACACAGTACAACGAAGAAGGACAACTTGAAATCTGGATAGATTACCCTGAGGCAAATTTGAAACCCGGTGTGCTTGGTATTGGAGTTCCGAGAGATAATTACCGCCTAACCTTAGAATTTATGCGCGCATTAAGAAGATTGTCCTGGAATAAATTAGAGTATCATCAGTCGGTAAATCCCTCACTTCCGCAAGATTCATTTAATAAGTCCGGTGATCAATTATACGACTTACTACTCAAAGGTGATCGTAAAAAAGTGCAACCTAAAGGTGTTTTGACTCTAAAGCCTCACGATTAAATTTACTCAAAGAACTTCCACTATTGATTTAAAATCCTTAATTTAATATCATAAATTAATGCCTAGGCTGAAATATTTGGTAATATTTGTTTTGTTTATTCTTCTTGTAGTTGTAGCCGCATCGTTTTTAGGATTCAAATTATCTCAAATAAATAATCCTTTCAATAATTCAAATGAGGAAAGGAGGTATGAGATAGAACTTAGAAGCAATTACCCCGGTTATGAGTTAGTGAAATCGGACAAATTTGATGATTTCTTAAAATACCTTAATGATATTTCTTTTTGGCAGGGAGAGGGTGTATATGATTTTGAGACTAAGACAATGGTTAAAACCAGTAAACTTATTATTTATTTAGATGATAAGCCCGGCTCCTCTGATAGGGTAAGGAATTCGGATAAGGGAATAGATATATCATCATTTTATTATAAGGTTTCTGGTAATACTGTCTCTGTCTATCTTTATACAAACGTAGATGGAATAGGTGAGCTTAATCTTGATAAGGAAGATGTATTTAACCAAGCATTAATGAGAGCAGTATATTTTATTATCCGCAAAGATTCTGCTGCCCATTTTACCTTTTATCTTGACGAGGTAAGCGGAAAGATTAAGAGCGTTTATAAAGAACCCTACGTCAACATAAAGAAAAAATCTATTTCAAAATCAGGTATTTTTAAAAAGCTAATCCCAGAAGTAAAGGCTCAATCTGATTGTGAACGCTGGCAATGCGGTACGCCTAGTTATGATTGGAGATGTGGAGGTGATCCGGGTGGTGCTTCCTGCACTGGTTCTGGTGATTCTAGTTGTGATCCACAAACTTGCCAAAGTACTCAAACTTCTTGCGATCCGGCTTATTGGGAAGGAGACCCTGTGGCGTGTAGGAGTCCTGGGGGGGATTGTCCGGGCGGACAGTGTGTAAGTAACTATTCGTGTAATTGTTCAATTATTGCAACACCGACGCCGGCTCCCGGTGGTGGAGGCGGAGTTAATCCTGATGTAGCTTTCATGACCTTTTATGTAGTCCGGGATTTTGTCACCCCTGGGGTGTGGAGTACCAGTAGACATGATTGGGCACAGGGGTGGGAACGGTGTAACGGTTATTTAAATTTGAACTGTGTCGATGATTATTACGCTGATGACCACGGAAACCATCTTATTCCCGGCCCAGTAATCATTCGAACTGAGGGAACTAATTATAACCACCCCGACCGATGTTGGAGTGGATCAAGATATCGGGAAGAATGTGATGGAGATAGTACTCAGATATCCCCAGACGGTGGGCCGCAAACAATTGTTACTGGCGATATTAAAGATACTTATCAAATTTGGGGTGTGACTTTGCAACCTGGCTGGGAGGTATTTGATATGCAGAGTAAGTTTGGCAATGGCGGTTGGAATTCGATGAATAATTGTGTCGGCGGTCAGTCGAGTGTTCAAACCTGGGGTTATCGGTGTTATATTAATAACAGGGATACCCGCTTTAGGATATTAGTTCGTCCTGCTGGACCTCCTTCCTGTTCTCTTTCTTTGCCTGCCACAATTCCTTTAAATCCGGGGGAGTCTAGGGATTTGAATACAAATCTTACAATAAATTCTGGGGGTGCAACTGTAAATAGGTTTACTACAACGCTTGGTCTAGGAACTGCTGATATTACACTATGCGACACGGCAACGGGTATTTGTGGAGGTGTTGTAAACGATACTAATCCTTATTCATCGCGGATTACAGCTCTGACTTCGGGAAATAAGGCCTTAACAATAGAAGGTTTTATAGATGATGTTCCAAATCCAGGAGACGTCACTGTTTGTTCCCCTCAGGCGTTAACAACAATAACAGTTTCAAATACCCAGGCTTGGTGGCAGGTTATTGGCGGAGATGTTGTTGCAGGAGGAGCACTTGGAAATATTCAGTCACTTTTACCCACTCTTACGACTCCGTGTACAACA
>LBWB01000005.1 GCA_000993405.1 Candidatus Woesebacteria bacterium GW2011_GWB1_39_12 | reverse complement strand
AAATCTGTATATCGTCCGGAGGAAGCTGGTTGATTAAATACCGAGAGTGTGAGAGTTTTGCTACAAATAAAGGGATAGATCAAGAAAAATGTGAGGCTTTGGGAGGAATCTTTTACGATTGTCAATCTCCTTGTAGGCATGATCCAGAATATCCGAATGTTGTTTGTCAGGATAACTGTATGAAAATATGTCAATTCTAGTTTAGTATTAGAATAACTTCGAAAAATCCTTCCAAAACTCTTCCCAAATTGATTACAATGGTAATATATGGAAGAAAAGCAAATTTATACCTACTCCCGTTGGAAAAAGCTTCAGGATAAATTTAATCTAGTCAAGCAAGAAGTACAAAAAACAATTCAGGATCTTAAACCAAAAACCCCTAAAGTAAAACCATCGGCTCTAACTGAATCAGAAGAAATACCCGAAAAATTACATCCTCCTACCCCTGAAGTAATCTCTTCTGAAAAACCAAAATTGAAAAAAGTAAGTCCGAATAAGTCTAAGCCAAAAATCCCCAGAAGATTTTCACTGGAGTTTGATGAAAAAATTCTTACCTATACACTCTTTTTTGCAATTATTGCCATAGTCATTTTAGGAATCTTTCTAAGTTCTAGAGATAAAAAACCCGTTCAAGAACTTCCAAATAGATATTTTCAAACAAAAATCCTCTCTCCAACCTTAATGCCAACTCCCAATCCGACTTCAAGTCCACCTGTAAACCAAGTGCTGGATGGCAACCCTGCAAACTGGAAAACATATAGAAATGAAGATCCAATTGTCGGATATATCTTCTTCTACACCAATCTAGATGAAGCCATAAACGACATGGGGCATCAATTTGAACAAAGAAATGTAACACGACAAGAATTCACAATAAATGGTTGGAAAGCACTACGTGTTACAGTAACAACACCCGAAATCGCCGGTTGGTCAATGAGTGATGTCTTGATAACTGGTGAAAAATATATTTATCGTATATGGATGGGTGATCCGAGACTACAATTTGCCGATGTCGAACAAAAAATCCTCTCCACCCTCAGATTTATGGAAGATTGATTAATTAACTTCTCTCATTCTTACAACTTATCACTTACTACTTATTGCTTCTTACTGTAAAATATAGGTTAACGTGGGTGGTAACCCGAAAGACGTAATTAAAGATGAAAACCTTGCCCCAAAGAAGATAGAAGAAGTCCTTCGACTAAGCTCAGGATTTCTTGTTTTTATTGGAAAACCAATATACGTTTTTATCATCTCTATTCTGAATATTACAGGACGTCTATTTGAGAGAAAAGTTCCAAGATTACACTTTAAATTCCCGAAAAGAGGTCTTAAGAAAAGAGGCGTAATTTTTTCTTCAAAAAGCTTAAAAAGAAAACTTTTTTTTAATTCCTACAGGAAACGGTTTGAAAGAATCATTAGTAAAAGAAACTCATTGCCAAACTTTCCTCAGATATTAAAACCCAAATCCCCAAATTTCAACCTAAAAAAAGTCTGATACTTTTCTTTCTTAAATTAAGACTCCTGGCCGTTCTTATCCCTCGTCCATCTTTCTCTAAAATTTCAAAATTGAAATTTCTGTTCGGTTTTTTGATTTTTATATTTGCATCAGGTTTTTTTGGTGGGGTCCTTTTTTGGTTCTATATTTTAAAAGATCTCCCGTCTCCACAAACTCTTACTCAAAGGCAGACCCCCGTATCTACCAAAATCTATGACAGAAACGGAATTCTTCTTTACAACATTTATAAAGATCAAAACAGAACCCCGGTTCATCTTTCTGATATTCCAATACACGTAAAGCTGGCAACAATTGCAGTAGAGGATGCTGAATTTTACTCGCATCCGGGATTTTCTATACGCGGTATTGCGAGGGCAGGACTTAAAAACGTAAAAGAAAGACAATTATCGGGCGGTTCGACCATTACCCAACAACTTGTCAAAAACGCTCTTCTAACTTCCGAAAAAACCTTTGTCAGAAAACTTAGAGAGGTCGTTTTAGCAGTCAAGGTCGAGTTAACTTTCAATAAAGACGAAATTTTGGAAATGTATTTGAATGAAGTCGGCTACGGCGGAACTTCCTATGGTATTCAGGAAGCAAGCAGGACATATTTTGGAAAAGACGTTAAGAATCTGAGTCTTGCCGAGGCTGCACTTTTGGCAGGTTTACCTAAAAGTCCAACCGAGTACTCTCCTTTCGGGGTAAATCCTGACCTTGCTTTTTCCCGCCAGAAAGAAGTTCTTAATTTAATGAAAATTAACGGATTTATTACCTCTGAGCAAAAGAAGGAAGCAGAAGGAGGGGAAATAAAACTTGTCGACCAGAAAACTGACATTAAAGCACCCCATTTTGTTATGTATGTAAGACAATTATTAGAAGAAAAGTACGGCAAAAGTGTCGTGGAATCAGGCGGGCTCGAAATTACGACGAGCTTGGACTATCAAATTCAGAAGTTGGCAGAAAAAGTGGTCGCTGAAGAGGTTGAGAAACTTGCCAAGCTTAACGTTTCAAACGCAGCGGTAGTTGTAATGGATCCGGCTACGGGTGAAATATTGGCAATGGTGGGCTCAAAGAACTATTTTGACGCACAAAATGATGGAAATGTAAATGTTGTTGTAAGACTAAGACAACCAGGTTCCTCAATCAAAGTTGTCAACTATGCATATGCGCTTTCAAACGGCATCAGTGCGGGAAGTCTAGTCAACGATGCCCCTATTACCTTTAATGTCGAAGGACAACCGCCCTATTCTCCCAAAAATTATGAAGGAGGATATAGAGGTACTTTGACAATAAGGAGCGCTCTTGCCGAGTCCAGAAACATCCCGGCTGTTAAAGTTTTGGCCTCATACGGCGTTTCCCACATGATTGAAATGGGTCAAAAATTGGGAATAACAACCTGGCAAGATCCCAGTAACTACGGCTTATCCTTGACTTTGGGTGGAGGAGAAGTAAAACTTATCGATCTGGCAAGAGTATATGCAACTATAGCGAATTACGGTAAAAGGCCGGAACTGGTTTCGACTCTCAAGGTTGTAGATTATAAGGGAAAAGCGCTGGAGGAATATAAATGTGAGAAACAAGATGAAAATAACCAAACTGAACTAGTCAATCAGGGACCAGAAGATTCGGATGAACCGATTAACCGAATAACGGATAATTTGATCAATACTGCTCAAGCGAGTCAATCCGCACTTATCAGTCCTGCCTCGAAAACTGAAGATTGTGGAGGCGAACAAGTCCTCGATCCCAGAGTTTCCTTTATAATTACCGATATTTTAAAAGATAACACTACCCGAGCGCCTTCTTTCGGTACAAACTCCCTTCTGGTAATCCCTAACCACAAAGAGGTTGCAGTAAAGACTGGAACGAGTAATGATTTAAGGGATAACTTAGCGATCGGTTATAACCAGAAATATCTGGTCGCTGTCTGGGTCGGGAATAACGACAATTCTCCCATGTCTCGAATCGCTTCAGGTGTAACCGGAGCAACTCCTATCTGGAATAAAATAATGTCAGCTCTTTTAGCCCAAGAAGAAAACCATGACTGGCAAGTACCGGAAGGCTTAATCCAGGTTCCTATTTGTCCGTACACTGGAACTCTTGCTTGCGAAGGCTGTCCCACCAAAATGGAGTGGTTTCTGGAAGAGAATAGGCCGACAAAGGCATGCAGTCCAGAATGGTTTAAGAAACCCGACGATACTCCCGACGATGCTGAGGAAAACCTTCAACCAACCCCCGAAATCCGGTATTTAAATCCTGGACAATTTATAGACCAGATTCTAGAGGAGCGCTTTGGCAAAAAGAAAAAACCAGGAAGAAACTAACCCTATTCGCTTAAAATTTCATAAATAATTTCAGAAAGTTCTGGTAAAACAGTATCGGCTTCTTTCTCAATAACACCTTTAGTTAAAATCACAACAATAAATGGTTTAGTAGTAAATACAATTCCGGCATCATTCACAACGTGTACTTCACGACCGTATTTGTGAGCAATACGAAGGTCATCAGGTATCCCGGCGGGCAGCCAATCTTCATAAATAGTATCCGTTAAGTAATCTAAGATTTCATCACGCGATTCCTGACTAACAATATTTCCCCTCCAAAGTCCCTCAAAAAAAATCCCGATATCTTTTGGTGTAGTTTCATTTTTTTCTAAAGAGGTGTCAACCATTCCAACTGAACGTGTCACTTCATCAATTTTTTCATCTCCCAACAACTTTCGGCAGATATTAAAAGCTGTATTATCTGACTGCTTCCCCATAAGTTGCACCAGGTTTCGGTAAGTTGTTTGATATCCGGCCGGTTTGCCATAAAGACTTCCGGCACCCGTCACTTTATCAGAATTCTTCAAGGTATATTTTTCGTCCAAATCTATATTCCCGGCTTCATCCTCCATATACATTCCCGCAATCACGGGCAGTTTGATCAAAGACGCGGCGGTAAAAATTTCATTTTCATTTACTCCGTAAGAAAATCCATTGTCCAAATGGATAACAAATAAACCGTACACGCCAGACAAATTTCCAGTTTTTTCTTTAAATTCCTTTTGAATTTTCTCTCTCTTTTCCTGATTAACCTTATCGGCTTGATTCCCTTCTAAAACTATTGTTTCTTCGCCAAAAAAGGGTATGGAAAATGTCGGGATTTTTACTCGTGGTAACCCCGGAAGCTTCCATGCTCTTGCAGAAAGAGAAAGAAGAGCTGAAATTCCAGCCGTTGTAAGAATGACAAGAAGAATAAAAATCCTTTCTTTTCTCCCCCAAGGCTTCTTGAGTTCTTTTCTCTTTTTCTTACCGACGTAGTCGGCCAAGCTCCGCTTATTCTCCGGTTTTAAATCTTTAAAGTCCCTGTCCTTAAATCTACTACCCCTACCTTTCAAAGATTTTGTGTAAGGAGACTCGATCTCTTCCTCATCATCCTCTTCCTCTTCATTTTTTTTCTTTAAAAATCTCATTACTACATTTTACAACAATTAACTGACTAACCAATTAATCTACAAAATATCTTCGGGAGTAGTTTGGATTATAAAGAAAGCTCTCTTGCGGAATAACTACGGATAATTATTGTATCCATTACTGTTTATTTTCTCCTTTTCTCCCACATTTCCTGATCGACTAAATTTTCAGGTTTTTCGCCATTTAATGTCTTTAAAATTGCATCAACTGCCAATTCCCCCATTTTATTTCTTGCCTCCCAAGTGGCACTTGCAATGTGGGGTGTAAGGACAACATTTTCCATATTTATCAGTTCCGGATTAACATTTGGTTCATTATCAAAAACGTCTAACGCCGCCCCACTAAGATGACCGTTTCTTAAAGCATCAACAAGCGCATGTTCGTCAACAATTGGACCCCTTGCAGTATTAATAAGAAAGCTTCCCCTCTTCATTTTGTTTAACGTCTGATCGTTTATCATGTGCCTTGTTTCATCGCTTAAAGGAACATGAAGAGAAATAAAATCACTTTCTCCTAAAAGCTTATCCATATCTGCAAATTCAACGCCCAATTCCTTTTCTGCTTCGGGGTCGGGTGACCTTTTGTTATATAAAACCCTCATGTTATAGCCTTTTGCACGCCTCGCAACCATTGAACCGATTCGTCCCAATCCAATAATCCCAAGAGTTTTCCCGATTAGATTTACACCCAAAAATATCGCCGGTTCCCAACCGCTATATGCCCCTCTTTTTACGGCTTCGTCTGCTTCAACCACCCGACGAGCCAAAGCTAAAAGTAGTGCCCACGTATGCTCGGCAACGGCTTCATTTACTTCATCCGAAGGCGTATTGACGACAACTACCCCCCGCTCGGTCAGGGCAGGAACGTCAATATTATCAAACCCAACCGCATAATTTGAAACGATTTTAAGTTGTGGCCCAATCGCGTCAACAACTTCGCCGTTTATTTTATCGGTAAGAAGAGTCAGAAGCGCATCAGCTCCTTTACCCTTGTCCAAAAGTTCTTCTTCAGTCAAAGGTCTGTCAAAGTCAGATACAATAACTTCATTCCCCGACGAATAAAGTCTGTCTAAACTATTTCCCGGAATTTTTCTGGTTACAAAAATTTTCATCTTAATAGTTTAAGTATAAGTTTAAGATTCTCAAATATAAAGTGTGTCTTCTTAAACTTAGACTGAATTCTTAGACTTTATATCTCCACCACTCCCACCCCACTACTTTTCGCCCTTTCGAGCCATTCGGGCATATCAGATTCTTTCAAAAGTCCCCTTTGTGATCCAACATAACCAATAACCGAGGCTGAATTTACGGTTCCCCACAAAAGCGCTTCATTGAAGCCTTTTCCTTTAATAAGAGCAGCGATGCAACCAGCGCCGAAAGCATCCCCTGCTCCCGTCCTTTCATACGCATCAACAGGCAAAACTCCCGCCTTGTAATATTTTTTGCCCAATGAGTCATAAACAAAGGATCCGTTACCGCCATCGGTAATAATTGCAATCTTTGGCCCAAGCGAAGAAAGGTTAGTTAAAAGCTCTTTATCAGCCCCATGCGAATCATCCATCCCGGTTAACTTTTCAGCTTCTTCCCGATTTACATAAATTACATGAGTAACTTCTAAAATCGGCTTTAAAGCTTCAATTCCCGCTCTTAATTGTCTACTTCCCGGGTTGAAAGCAAGTTTTATGGTGGAATTTTTATGTATAAAATCCACAAAGTGATTGTAAAAAGGCTGGAATGCTTCCCCCATGGAAGTTAGATAAACCCAAGGAGTTACCGGAAGATGGACTGGAAATTCATAAGAACGGGGTGCGTGATAAGTAAATATCGTTCGTTCGCCAGCATAGTTTATGACTGTCGAAAAATTTGATCCTGCCATGGGTTGTTGAATAACATAATCCATATCCACCCCTTCTTTTTCTAGTCTTTCGACAATTAGATTACCCGTACTATCTCCTCCCAAAGTTGTAACCAGACCAGATCTTACCCCCAAGCGTCTTGCTCCAACTACGTTATTGGCCGCATTACCACCCAAAGAATAATCTATGGATTTTACGGGAATCTTTTCTCCAAATGTAAAACATATATAACACTCCCTTTCCTTGAGCGTACACAAAGCTTCCGACTCCGTAGGAGACAAAAACACGTCCCAAGTAACGTCACCTACTGATAATAATTCTAATTGCTGCATGGCTATATTGCTAAATGGCAAAACAGTTAACAATATAACAATTTAACCATATAACCATCTAGCTATTAATCCTCTTTCTCCATCTCCTTCTCATACTTTCCACTTCTTGCTAATGAATTAAGTTTAGCTCTTTTATAAAATTCTTTCTGTGCATTCTCAACATTTTCACTTTTCCCTCCCCATTTTTCTAACACGGGTTTTTGAAGGGCTCTTCCAAAGGAAAACGATATCTGCCACGGCGCGTCCCCCATTTTATTCAATGCATTAAGGTGACCCGTTGATTCTTCGGGTGAATCTCCTCCTGAAAGAAAAACTATTCCCTGGACCTCGACAGGAATCACATCTTTAAATACGCGAAGAGTTGTCTCTGCAATTTCATCATCGACAGCCTCCTGACCACTTTCTTTTCCAGGATGAATCCAATTAGGCTTTAATAACATTCCCGAGAAATCAACTCTATGTTCAGATAGCTTGGCAAAAACCGATTTCAATGTCTTGTAAGTAACTTCCTCACTTTTTTTAATATCATGGTTTCCATCCATTAAAACTTCGGGTTCAACTATTGGCACAAGATCGGCCTCTTGAGAAAGAGCTGCAAAACGCGCCAAAGCTTCGGCATTTGATTCGATACAAGTCTTAATCGGTATAACATCACCGATTGCAATAACAGCTCTCCATTTTGTGAATCGTGCGCCCATTTCTTTATATTCGGTAAGTCTTTCGCGAAGTCCATCAAGGCCTTCCGTAATTTTTTCTCCCGGGAAATTCGCCATATCTTTTGCACCAGTATCAACTTTTATTCCGGGAATAATACCTCTATCTTGCAAAGATTTAGGGAATGGAACTCCATCGTCGGTCAACTGACGAATTGTTTCGTCAAACATAATGACTCCAGAGATATATTCCTCGATTCCTTCAGTCTTAAATATAAGCTGTCTATATATTCTGTGGTTTTCGGGAGTTGATTCAACACTAACTGCATCAAATCTCTTTTTAATCGAACCAGTGCTTTCGTCAGCCGCTAAAATTCCCTTCCCAGGAGCGACAAGTTCTTTGGCGGTAGACTTAAGAACATCAATATTCATACTTCCAATTTACCATAAACTCTACTCGCGTTGAAACTCTTAATCTTTTATATGATAATGAGAATCAAGAAACTTATGCCCCCCCCCACACAAAATAAGAGTCAGGACCTAAACGATGTCATCTTGCAGGAAGATCTGACGATCACCGGTAGTAAGAAAAGTTCTGATTGGTTTGTAAAAATATTTACTTCGCCGGTTGTCTCCATGGGCTTATCGACATTCCTAATGATTTTTCTTTTTGGCGCCGCCTTTTTCATTGCCTACCAAAAGGTTAACAAACCAAAAATCCCGCAAAATTTTGAAGACTGCACAAAAACCAAAGGGAGTATTATCCGCGAAAGCTATCCCGCGGTATGTGTTACAAAAGACAATAAAGAGTTCATCCAACCACTCTCAGAAGAAGAACAAAAACTTCTGGAAATTGAGGGTAATCAATCAAGTAATTCGGATAATATTATTCCGGAAGATTGGAAAACCTACAAAAATGCAAAATATACCTATGAAGTAAAATATCCGTCTTCGTGGACGTTCAAAGAAAGTAATAGTATATCTTACGATTTTGTGTCATTTTTACCTCCAGATGTCAGTGCTGACAGCACTACAAGTCCAGGAATTATTTGGATCAAGGTTGAAAAAAACAATTCTCTCGTAATAACTGAAGATGACGCATTAGAAACATTTCAATCATTCATGAATTCATGTAGTTCACAAACACCCACCCAATGTACTCAAAAAACCAGTGATGATTACAAATTCGAAAAGCAAATATTAATTGCCGGAAAACCTGCTTTTCAAACCTATGGCGGATGTTGTATGGATTTCGGCCGACATATTTTTCTATATAACAATTCTAATACTTACAGGTTTACTTTATATAATCTTGGTCCGAATACGCCTAATATAAAAAATGAAGAAATTTTTAATCAAATCCTCTCCACCCTTCGACTAGGCTCAGGGTTATAACCTTTCGATTTGACTCAGGGCTATAGCTTTTGAATTTACTGATTAGGATTACTTAAATCATTGACACACATCTTCTCAAAGATCCATAATCTAACTAATGAAAGTAGTTGAGTGGGTAAAGCGAAATAGGTTTTTGACCATTGCTCTCCTTGTTGTTGTCTATCTTCTTTTAAACTTATTTAAAGTCTTTTTTGGCGTAAATATTCTTTCATTGGACATTCCAAATACATCCAAAAGTCAATACGGAAGTGGTGGTACTGTTGGTATTTCACCCGGTGGCTCTTTCGACGCTCCTGCAGCAGGAATCTCGTCGCCTTCTCTTATGCCACAGTATCAACAAGACTATGCACCACAACCCGACGTTAAAGACAGACTTGTCGTACAAGAGTCAAGTCTTTCACTTCTTGTGAAGGATGTTACCGATGTCCGAAATAAAATCGTTTCCTATGCTCAACAAAAAGGTGGTTATATGGTTTCTTCAAATGTTTCCAATCCTCAGGACGCGCCCACTGCTACGGTTATTGTGAGAGTTCCATCGAGAGACTTGGAAGACTCGCTGAAATATTTCCATTCGTTGTCCGTAAAGGTTGTTTCGGAAAATTTAGTGGGGCACGACGTTACGGATCAATATATCGATATCGATACCCGCATTGCCCAGATTGAACGAACAAAAGCGAGATTAGAGACTATTCTTGATCAAGCAACCCAAATAACTGATATTACCAATCTGACACAGCAAGTTCTTTCTTACCAAAATCAAATTGATACATTAAAAGGTCAGCAAGATGCTTTGGAGAAAAACGCCGAGCTTGCAAAACTTACAATTTATATTTCAACCGATGAAATTGCGCTTCCATACCAACCAAGCGAGACCTTCAGGCCTGGCGTAATCTTTAAACTGGCAGTGCGATCTCTCATTGGGTTCTTAAGAAATATCGCAACTTTTGCGATATGGGTCGGAGTCTACACAGTCATCTGGGTTCCAGTCCTGGCTATATATATATTTCTTAGAAGGTGGCTGAAAAAAAGAAAAACAGAAGTCAAGTTATCAAATTAATTTTGTTTTCTTCTTATAACTTTCTTTACTGCCTCGACTATGTCTTTTGACTTCATTCCATACTTCTCTAAAAGTTCGTCTGGGTCACCTGATTCACCAAAAGAGTCAGGCATGCCGATAAATTCCATGGGGGTCGGATAATTTCTAGCTAAAACTTCCGCAACAGCTCCTCCTAAGCCTCCGATTACCTGATGTTCCTCAACTGTAACAACCGCGCCGCATTTTTTGGCAGCTGAAATTATTGTTTCTTCATCAATAGGTTTAATCGTATGACAATTAACTACAATCGCGCCAATCTCTTGCTCTTCCAGTTCCTTGGCCGCAAGTAGCGCTTCGTAAACCAGAGGACCACAAGCAATGATTGCGCAAGAATTTTGAATTTTGAATTTTGAATTTTGAATTTCATTGGAAATTGGAATTTGGAAATTGGAAATTTTAAGCGAGTCCCACAGGATGAGCGCCTTCCCTATCTCAAAAGGTGTGTCTTCGGTAGTAAAAACAGGTGTCGCTTCTCGGGCGAAACGAATATATGTCGGTTTTCCGTTTTTTGCGGCTTCAATAGTAGCTTTTTTTGTTTCAATGGAATCACAAGGAGCAATAACAATCATATTCGGCATTGCCCGCATAATTGCAATGTCTTCAAGTGCCTGGTGTGTTGCTCCGTCAGGGCCAACGGAGATACCCGCATGAGCTCCTGCAATCTTTACCGGTACGTCATTTAAGGCAATTGTTGTTCTTATTTGTTCCCAATTCCTTCCGGGAGAAAAGGTCGCGTAGGAAGAAATAAAGGGAATTTTGCCGTAATTTACCATTCCGCCAGCGATTGTTGCCATTGCCTGCTCGGCAACACCAACTTCGATATATCTTTCAGGAAATTTCTCCTTGAAGTAAAATGCTCGTGTCGATTCCCCAACATCAGCGCTCAAAACCACAACTCTCTCATCTTTCTCTCCTGCCTCCACTAACCCCTCTCCGTACCCATTCCTCGTCGGAACCTTATCAATTTCTTTAGAAAAAATCTTGTCTGATAACTTTAGCTCCTTGTTAAGCATATTCAAATATATTATTACTATTCTCTATGAATAGATTGTTTGCTTAAATATATGATTGAATAAATAACCCATAAAGCTCCAAATATAATAAAAATAAACTTACCAACAACTGAACAAATTATATTTACGCCGAAAATACATCGCGCCCCAGGGGGACAATAGAAGCAACCAAACATCCCTTCAAAAAAACCAAAATCCCACATTAACAATCCAATAATTGAAAATGATAATAATAGAATTTGAATTACTACAAACGCTTTAGCCTTAAACATACAATTTTAATCAACAACGCAATTTTGACCTTAGCATTTTTAACTAGTGCCTAGTCGCTAATGCCTAGTGCCTAAAATTATTCATGTTCACTTTTAATCTTTCCTTGCAAAGTTCTTAATTCGTTTAATGCTTTTTTAGCTTCTTCAGGATTCGGTGCCTTACCATGCCATTCCCACTTTCCTTCCATAAAATCAACTCCTTTTCCGGGAATCGTGTGGCAGATTATTACAGTCGGGTTTTCGGCTATTGCTTTTGCCATATTAACGGCGTCAATAATCGCCTCAATATTGTGTCCGTCAACTTCTAAAACGTTCCAGTTAAAGGCTTCATATTTTGCTTTCAAAGGCTCAAGCGGCATTACATCTTCGGTAAAACCCGATATCTGAATATTGTTTCTGTCAACGAAAGCAGTTAAATTCGACAGATTATATTTCCCGGCAAAAGCTACTGCCTCCCAGTGATTACCTTCCTGATGTTCTGCGTCGCTTGTTAAGCAAAAAACTCTGAACTTTTTAGAATCCATCCGAGAAGCGTATGCATAACCCGAAGCTTGGGCCAACCCCGATCCAAGAGGACCTGATGTTGTTTCAATTCCCGGCAATCTTTCTCTTTCCGGATGTCCCTGAAGTCGGCTCCCTAGTTTCCTTAAAGTCATCAATTCCTCATGTGGAAAATATCCTGCGTGAGCTAGTGTTGCATACAAAACCGGACAGATATGACCATTTGAAAGAATTAATCTGTCGCGCTCTTCCCATTTCGGATTTTTAGGGTCGTAGTCCATTACTCCCCCGAAATACAAAGCGGTAAAAACATCCGCCATTCCCAGAGGTCCCGCAGAATGCCCGCTCCCTGCCTCAAGAAGCATTTTTATAATGTCTTGTCTTATGTCGTTAGCTTTTGTTTGAAGTTCTTCAATCGAATAATCCATTTATTTCATATATGCCTTGCCTTCGTGGTTCTTTTCGTGCTCGTGTTTTACCTTTTTCATCTCTTCTTCGAACAACTTTATTGCTGGGACAATATCCTCTTTTTTACTTACTATACGAAATACGCCCAGCTCGGTTTCATCTATTAACATATTTTTTTTAATGACTGATATAACTTCGTGCCAAAAATTTCCATAAAGAATGAAGGGTTTATGATGTCCATAATAAAGTTTTGCCAAAACCCAAGCCGTCCCAAACTCACTTATAGTACCTGATCCTCCCTTAAAAATTATATAGAGATCGGCATGTTCCATAAGCTTAAACATCCTATCAATATAATTTGTTGTTTTTATTTCTTTATCGACAATATTACCTACGTACCTTCCCTCAAAACCGGGGGCATCTTTTGGATAAAAGGTAACCGCAATAGTTTCACCATTAGCTGCTTCCGCTCCCTTCGTTGCAGCGTCCATTACACCCGGCCCTCCTCCATCGACAATAGTAAACCCTTCTTCTGCCAACGTTTTGGCGATTTCATATGCGTCCTCATAGACAGGATTCTCCTCAGGAATGTGTGAATCACCAAAAAAAGCAATATTTTTTATTAGTGGCTTTGGTAGATGATCATCCATAATAAAAAATAGTTAAATTGTTATATAGCTGAATGGCTAAAAAACTATTTAACCATTTAACTATATAGCTATTGCTTTATATTGTGTGCTGCTTTCTGAAATTTAGCCAGATTTTTTGCTAAATCTCCATCAAACAGTTTTCTGCCAATTGAAACTTCATCGACTCCAATCTTATGCACATTATAAATACTTTCCAAAGTTATACCACCGTCGTCTTGAATTCTATAGGGCGAATCATCCCTCGCGCGTATCTCGTCAAGCTCTCTTATTTTGTTAATAGCTCGTTTGTCAAATTCCTGACCCCCAAAGCCCGCTTTTACACTCATCACCAAGACAACATCAAGATTAGTTAGAATTGTCGGGTCAATCTTTGCAACACTCGTCTCAATATCAAGCGCAAGTCCAATAGATAAACCAACCTCCTGAACCTTACCTACAAATTCAACCTGATCGCTCATCTGCTCAATGTGTCCTATTATCCTATCTGCTTGACCTCTTACGCACCTTTCAATCCAATTAACGGGTTCATAAACCATTAGTTGGTAGTCGATTTTCAAACTTGTATCCAGATCAAATAATATGATGGGGTCAATTGTTTTATTGTCTGCAAACTTCCCGTCAATAATATCGATTGAAACTCTCTCTACCAGACCTTCACAAAGGGTAAGCTTTTCCTGTAATTCGTTCGGGTTGTTTGTCAGAATAGAGGGAATAATTTGTATCATTTTGCTGCAAATTCTTCCAGAACTTTCCTTTGGGATTTTTCGATGTGCGACTCGGGACGTTTTTCGTTAATCAGTTTTAGTGCGTCTTCAACACTCATCCCTTGATGTTTTATCAGATAAGCTGCAACCAAGGTGGGGCTTCTGGCATGTCCGTTTTTACAATGAACAAAAACTTTTTTACCCTGGGAAATTGCGGTATCCATTAAACATGTTCCAATTTCCAGCTGTCCAACCGTAGGAGAATATCCATCCACAACTGGGATCCAAAGATAAGTTTCTATATCTTTCGGAGGCAATTCATTATTTTCCTGACTCAAATTTATTTCTATCTGAACCCCCAATCTTTTAAATTCCTCTCCATGGATAAGACACACTCCACCTTTACATAAATCAGAACCAATAATGATTTGGTTGGTAATTTCCGAATAGTCAAAAATGTGCGAATCGTTTCTACCTTTGGGAGTAAAAACCGCCATAAACTTATAATTATTATATAGGAGCAAGTCCCCACAGGAGACCTATTAATCCTAATATCGCGCCCGCTATCCCCCATTTTGCAGCACTTTTATTTCCCGTCTTTCTAGAATAAAAGAACGTCAAAAGTCCAACTATAATTGCAGTAGTAATAAATACAGTTTGAATTGAAATAATAGATATTATTCCTAAAATAACTGATAATTTGCCATAACCTGATAAATTTTTTAAGATGTTATTTTCCTGATTTATTTTCATTTACCTCGCCTCCAATCTTTACTGTTTAAACGAAAGTGTTATTGGATCACTTGGAGCTTTATTACTATCCAACCTTTGCCCTACTCTAATTACCTGTTCAATGAGTCTATTCGCATACCCCCACTCGTTGTCATACCAAGCAAAAACTTTAACCAAGTTTCCGCCGACAACTTGAGTAAGAGAAAGATCGACAATTGCAGATTCATCACGACCAATGATGTCAGAGGACACAAGCGGTTCGTCGGTTACAGCCAAAATTCCTTTATAAATAGCGTTCTCGCTTGCTTTTTTAAAAGCATTATTTACTTCTTCTACGGTCACGTTTTTCTTAACTACAAATGCAAAATCCGTTATCGAACCTGTTGCGGTGGGAACCCGGAGTGCCATCCCATCGAAAATTCCTTTAAGTTCAGGTATTGTTTCAGTTGTTGCAACAGCCGCCCCGGTTGTAGTTGGAACTATGTTCATAGCTGCAGCCCTAGCCCTTCTTAGATCGTGGCTCGAACCGTCCTGTAAGTTTTGATCGTCGGTATAAGAGTGAGATGTAGTCATGGCTGCCTTTTCGATTCCAAAAGCAGAATGCATTACTGCAGCAACCGGCGCAACACAATTTGTCGTACAGGAAGCATTATTTATAACCTCAGCTTCGCCTTTGTACTCGTTAACCCCGATAACGTATGTTCCAACATTTCCTCCCTTTGCAGGAGCCGAAATTACAACTCTTTTTGCTCCGCCAACTGCATGCTTTTTGGCATCTTCTTCTGTCGTAAACTTCCCGGTTGATTCAATTACAACATCAGCTCCATACTTTCCCCAAGGAATCTTGGCTGGATCCTTTTGAGCCAAAATGGGAACTTTTATATTTTTTTCGCCGACTAACAGATAACCGATTAATGGATCCTCATCCGTAGTTTCCTTCGCATCTTTGACCTTTTCACTTTGCACTTTGAACTCGAATCTTCGATACATAGTATCGAAGTTTGTTAAATGTGCCCAACCATCCACCTCCATCGATCCGGAGGTATTAATTACGGCAACCTCCACTTCTGAAGTGTGCTTAAGGAGCGCAATTCTGAAGGCAATCCTTCCGATTCTCCCAAAACCATTTATTCCCACCTTGACCATACTAATAGTAAGTGTAAGAGTAAATATAAAAAATTACAACCTATTTTTTCATTAAACCTGTTAGCATCTTCGCAATTTCTTCTGCAAGTTTATAGATATATTCACGATTAAATTTCTTCCAATTAATGAGATTTCTTTTGTTTAAAATTACCAATATATTTATACATTCATAAAGTGATCCCTTAGAAATATTATACAAATGGCTTGCTTCTTTTTTAAATTTCCTTCCATTCCCTTCTGCTATATTATTAGGCACAGATAATCCGGCACGTCTTAATTGGTCACCAAATGAAAACTGATATTTTTGAGGTAATGCATCCGCAATTTCAATCATTAAATCAGCAAAGTCCACAGCCTTTTTCCAAACCTCCAATGTTTGAAATCTAAACATACTCTCACTCTTACTGTTACTCTTACATCCTTTAAAAACAAAACAGTCTTTATCTATTAAGAAGAGCGTCTATACCCGGTAGAGTTCCCTGAACAAGGTACTCAAGCATTGCGCCGCCGCCAACCGAAATCCAGTCAAACTTGTCATTCAGTCCAAATTCAGTTATCGCTGCTTCGGCGTCTCCTCCTCCCGCAACTTTAAACGCTGAAGATACTACGATTGCATTAAATACTTCCAGTGTTCCTTGACGATGACCTTCGTCTTCGTATTTACCCTGAACCCCGGCAACAACTATTGTCCCGGCTTTTGCAATTTCTTCCTTAAAGCGCTCTATTGTATGAATCGTTATATCTTCTTTATCGGGAATAAGCTGACCCATAATGACTTTACTTGGGTCAGGATTTTCCTCGCCAAATAATATCGGAAGCCTCCCCCCAACAAGTATTTTATCGGCAATTTTAATGAAGCTTTTTATATACTCGACTTTATCTTCTTTGATTCCACCAATAACCAAAACAACTGGCCTTTTGGGATTTTCCAAAACTTTGTTTAAGTTTTCCACCTCTTTCTCGAAACGAAAACCGGAAGCATGAGGTAATAGTTTCGGAAGACCTACAATTGAAGCATGTTCGCGGTGTGACACAGCAAATGCTTCGTTGATATAAATCTCGCCAATTGAAGCTAAGTTTTTGGAAAAGGCGTCATCATTTTTTTCCTCACCAGCTTCAAATCTCAAATTTTCTAGAAGTAAAATCTCGCCTTCCCCCAACATTTTTGCTCTTTTCTCAACTTCGTACCCAACAGTGTCATGGAAAAAATTAACTTTCTCACCCACAACTCCCCCGAGAACATCTGCAAGCGACGCAAGCGACAATTCGGGTAACTTCTCTCCTTCGGGCCTACCCTTATGGCCGATTATTATGAGTCTGGCCATCTTTTTTACCAGATAATCAAGCGTTTCTTCCGCAAATTCCAGCCTTGTGTAGTCATCATCCACATCCAAATCCATCCTAACGATTACTCTTTTTCCAGAAACATCTAAGTCCGACAATTTTGGAAGTTCCATATTAATTATTCGCTTCGATCTTTTCTATATCCTGAAGTCTCTTTTTAAATCTCGTCTTGCCTGAAAATTCAGTTTCCAAAAACGCCTTCAGCATTTCTTTTACTTCCTCTTCTTTCGTATAATCCGCTGCAATAACCAGGACATTCATATCGTCGTCATTTCTGCCTGCCTTAACTTGTTCAACGCTCTTTCCGATTGATGCTCTTACCCCGTCAAATTTATTCGCAACAACATCAACTCCTACACCACTCCCACAAAGAAGAATACCTCTTGCCTTATCTTTGTCTCTTACAACCATTGATGCCACTCTTTCAGCATAAATCGTGTAGTTGTCTTCTGTATCCAAATGGTCCGCCCCCATATCTTCAAATTTATATTCCCATTCAAACAACCATTTGGAAATTTTTTCCTTTAAGGCAAACCCTCGGTGATCAGAACCAAGATAAATTATCATGGTTAAATAGTTAAATGGTTAGATAGCTCTTTTTAACCATATAACTATCTAGCCATCTAGCAATGTTAATTTACTCAAATCCTTCTACTAAATCCAAAATTTCTTCTTTCGGATCTTTGGCTGTAACAATATCAGAAGCAACTGCCACTCCAACTGCCCCCAACTCCAAACTTTTTCTAACATCTTCTCTTGATTTTATTCCTGCTCCAACTATAAGAGGCAACCCCTTGGCTTTGGTTATCTCGACTGCCTCTGCTATCGCTTCAGGTTTCGATTGTGCAACAGAAGTTGTCTTGCTTCCGACCAATTCCGGTGGTTCATAAGAAGCGAAGGTAGGATTAAGTTTAAGAATAAGTTTAAGTTCACTTAAATTTCCTGCGAAAATAAGCGTTTTTAATCCAACTTCGAGGGCTCTTGCGTGAGCTTTTTCAAGAGTCCCAAAATCTGAAAACTTGTGTTCAGAGTGGTTCAAAAAAGTTCCACTTGCCCCATCTTCAACTACGGCTTCGGCTAGGATAAAACCTGTATGAGCACCGAATTCGACCGGATCTACATGCTGAGACCAAACCTCAAGTTGGGTCGTTGCAACCATCTCTCGAACATCAGCCGCCTGAACAACAGGAATAATCTTTATTTGGGACGCGTGGGCAACTTCCTCCAAAATCTTGACCAGTCTTATTGCGTCTGCCCCGGTTCCTTGTTCGTATGTTTTGAAGTTAACAAAAATCATATTCCCAAAACTTTATCCAGTCTGTTTTTGTCAAAACCTATTATTGTTTCTTTTAAACCATCATCCTTCACAACCAAAGTAAACGGAACCCCCAGAAATCCTCCAGAGATTCCGGCCATTTCATCTCGAGCCGCGTCGTCCTGATCAACCAATTTTTCAGTAAATGCAAAGTTTTTTTCGCTCAAATAATCTTTGAGCATCTTACAATAAGGACACGTTGTTGTTGAGTAAATAGTTATTTGCAACTTTACTTCACCTCCAAGCTCCCTTCCATTCCCAAACCCCTGTGATTTCCGACAGAACAGTAAAAATTAAAGATCCCGGCCTCAGTCGCCGTAAATTCAATCGTGTCGCTCGCTCCTCCCGAAATTGTTTTAGATGAAATTCCGAGCCCTTCTATCGTTAGATTATGCGGTAATTTTCCTGTATTTTTGAAAGTTAATCGGACTCGTTCACCTTTATTTAAACTAAGTGATTCAGGAGAAAAAGAATATTCATTCCCCTCAACACTAACTTCTCTTGCCGACTCGGAGACGCCAGATTTTTGCAAATCTTCGGAAGTAGCCGCAAATCCTTCTTGTCCTTCAGTAACTTCCGGGCTTGAATTCTCCTGTGTCTTTTTCTGACCGGACAAAACTAAATAACCACCCAAACCCAAAACTACTACTAGAACCACCACAATTAATAAACCTTTTTTACTGCCTGCAGACTTTTGTATTTCTTGTTCCAAACAAATCACCCCCTATACAAATAAAAATTTTACATATTTAAACCAAGTTGGCGAATCAACAGATAAAATTTCTCCGGTTGAAGCTGAAATATACGAAGTTATCGGAATAGAGTATTCATAAATCCCTAAAATATTAAAGACCTTTTCCCCGGAAATTATATACTGTAACTCCCTTTCCTTTTCTACTATTTCGATTTTGGGATTGACGGCTTTGGTTATCAGTTTTGTTCGTAATACGGCCTCGACCGCCTCAAGCGGAAAGATAGAAACAAATCGTTCTCCGCTTGGTGTAACCAGAGAAAGTTCTGCACTCTTTGAATCAATGGTCAAGGGATAATCTGTTACTGCGATAATACCTTTTTGTTCAAGACTAAATTTCCCTTCATTTAAATTAATTTTTAATTTTTGAACTTCTGCTCTTTCTTCAATTTCCAAAAGGTCTTCCTGCCAATTTGTGACGTCGAGTTCCCTCTTTTCATTGCCGGAGTCCACAAAAAGACTAATTTTATCGTTCTTTTTGCTAAGAGTTATTACTGACGTAGAGGAAGGTGTTACCTCCCCCGCCTTCTTTACCTCCAAATAAGAATGAGTGGGTATGCCAAGAGCAGTATCCTCTTCCGAAAGTACATTCCAGGTGACTTCTCCGTCCTTTTTAACTACCAATAATGAAGCGTTCGCATTAGATGATGATAATAACAAAATAAAAAGACCGATAATAAAACTGGCTGTTAAACTCTTCATCCAGAATAGGATATCATAAACAAATCTCCCAGACCACAAAAAGAAATAATTGAAGAAAAACTTAGAAACTACCTTCCAGGATGTGCTTTTCCGGGGTTTTGTCTGCAACTTTTTCGCTAGTTACAACAACTTTGTTGTAGTCGGAATAGTCGGTAGATGATTCAAATTCAAGCATCCAACCGCCTTTTGCAAGTCTCATTCTGCCGCTTGAAAAAGAAGAAAAGTTGTCTGATCCTTCTTCTCCTCTCACCAGCCATCCCTCATAAAAGGAACCGGCTTCTGGATCGGGTAAATCTGCCAAAATACTGTGGGTGAATTTATTGTTTTCAAATTTCCTTATGGCAATTGCCGAAGCACTTCCTCCTGTGACGTCTTTTAGTTCTGCCTTGTCAACGTCTTCGGGTATTTCTATTTTAAACTTTTCCTCAAGAGTATCCTCCAAGGACAAAGTTTCAGGGACTCTCATTTCTTCGCTGGGACTGGTTCTTTGCCTCCAGTAAATTACCCCTGCAACTATTACTAAAATCAAAATCCCTATTACTATATCCCTTCTTTTCATTGAAAATAAAATAGCACTTTTATTACTATGTGTCAAACCCAATCAATATTCCCGCATATTCTCCGCACAATTTCCGTACCCACTTTAATCCGTACTTATTTCATTTTTAAATAAACTCCAAAAAGCGCAAGAACCGCGGCAACCAGAAGCCACTGGGTTGAAGCAAGCCATATATCGGTTCCCATGTAGCCCAGGGCTGAAAGGAAAATCGCAACAACCGCTCCACCCATTAAAACCTGTGAATACATCTTTACATCCTTACTACTCATAAATATCTCACCTCCTCGAGTACCCTTTTAGATCATGTATCTGTCAATCAAAAACCCAACCCCATAAGCAACAAAAGCAGCAAAACCCCCTATCAAAAGCATTTCGACCCCAGAACGAACCCTACTCTTCCTTGTATATTTACCTTTTATAGCCCCTATTACAAACATGGCAAAAAATACCAAAAAAAGTGAAGTATAAAAACGGGGCCTAATATTGAGAATGTAAGGAAAAAGAGGAATAAGGCCTGCAAAGTTAAAAGATAAAAAAGTAACCAACCCTTGTTTAAAAGGACTTGCTTCGGATGCGTGTTTATCGCCTTCTGCCTTTTCAAATTCTATTTCACTTTTGACTCCGAGATAGGTCCCTGAGGCCATCGAAAAACCATCAGCCAAAAGGTTAGCAAAACCCAAAATAATGACAACATTTGCACCAAGCGCTGCCCCGGTTGATCCTGCAACAACAGCAAAAGTGGTAATAACCCCGTCACTTGCAGAAAAAACGGCGTCTCTTAGATATGAACCTCTGGCATGCAAAACTTTTTCGAGCATATAAATTCATAATAACACAAAAATAGTGCTTGCAATTTTATCAAGAGGTAACTATTGTAAATAAACAAAACCGTGTTAAAGGAAGTCCGGTGACCTGCCTCGCGTCGACAATTAACGCGAGTCGAGGCGGGAATTCCGGCACTGTACCGCAACCGTATAGTCGGAAAACTAGCGGCTTTGAAGTATCCCGAGGTAGGAAAAAACCATGAACAAGAAATTCTTCCTTTTCATTCTAGCTTCCGCAGGCGTAATCATATCTGCTTTTTTGCTTTTAACTCCCAAATCTCAGCCAATCAAAACACCAGAGATTTCTCCTACGCCTGAAGTAAATTTACAGAATGCAAAATTGACAATCGACTATGGAGAAAATAATGCTTCAAATTACGAATTAGATGCGCCCCAAGACTTAACCGCCTTCAGCCTACTAAAAACCATATCTGAAAAGGAGAACATAGCCCTTGTTACCGAGCAGTATGACTTTGGAATATTCGTAAAATCAATTAACGGTTACGAATCTTCCGCTGAGAAAGCCTGGATTTATTTTATAAATGGAGAATCAGGAACTGTCGCGGCGGACCTTTATAAATTAAAACCTGGTGACGTTGTTGAGTGGCAATATATCAAACCTGAATGAAAAATCCTATATACAAAATACTTAATACAAAATACTTAGTACTTACTCTTTTATTTCTTATCGCTATCTCCGAAAGAATCGCTTTCGACCTGGGACCAAATGTTGAATTAATAACCGCGACCATGATCTTATCGTCGTTCTATTTTGGCAAGAAAGAATCTTTCTGGTTAACTTTTGCAATTATTTCCCTCTCAGACCTGGTTATCGGAAATTCAAACATCTTTCTTTTCACTTGGAGCGGTTTTCTAATCCCTGCTTTTTTAGCAAGTTCTATCTTAAAAAAACTAATCACCAATCACAGATCACCAATCACCGAAAAAATATCTAATATTTTTTCGCTAACCTCTATCGGATTTTCCGCAAATATTTTTTTCTACCTCTGGACTAATTTCGGCGTCTGGCTTCTTGGAAATATGTACGCTAAAAATTTGGCAGGGCTTTTAATGTCTTATTTTTACGCACTACCTTTCTTGAAAAATCAATTAGCAAGTACCCTTATCTTCATACCTCTCGGTTTCACAATAACAGAATTAGCCATATCTTTAAATAAAAAATACCAATTTGGAAACAAGTTAAATACCCAGAGTATGTTGCCGCGTCAAGACTTCAGTGGGTAAATTCTACTTGACTTCGGGTTTAATTTGGTTAATACTGAATTGTGGCAAAAGATACCCGAAAGTATAGAGATCGAGCAAGGTATTTAGCAGATGCAGTAGCTAAAAGAAGAAGGCATCTCAAGGAATTAGCCGTTCAGGAAGGTGGTGGAGAATGTCAAGTTTGTGGTTACAAAAAATATTCCGGCGCACTCGATTTTCATCATATTAATGAAAAGAAAAAGCTATTTGCCTTAAATGTCAGGGATATGACAAAAAGTTGGAAGATGATAGTTAAGGAAATACACAAATGTTTATTAGTTTGTGCAAACTGCCATAGAGAAATTCACGCAGGTTTAATCAAGCTACCCAGAGGCTAAATTCTTTGCTATAATGTCACTGCTTTAAAATCATTCCTCGGTGGCGCAGTGGTAGCGCGGTCCCCTGTTAAGGGAAAGGTCGTAGGTTCGAATCCTACCCGAGGAGCCAGATGGGACGCAGAGGCAACAAAGCGTCCTTTTGTGTTGAATTGTCGGGCTTTTTTGTAAGTTCGAATTTTCCATTTTCTAAGTCGTCAATTTTTCCCACTTTCGGACCATTTGTTTCTGCGACTGCCTCGGAGAGGATTTTGAAGGTCTTGGAATAGGTGTAGCTTAATTTTTCCCCATCAACCGTTAAGGTGGCAAAGATAAATCGGATTAAGGCTCTTTGCTCGTCTATCATGCCTTTAGCCTTGGCTTTCAGGTATAGTTCTTTGGCTCTTTGGGAGAGTTCATAGATATTCACCCCTAAGTTAATGTAGCCTGTGCTTGCCTGGGCGTGTTTCTTTATCGATTCCGTTATTTCATCTTTCTCGTCTGAATACTGTTTGAATTTCCTGTTGTAGAACTCTGGAGCAATCTTTTCGTCTAGCTTGTCGTCGTATAACTTGTCCATCCGCTTCTGAACCGCCTCGTAGCGGGTTTCAAGTTCGCCTACGGTGTTGTTGTGGTATTCGATCTCGTCCTGGTGACTTTCCTTGAGTGCCTTCTTCAGCCATCCGACTATACGGCTGTTTTTGATTTTTAAGGTTTCAAACCCTTCTAAAAGCTGGTCTTCGACTTCGTATTCCTTAACCCAGGTTGTTTGTGGGCATTCGTGATAATGGTTGCAGTGACCGTAAATATGACCCTTAGCCGTTTCAAAAGTAATTGAGTTGTGGCAGCCAGCGCATTTGATCAGACCTCGGAAGAGGAAGTTATGCTTGCGGTATTTAGGGGTAGTTCTGCTTTTAAGCATGGTCTGGACTTTATTAAATTGCTCGACGGTGATTAACGGCTGCTGTTTACCCTCATAAATGTTATCTTGCCATCTCATTTTGCCGATATAAAAAGGATCGCGCAACAAGGTGTGAATGCGACTATGCGGGAGTTTATGCCCCAATTGGGATCGCATCCCTTCGGCATACATCTTTTTGGAGAGCCGTTTGATTGAATAATTGCCTGTAATATACAGATCAAACATTTTCCTCACAAAGGGCGCGGTATCTTCGTCAACAACATGGATTTTGTGTCCTGTATCTCCGATGGTTTTATAGCCATTAGGCGGTTTGGTTGGTAACCATCCCTGGGCGATCTTTTCCTTTTGCCCCTTCTTTACATTTTCCGAGAGGAGTCGGACATAGTATTCAGCGGTTGCCACCTTTACCCGCCACATAAACCACTCGTGGGAGCGGGAGGTGTTGTGGAGAATGCAGCCTTCTTTTGCCAGGTGGACTTGATGATCCTCGTTCTCAGTAATCCATAAGTCGATAGTGGGAACATCGGCAAAGTTCCTGGTTAGACGGTCAGTTGTTTCTACAATAATTGTGGGGATGTCGTGCTTGCGGACATAAGCAATCATCTCAATAAAGATCTTCCTTTGGACCTTGCCTGCTGCAGACTCTGAAACGGCGAAGACCTTGGCGACTTCTAAGCCTTGTTTGTCGGCATACTCTCGTAAGAATTTCTCCTGCGCTGGCAGGGAGTAGCCTGTTTCTTCCTGTTCTTTACTGCTTACTCGGCAGAATATGGCAGTTTTCATAATAATTTTTGTTCAACACAGAACATAAACAAATTGTTTGGCAATATCAAGTAATGGTAGGCTGATCATCCTTATGTTTATTTTTATGGAATTGATCAACCGCTTCTTCTATTTGCTTATCTAGTTCTATTTCTTCAGGACTTTTTGGTTCTGCGGGTGGTTGCTGATAAGTAATAACCTGGTAGTTTCCGATACTCAATCCTTCTTCGACTCGGTGCATCTTCCAAAGGGTATAAAGATCTCTTGTGCTGACATACATTCCTTGATCCAGCTGCCGACTCAATCTGTCAAGAACCCTGTCTAATAAAATGGCAATTTTATACGCTCTCGTTTGTTTTATTTTCTTAAATTGAAATCTCATATCTTCCAGATCTTCGGTGTTTTTCAGCTCAGTCCGCTCTTTCCAGTTGTAGCGGCTAGACCAACGCTTGAGGGTTGCCAGACCAACAGGTTTACCCATGTAAACTCCCAAAATTGGTATCATTTCGGTATCATTCTGTCCTTGAATTCTTTCCCACACTTTGAGCGTTTTTTCGAGGCTTCCAACTTCACAATACAGAAGCCAAGCGGCGTATTGTTTTGCTCGTTCTCCTGGTATTTTTGATGTAACGATATTCATAGTTAAATTAGTTATAGTAACTTATATAAATACATTTCCTCTTAAAGGGAAAAACTGTTACTGTAAAAATCCCTTTATAAGTCCCTATATAGTTACTATTGGTTTTATAAGTTAATGTCATCTATATTTACCTCCTCAGTTACGATTTCGTCCTCCTTGCCCTGGTTAGGGTTTTTACTCCTAGCGAGGCAATAAGCGTCATATATTTTTTCGATGACTTCATCAAACAACTTGCTGTTGTCTATAAAAACAATCTCGTTCCACTTGCCTAAAAATTTATAACTAGGAGCTTGAAACCAGATCGGCTCTTGGAACTTTGGGTGCAGTCTATCTGACCTCAAAACTTTCCAGCCATGCTCTTTCCAAACATCGAAGAGGACAAGCGTTGCCTGAGCAAGAATGGTTTCTGATTTTAATAATTTGATTTTGGCTGTTATGTCGTTAATAGTGATTGTCATAGTTATTCTTATTTTTTACTTTTTCTGTTTTGCCTCCTCGATAATTTGCCTTATTGCCTTGTCGAGCCACTGCATTAACTCCCAATCGTTTTCCCAAACTAACCAGGTTAATTCTTCCAACTCTGCCTCAGTTAGCTCCCTCCCATAGTTAGCCTCTACAAACTCTTGAATATATAGTCTTCGAACTGCAACTATGATATGGTCGTCTTTGTTGACTGTTTGTGAATTTAGTTTTTCTATATCTTTATCAAGCATGTTCAACCCCTCCTTTACTAGCTGATTCGATTTTTAATAAAGTTTCGACATATGCCAATAAAATCGTGCCTATTTCCATCACTTGCTCCAAACTTAACTTTAAGTTGAAATCTTCTTCTAAAATTTGTTTTAGTTCTAATAATAGGTTTCTGCTTATCATAGTTATTCGTTGGCATAGAGCCGAGCTTTAATAACCCGCAACTGGTTGAAATAAACTTGCGGTGAAATCTTGATTTCGTTTCGGAAATACTGGTCAATTAGCTTTTCCAGTTCAGAAGTTTTTCGGAAGATAAAAAATGCCTTGCGGGGATTAGAACGGTCAATATCTTCAATAGGACACCAAAGGGAGAGGGTGGTAGCCAAAGAAAGGTCGTTGGTTGAATAGTAATCGTTGTTTAGTTCTTGCTGCGTCATAGTGATAGTTATCAAAATTGATAGCTACCCATATTCTTGGGGAATCAGTAGCAAGTTGCCACGGGCTTGTCTAGGAAGAATTTACGATCTTACGAGGAGTTTTGCGGGTTGGGAGACGACTATTTTGTGCGGAGTTTGTAACCCTTGTTTCTGATTGAGACAATCATTCTCTTTATTTCACTTCGGGGCATGCCTATTTTTTCTAAAACTGGCACAATATCCCGCCTTAGATACTGCACATTTCTTGCGAGATCTTCGTTGGTCACTCCTTGGTGATAACAGTTCATTTTTAGTTCTCTTGCAATCTCGACATACTCAACTATTCTCTTGGCTCTCATCAGGACCGCTAAAAACATAATCTCTTCTTCGCTTGGAGATACATCTATGGGTGGGCTATTTTTATATTGCAGAGTTCCTTTTGAGAGATCCAATTTAAGTTCCTGCCATTGAAGAATATTTTGTTGCTCACTTACAGTTGAATCGATCTGTGTGTATTGCTTCTCGATTTCCTTGTAATAATCGTCATATAAATGGGTAGTTGTGAAGCGTATCATTCCTGGGAATTCGTCCTCCCACATGATTAAGTCTCTTTTCTCTAGACCGTTTAAGATTCCGACCCTCTCCTGGCAAATATATTCGTCATCGACTTCCTCCCCGAATATTTTCCTAAACTCCCTGTAATATTGTTTTGTTGGGATTACTGGTAAATTGATCGCTGCATCCACATCGTTTGTAAGCTCCACTTTTTCTTGGATTTCTTGTAGCACTAACCAGATTTTTGCTATAGCTTGTTGTTTTGCAATATTCATTTTCATTGTCATTTTCCATTTATAGGACAGTATCAATGGATATGATCATTATATAAAAATTAGCCTAAAATTGTTACAATATAAGCACATTGCCTAAACTCCGCAAGGGGCATGGCATGAAGAAGTCCTCGACAGCAACAAGCTCTCCCTAGAGCGCTGTCGAGGCTGTCATCCGAAAGGGTGGCAGGTGGCGCAAGCCATCGCTGGGGGGAGCTTTTTGTTTGATTTGACAATCTCCCTTAAGCGAAGTTAACATGCAACACTCAAGGCTAAATTATCAATTTATACCCGAGAGGAGGTGAAAAATGAATATGACAAATAAAAATAAATCTCGTTTTCTTCCCGCTATTTTACTTTTAGCAGTAGTTGCGCTTCTGGTTATCATCCTAATCCCTCGTTTAATAAATCAATCAAAAGTTGCCCCGACATTGTCAACTGATGCCAAAGCGACGAGAATCGCCCAGTTAGTAGAGGCGATGAACACAAATAAGAATGCTGAGAGCCAGGCGCATAAAGATGCCTACAAAGAATACTGCCAACTGACAGCCCGACCAGAAGACCAGAGGGCAAAGGCAGTCGCCAATATCAAAGAGTTTCTTGGTGATAAGTCAGTTGCTGTGGATTTTATCTGCAGCACCTTTGAAGGCACCGATTATAACAATCCCAAGAACGAGCATTATAATGCCAAGCTTGGAGGCTTCACGATAGACCCAAAGACGAATTACATCGTCTCAGTGAGGGCAGAAGCATGGGAAGGTAGCAGATGGGGAACGAACTCAGATGGCAGTCGTTGGTTTGATCCGCAAGCGGAATACGACTACACTCCCCGCTACACTCAGGCGCAAGCCCAGAAGGTAGCCGAGAAGTTTATCGAAGATCATAAAAATATCCTCGGAGTAGACCTGACAAGCCTAAAACTCGATCCTGAAATGACGAACATAAAGGACGGCGGAGGCAGCAAGATCAACTACTTCTTCGGATGGCGAAACAGCACAGGCGGAAGCCTGAGCTTAACCATCACTAACGGAGGGCAAGTGATCGTCTATTCAAACGAGCTGAACGGACAAGCGCCGAAGTAACAATAGAAAAGAGAGAAATATCAAGTGAAGTTGAATTTTTATTGTTATTGAGTTAAATTACTTATTGGTTCTGACGCTAGAAATATACTGGTTTTACCAGGAAACTCTCCAGGCTAGCCCAATCAAGTATGGAGGTTAAGGAGTCCTCCCAGAACTACTGCAGACTCCTGCAACAAATCCCCAACGAGGCTTCTGAAGCTAACATAAGGTAATCAGATGCCACTTCAAGCACGAAAGCGCCTACAAAGTCAACACGGGGGCTAACGCGCTGGTCAATAAGTCAACATTGTTTATTTCTTACCTGATAGTCAAAATTTCTTCCCAAACTGAGTGTATTAAATCTAGGCTTTCTTCAGCAAATTTTGTGTATTTTTTAGCTTCTTCACTTAGGTCACGAATATCTTTGTTCTGATTATATAGTTCGTGATTAAATTTATTCCTTTCGGTAGAAAATTGACTTAGCTTATTCTTTAACTTCTCAACCAGTTGGCTTTGGTAACAGTTCAGCTCGTCACACAATTGGCTTAATGTTGAATTTTTAAGTCTTTTTTTATTTTCGTGATTCAGTTTCCTGTAGATTGGCAATTTGTTATTTGCCTTTTCAAGGAAGTAATTTATTCCCAAAATAAGATCTCGCAATCTTGACTCTACTAATTGTGCTTTGAATAGAAAATAAGCTATTGATGCGGCAGGCACACCAATCTTGTTGAGTTCCTCCACGCCGTCCACAAGTTTATCGAAAGGATGAACAAGGTTGAGATAATTTCTCTTGATTTCCTTTATTCGTGCCTCAAACCAGTTAATGTTCTCATATTGAGAGTGTTCCTCAACCCAGTTTTCTAGTTCCATAAGGGGTATAAATGACCCCTTTTCTTTTAATTTGTCTACGAATTCTGTAACTGTTCGCCAGAGATAGTTGACATATTCCCAATACTTTTTGTTATCTTTTTTTTCAGTAAACTTAAATGAGTAGTCAAGTAAATCCAAAAATTTGGGTAAATACTTTTCGTCACGCAAGTCCATTAATGGTTTTGCTGACGACATTCTCATGAGTTCTTCTTCTACTGCCCCAACCGAATGAGCTTGACCTTCGACATCCTCTCTGTTAAATTCCAGCGGTTTTTTTAGCTTTTCAAAACGCCAATTAATGGCTTTCTCGTCTTCATATACAGTTATTAACAAGCCATTAGCAATCTCGACGAGCTCTTGGTCACTTGATTTTGTAAAAATATCCTTGAGGAACTTCTTAGTCACTTTATCTGAGCTGTCTATGAAATGAGCTAAATTTTCTAAAGCTGAACGGCGGGTATAGTCCCGAATATCGGGATCGGTTATAAATGATTTCAGAATTGGTTTTACGGTATCCAATTTACAACGGCGTTTTGCATACTCTCCTACCAGATAAATATAAGTTTGTGGTATAAGATAACGACGGTGGTCGTTTTGATCACTCATGACCTGATTTACCCAGGCAAGGTCAGTATCGTTTACTTGTTCTATAAAATCTAAAGTAGCTGAGGTATCAAACTCGTAGGGAATAAAGTCAATAATATTCTGTCTATGCTTTTTGATTTCTTCTGGTGCTAATTCTTTAACCGCATTGAGCAGGTCTCCGTAATAGGAAGCGGGTGTGCTCCATGTAAACTGGTTATTCCCTTCGCCCTTATTTGCTAAAGTTACTCGAAATTGACGAGGATTAATTTTTTGAAGGCAAACTTTAACTGCCAGTTTCAGCAGTTTTTGCTTATCTTTCTTTTTCCATTGTTTCTGAATCTCTTCCTTGTTTTGAATAAAATATTCAAAGACGCCAGTCTGAAATTTGCCTGGTTCTGGCTCAAGCTGATGAAGAAAATTCGTGTAGACCTTCTGTTTTCTTTGCCTCTCTTGTTTTTCGAAGTATTTTTTCGAGCTTCTTTCATCAACTTTTTCAACCAATTTTAGTTTCACTGCTTCTTGATAAGTCGCTTCTCCGATTTCTCCGTTCAATCGTTTTGCGCTATATACGACAAATTGAGTATCCCTCTTTGTTCTATCTGGAAAATCTTTCAAAAAATCGAAATATTCTTTGACATTGTCTTTGGTTAGCAACAATGCCAATAAATCTCTTGAATCCCAGAAAAGCCTGTCTATTTTTTGTTCATCCTTTTCACTTTTTATATCTGTCAAGATCTCAAAGAGATAGCGTGGATCATGCTCGTTGATTAGCTGAATTATTTGACGCAGAAGACTAGATTGCCCTTCATGATAATAATCAGTGATACGAAGAACCGTAAAAATAATCTTTTTTAATAATTGGATCACCTTAGTATTGATGCGCTTTTTAATATTTTTAAGAAGCCGCCTGTCACTACCGTCTTTGTCGAAAACACTTTCCTTATCTAAAAACTCCCTAAGAAAACTGGTGTCTTCGGCGATTTTGGATAGTAAATACTCAATTGCTTCTTGGGTTGTAATCCTGTAAAGCCCGTGGCGGGAGTAAATACTAGAGATGTCTTTTACAAAGTAATCGATAGCTTCTTTAGAGTTAGGATTCGTGTCAATACAAAACTGTATAAATTCATTTCTTACCAACGAGTCTCGTGTTTCCTCGAAACATTTCTGCGAGACCTTAGAGATTATGCTCTCGTCTTCAAATTGTGCTAATGCTCCCAAGCTGTGTCTTTGGAGAACACCATTGCCGTCATCGTTGGGATTATTAGCAAACTCTACTAGTTTTGTGAGCCAGAATTTTTTCTCTGTAGCATCGACGATTTTATTTTTGTCCTTTAATATACCTTCTATTATTGAGACAACATTACCCCTCCGCACAAAAGTTTCAGTCTTGTTTGCCCAAACTTTAATATCGGTTTTTAGCCTTTTATATGATTGTTTATCGACAAATTTAGATAAGCGAACTCTTGCCCTAACAGGTATCCAGGTAACTTTTTCAAAATAAGAGTTGTAAACAAGATTAAAAACTCTTTTCTTGATCTTTGAAGTTTGGTTTGCCAGCTCGTAAACGAGAAGTTCTGCTAGATTATCATCAAGGTCATCTGGATGTTTTTCTAAGAAACTGATCAGCCAGGCGCTGACTTCTAAGCCTTTTTTAGATTCAATAAGGAAGCGCAAAACACCAGACCATGACGGCTTAAAAGCAGTTATGCCTTCTTGCTTTAGAATTGCCAGTTTTTGAAATTCTCCTAAGACATCCTCGCCTTCAAGTAAATATTCGGCGACTAAAAACTCAGTAAGGGTATGATGCTCCCAAATAAATAATTTCTTCTCGTCTCTTTTTTTAACTTTTCCTAAATGGCATGTGTCCATCCAGGAGGCACTAAATGTGTCTGTCGGAGCATTTACCTGTTGTAAGAGGGAATTGTATTCCTCTGGGGGGATAGCATCGCTTTGTAGCTTTTCAAATGTGAGTGCAATTTGCTGTAGGATTTTCCTTGCACTTAGTTTTTTCTCAATTTGATCAAAGAAATATTTATAGAACTCATATCGGTCAAATTTGCGAGGCTTAATTTGATTCAGGTAACTAAGTAGGTAGCTAAGATAAACCTCGTCGGATATAAAACTATTGTAAAAATCATGAAACCAAAGTTGTTCAAGAGTATCATTGATTAGTTGACTGGATGGTTTATACCCAGTAGAGAAGGAGGATTTGCCGATCTCCTTTTTAATCTCTGAATTATCTAATTTTCCTCCAAGAAGGTCGCTCATAGATTTATTTGTTATTTAAGATTTTTTCGATATCTCTTGGGTCATAGCGCCTATCACCACGCTCGTTGATTCGGGTAGCCTTCAACTTTCCGCTTTTATCCCATCGTCTCAGTGTCTCCACATGGACATTCAAAATCTCCGCTGCTTGGCGGATAGTTAACAATTTTGGTAAAGTCGTGTTTTTCTTCGGCATAACTCAACTTAATTATACAATTTTTCAGTAGGAAGAGGTATACTTGTTGCTAAGATGAAGTTCAAATCCTTTTTATTTGGTTTGTTCGCTATTCTACTGTTATGGGTGCTTCTTCCACTGAGTTTTGCTTATATAAATACTGCGCTTAACTTACCCCAAATTGACTTTGGAGTTCTGAAATCGCTGGGCTACGTGCTTACCGTAGGTGGCGTATTACTTGCTTTAATTGCGAGTTTAACATTTAAGCTCCACGGTAGAGGGACTCCTATGCTGACAGAACCTCCTAAAAAGTTGGTGATTAAAGGCGTGTATAAATTCACAAGGAATCCGATTTATGTAGCTCATGCGCTTATATACTTGGGCTTGTTTCTTTCTCTTGGGCACATAATGTTGTTGGGGTTATTTCTTATCGGGGCGGTAGGACTTCATATTTACCTGATTAGAGTTGAAGAACCCATATTAAAAGCGAGGTATGGGGAGGACTATGTCAGGTATACACAGCAAGTTTCTCGCTGGTTTATCCTATGAGCAAATTCTTGAAATTGGTATTTATTGTTATTTTTCTTGCTTCGGTTTATCACCTAATCAGGGATACTCTACAAGTTTTTGGGTTACACAGTTCATTTACCAACATTCTCCATAGACCTCATCTGTGGTGCAAGCCATACTGTAATTATGTAACCTATCCTTTAGACCTTCTGGGTATTGTGGGGTCGTTGGTGGTTTTGAAAAGAGATAGACTTGGCTTATTGGGTGCTTTGGTTGTGTTTTCCTTACCACTTTGGTTTTTAGCAACCATATTGCCATAGGAGCTTTGGGATTGAAATTATGAAAATTAAACAGATCAAATCAGTCTTTAACATCTGGAGACTACTTCTTCCGTTCCTGTATATTTTCATTCTTGTCCACTTTCTGAAGGATATAACCCAAGACATTTTGAAGATCTCTACACCACTTGATCTTTTCGGTGATGTAAAAGAAGACATTTCGTTTCTATCTAAACCACTCCAGATAATTTTTTATTATGGTCTTGGCGGTCTTTCGTTTGTCATCGAGGCTTTTCTATTAATCGCTATACCCAAGATAATAAGAAGAAGGCAGGTATCTTTTTTAGAAAAGTTAGTTATTGGCGGCATTTTATATTTGCTCGTATTTCTGGCAATTTGCACTTTGTTGGATCCGAGATACAAACTTTGAGAAAGAACAAATCGGCTAATTTTGTTATAATAAACAAGATATGAAAAACATCAGTGATACCGTAAAAGTAGTCAATATCGCCGATAAACTGTCTCTTTTCAAGGAATACTGGAATCCCAAAATCGTTGGTGAGTTGAATGACCATAAGGTTCAGGTAGTAAAACTCAAAGGAGAATTTGTCTGGCATCACCACGAAAGTGAAGACGAGCTGTTTTTGGTGATTAAAGGTCGGTTGACAATTCACTTCAGAGACAGAGATGTGGAAATAAACGAGGGCGAGTTTGTCATAATTCCGCACCCAATCGAGCATAAACCCGAAGCAAAAGAAGAAGTTCACATAGTCTTAATCGAGCCAAAAGTAACGCTAAACACTGGGAATGTCACTGATTCCAAATTAGCTGCGAAGAACCAACAAAAAATATAATTGGTGTAATATAAATCTATATGACAAAAATTGTAGTATTAGGAGCCAATCCAACAGACAAACAAAAGGCACGGCTTGAAGCGCTAGGTGAGGTTAATTATCTTTCCAGTCCGTCAAGTTCTGATGACTTAGTTAAGCAAACTTATGGGGCTGATGTTCTTTATAGTGACGGTGCGTTCCTGCTCGATAGCTTACCCAAATTAAAAGATATTTTTGTGACTTATCCCTATGTCGAACTTGGTGTATTCAACTCTAAAGAGCTAAAAAAGAAAGGCGTAGTAGTTGCTAATTCACAAGGTGGCAATAGACCATCAATTATCGAGTGGGTGATGTTCATGACCCTTGCCTTGTTTCGTAAGTTTATTCCCTTAGTAAGGGCTGACAAAACCATCTCTGTCGAAGTTCATGAGAGCTTGAATGAAAAGAAAGTGCTTATTGTCGGCAAAGGAAGCATAGGCTCTAAGATTGCTATTCCTTGTGAGGCTTTGGGTATGAAAGTCAGCTTCTTTGAACGAGGTGACGATTTAATTGCCAAAGCCGCCGATGCTGACTTAGTGATTAACGCCCTCAATTGCAACTCTACAAGTAAAAACTTACTTGATGAAAAGTTCTTTATGTCGCTTAAAAAGAGTGCTTACTTTGTGTCCTTTGTCAGACGATACACTTATGACCTGGATGGGTTGCTCAAATCGATTGATAACGGAATTGTGGGAGGCGCTGCAATAGACTGCGATCCAGAAAAGTTTGGCGATACAACTAACGAGTTCTATCAGAAAGCCCTGAGTAATCCAAAGGTGCTAGTAACTCCTCACATTGCCTGGTCGTCTAAACAAGCGCTTGTAAATGGTGCCGAAATAGCGGTGCAGAATATCGAAGCTTTTGTAGCAGGTAAGCCTCAAAATATCTTAACTAAGGTTTAGGAATCGATTAACTTCCTTAGTTGCGTATTCTGGGTATTCAAGGTAATTTACCCAGTCAGTTGTCCGAAATTGTGACCATTTCTCGAGCCAAGTTGATTTTATCCGAACCAATATTTAACATTATATGAAGAGGAGAAAAACTAAAACACTTTCTGAATTGGGTATGAGCTCATTCAAGAATATAAAAAATGGAACTTTTTCTTTCTCTAATCTCTTTCTGAACATTCAATTCCCTAACTTTATCTCAGGACGCGGAACTAAAAGTCTAAATTATGCAACATTGGTAGCGGAACGATTTGATAGCGGACATAAATCAGGACGTACGTATCCACATGTTAATAAGGATGGCTATCTTATTACCGTAGATGCGCAAAACTCTTCAGTAATATATAGGAGATTTAATCCCAAAAATCGTCATAAACCTTTTATCATTCTCTCGTCCTAAAACATATCACAAAAATTATGTCACTTATAAAAGTTGCACCAATAAAACCACTCATTAAATTCGAGGATCTAGAAAAGTTGGATATCCGAGTCGGAACAATAGAGGCAGTTGAAGATATCGAAAATTCAGACAAACTAGTAAGACTTATTGTTAATTTTGGAGATCATAAACGTAAGATTCTTGTTGGACTCAAAAACGAACGGGCAAACCCTCAGGAGATAGAAGGAAAACAGGCCTTATTCGTGGTAAACCTTGAGCCTAAGGAAATGATGGGCGAGCTATCAGAAGGAATGTTATTTGATATTGGATATGCTGACAAAATCACTCCTGTTCTAGCGATTCCTGAGAAAATGGTTCCCAATGGTACGAGGGCGGGATAATATCCAAGTAGTTAAGCATTCGGATAGTATCCAAAAAGTGGAGCACTTCGGCAAGTTTATCCTGATCGAAGTAGAAGGGCTCAGTGTAAACCAGTTGATACTTAATATAACCCTCGAAATGGAGATAAATATCCTCCACTCCTTGATTCTTTCTTGGCTTTTGTGTAAAAATGAAATTAATGGAAACTGTCCCCGCCAATCAGTCTCAAACCGTAACTCAGGCTCAAAAGAATGTATCAATCCCTTCCCCTTCAAAAACCCGCATCGTTCTTGTTTTAACAGGAGTAATTGCAATAGTAGGAGTGGTTGGAACAGGCTTTCTCTTTATGAAAAACCAGTCTCTCTCATCTGATTTAACAACCACAATAAATAACCTGGCTCAGTCAAAAGAAAAAAGTGTGCAACTCGAAAAAGACTTGATTTTCTACAAAAGCACAGACCTTGCAAAAGAAGTCGAAATCCTCAATCTTAAATTGAAAACTGGCGAAGAAGAACTTGCATCAACAAAAGACACACTTAGCAAACTGCAGGTAGCTACCGACGATATTCCCAATATCGCACGTACCGCATCCATGATGATGTCAACCTTTGGAAAACAGCCTCCGAACTGTTTTAGTGCAACAGATAAGACAAATATCATCCAGGAACTTAACGCTCTTGGCGATGGCGAGTGGATTAGCAAATGGGAGGACTTTATTAACGATACGGATTCGAAAAGCTGCAGTATGTCGCCAGATAAACTTGAGCAGGCCGTCAACTACGGTCTCACAAAAATTTCCAAATCTGTAGAATAAACAAGTTTGTTCACTCCTTCGAATGAATCGGGGTTTGAATAAGATCAGGAGTGTCGACAATTTCAAACCATTCTGCTTGTCTGAAATGGTACGGCATTGCTCACCACAGGTCGTCCCACTTGGCGAGCTGAATATATTTATACCTAAGGCTCTTTATTATATTCTACTTTGATTTTAAGGTTTGATTTAATGCCAGAAAGTGCTGGTAAAAGATGATTTAGAACTTGTTCTGCTGTCATCCGAAATTCTTTACCTCGTGCGGATACCTTCAGCCACCCGTTTTTATCTTTATAATAACGTTCAGTGAAATTCTTAGTGCCTAAGAAAATTGTGTATCTGTCATTGGTTAGCTTCATGTATTCTATATACTAGCATAGTAGGTTCTCGTATTTTCTGCCGGGTGGAGCCAAAACCAAAGAAGAAAAAAGAATGGTAAAATAAGCAACATGGCTAAAAATGAAATCGCCACTGGTGTAGTACATAAAGTTCCGATTGACTTGCGAAAGGTACTTACTTCTAGTCCAGCTGTATTGGCGGCTTGGAATGGTCTTACTCCGCTGGCACGTAATGAATGGATTTGCTGGACCACTTCCGTCAAGAAACTAGAGACGAGAAGAAATCATGTCGAACGAGTACGTGAGGAGCTTATAGACGGGAAGCGCCGACCTTGTTGTTGGGCCGGTTGCCTTCATCGTTGACCGTGGCTCGCTAAGGGTCTAAATTTTCTTGTTCCTGTTTACCCTGAGTTAAACCGAAGGGAACATGTCAATCAGGGGGGGCCAAAAAAGTCTGGGGAATATCTAACATATTTTTTGACTTTGTTTTCTTTTCCTGTTAGCTTTAAAAGAGGTGACAAAAATGTCGACGGCCGGCAAGGCTTTAATTTTAACTTGGGTGATGATTGGACTTTTAGTTGCTGGAGTAGTCGGTTTCTATCTTGGAAGAAATATTGTTCCCAAAAACCAAGGAACCCCTCAAGGGGGAGTTCAACAACCAGGGCAACAGGGTGGACAACCCCAGGGTTCCCCTCCTCCAACTGGAGGGCAGCAACCTCCCCAAGGACAACAACAAAATCCACCAGCTGGCGGAGGCCAGCCGCCCTTACAAAGATGAAGTTGACAAAGTTGTTTATGTCAGGGCTAAAGTTTTAGTCTAAGAACCTCAGAGTCAGGGCGCAAGGGGATTTATGCTTATATTTGAGAATCTATCAATCAATATTGAACGTGTCTTTTGTTAACACCGGAAAGTTGTTATTTCTAAGGCCATCAAGAGAAAATTCATAGTTGGGGAAAAAGGCGTAACTGATCAAGTTGTTGTCGAGTAATGGTCTTTGCTGGACTTTTAGGATATTTGTGATATAGTACACTTTGTGAGAGCAGATCGAAGCAATAGATCTGCTTAATTTTTAACATATTTTGAATTTAGATAGGTAAAGGTACCCCAATTATTTTATTTTTCTTCCTGTATCTTTTCATCTTCTTCAATAATACGTAACTAGTTGAGCAGTTTTATTGTTTTGATCGATTTTAAACACACATGTTTAGACAAAATCATCGCAGACTTTTTAATAGACGGGGTAATTCATTTGGCAATCGTGGAAATGGACATTTCCCTCGTGGAGGAAGAAGTACTCCTTCTTACAACCCGGCCATGTTCATTCACGATGCCGCAGAATTTTCCATTGAAGAATTTACTCCAACCCATTCTTTTTCGGATTTTCAAATTCACTCCATTCTGAAACAAAATATCTCTCTCAAAGGCTATAAAGTTCTTACCCCCATACAAGACGCGGCCATCCTCCCTATCCTTGACGGAAAGGATGTTGTAGGTATTGCAAATACGGGTACCGGCAAAACAGCAACATTCTTAATCCCGCTCATCGACAAGATATTAAAAAATGATCGCGAAAAGGTTCTTATTGTCACTCCAACACGAGAATTGGCTATCCAAGTCGAACAGGAATTAACAGATCTGGCAAGAGGAACTCATATAGAGTCAGTTATTTGTATCGGCGGAGTCGGTATCGGTAGTCAAATTCACAAACTAAGAAGAAGTCCTCATTTTGTAGTGGGAACCCCCGGAAGATTAAAGGACTTAGAAAGCCGAAGACAGCTGGATTTCAACTCGTTCAGAAGTATTGTCCTAGATGAAGTAGACCGGATGCTTGATATGGGCTTCATCGTGGACGTTAGATATATTGTCTCAAAACTTTCTCGAGAGCGGCATTCTCTCTTTTTCTCCGCCACATTACCGGAAAAGGTACAAAAAATTATGAGCGATTTTGCCCGTGATCCTTTGGTTATTTCTCTTAAATCCCAACCCACTCCCGCAAGCGTAAACCAGGATATTGTGAAGTTAAACGGTCGGGATAAAATTGACGTGCTTGACGAACTCTTGACTAATAGGGAATTTGAAAAAGTCCTGGTATTTGGCAGAACAAAACGAGGAATAGACAGGGTTGCAAGCGCTTTAGTTGAGCGAAGAGTAACAGTTGCAACTATCCATGGCAATAAATCCCAAGGCCAAAGACGGAAGGCGCTGGAGCTTTTCAAAAACAATAAGGTACAAGTACTCCTTGCTACAGACATTGCATCACGCGGACTTGATATCAAAGATGTCACTCACGTTATTAACTACGATCTTCCCGAAACCTATGAGGACTACATTCACCGTATCGGAAGAACAGGAAGAGCCAATAAAAAAGGAAACGCGTTAACATTCGTTTGATGGAAAGTGAACTGTTTGATATTCTAATTGTATACACAGAAAAACTTGCCACCAGCGCCTCTACTTTAAAAAACGGTGTAGTGCTTCCTTTTGCTAAGGGTTCGAATAGCGAAAGTTACAATATTGTATACGGATTTTTTTTAGAAATCTGCCAAAAGAATGGCTTAAAAGCAGCTTTTACTACTTCCGCCGGCGTAATCGGTGCCGGCAAATGCAAAAGTTACTGGCTTTTTGACAAAAGTAAGTGGATTAAGGTAAAAAAGGCGGGTTACTCAAAATTAATTTTCGATAAATTTTCACCTGTGAACAAGAGAATTAAAGACAGTCGAGATCTTTTGTTTTCTTCCGAAAAAGTTAAACCCTTTAATTCTCCATATCTTTTCGATCTTTTTTTTGACAAATACGAAACTTATAAAAAACTCCATCAATTCTCCATTCCAACGGTGAGTATTAAAAAAAATACTCTTAAAAGTGTCAAAAGCGCTTGTAAAACTCTCGAACAGATAAAAAGCAACCATCCCCACCGCGAGGACTTTTCCGACGAAATTATAATGAAAGACAGATTTGGCGCAGGCGGAAGGAGTGTTTTTAAATTCAAAAAAAATAATTTGAAGAGTATTGTAAGAATTGTGAAAAAAAGTTCCAAAACTTTTATACTTCAGCCTTTTATCAAATTTGATAAAGGGTTCAGATACCACGATTCTTTTTCTCCGACAGACATACGTCTTATTTTTTTGGGAGGGAAAATCATACAAACTTATATAAGAATTGCTAAACGGGGGGGCTTTCGATGCAATGAACATAGAGGCGGTTGTCTAATTTATGTTTCAAAAAGAGAAATTCCGCAAGGAATAACAAACCTTTCAAAAGAGATTACAAAAGTTTTGGGGAATGACAGCTCTTTATATTCTTTAGATTTTATAATCAGCAATAATAAAAACATCTATTTTCTGGAAGGTAATACAGGACCGGGGCTTGATTGGAACACTTCGTCAAAAGTGAATGAAATTGAGGCTAAAAAGTTAATTAGAATAATAGTCAAAGAACTGGTAAAAAGATCAGCCTCTGAAAATATTAGTAAAAAAGCGTACAGGTCTGAAGTTGACAGTCCTGTACCCGCAACTGTTACCACGATTCCTCCTGAACCAGCATTCGTCTGAATTGTCAAAAAGAACTGTATCTCCCGCCGAAAACTACTCCCCGCGCTATGCAGCAATGAGCAAGGAAAAAGGTCTTCTTCTATAGAAAACTTTTACCAGAGTAAGGCGGTGAAAAAGAGATGAGAAATTGTAGCATTTTAGCCTCATTCAAGAAGACTTTGGTTTCTTAAGCTTGTACATACCTAAACTGGTATACTTTAGATATGAAAAAAATATGCCTAGTGATTGTATTAGTAATCTTATTCGGATTAGCCGTTACTCCTGCTTACGCTGGCAAGTTTTTTGATAACTTTAATGATGAAGATACTATCGGATGGATTTCAGCCAAGCCATGCACTTGGTGCAGTTTAGGAAACTGGCGAGTTACTGATGGTGTTTTAATTGAAGACAATGGTCGTGACCATTATAAATTTCTGGTGGGCAATTATTCCCTATCTGACCAGTCCGTTGAGACAAAAATACTATTTCATGATAACGGTTACGCTGGAATTACTGTATGGTATATCGATGAAAATAATTGGATAGATGTTCTAATTTATCCCGATGCAAATATCCTTAGAGTTATTGAGTCCGAAGGAACAGCACAGCGTTATGATTACTATGATTACCCACTTACTTCAATTTCTACCCGGACGATATGGTATACAATGAGAGTTGAGACAAACAGTCTTTCTGGAGAATTAGCAATATATTTGAACGATGTATATATCTTAACTCACATAGCGACTACTTCAAACCGAATAGGTCTATCTGGACTTAACAGTGGTAATGGTGGTGGGAGTTTTGATGATTTTACTCTTACATCGGACTCAATAGTTGGTCCACCAATTGGTAGAGTTCAGTGTAAAAACAGTAGTTGGAAAACGTTCAATAATCCAGCTTTCAAAAATCAAGGTGACTGTGTAAGCTATCTTGAAAAACATCAGTTCTGAGTATACCTGCCTAGGGAAATGTTAAATTACTTTCGGGTAACCGACGGCGCCTTCGGCAACCTCATCCAAATAACCCAGATGCTTTGACTCGATTAAGTGAGGGCTTTGCTATACTTCAATTATGACTGTTAAGATTAACAAACAATCTTCCTATCCGCTTGATTATCACTTTCGTGGTGAGAGAGTGAATATGAAGCCTTTATTTGACGACCTGACTACCAAATTGGTCAAAGAGATCGACTTTGAATACAAAATCGGCAAAGCCTACATTGGCTTGATACACACCCTTGTCTTTGCAGCATTGCGGATTCAAACATCAAAGATTATTGTCGAATTTGTTGCAAGAAAACAATTTAAAAGCCCTCGAATTAATAAAGTTAAGCATTTTCAAAAACAAAGGTGGGCTTATTTTGTAGACATAAAGGAGTCCAAAGATATTGACAAAGGGTTGATTGATTGGATAAAACAGTCATACGAATAGTCCTAATATGACCACCCCCCGCGCTATGCAGGAATGAGCAAGGCAGAAAAGATTTCTAAGTACGAAATGCTTCTTCCAATTTTATCCTCCGAAAATGATATAATTACAACATGATTAACTGGTCGATCGACGAAAAAAAGTTCAAAAATGAAAATCCCGAAGAATACCGTCTGTGGAGGTTAACTCAGCTTATCAATTACGGCTTAGACGGAGAAAAACTCGATGAGAGCGAAGTAAAACACGCCTGGCCGAAAATAAAAGAGAGGATTGATCCAAATACAAAAATATACCTAGAGTATCTGTTATGGAGGAAAAAACCGTCCTCAAAAAACATCAAAAAAACTTTTTGGCACTTGTCCTAAAAGAGCCATATCTTTTAAAAAACTTCTACTGGACAGGTGGTACTGTTCTTTCAGAAATTTATCTCAAGCATCGCGAATCACAAGACATCGATTTATTCAGCGAAAAAGAGATTCATTTACCAAGCATTAATAAATTTGTCGGGATTGCCGGAAAAAAACTAAAAGCCAAAAAAATAACTCATCGAAGATATCTAGGTCTGCACTCCTATACGCTGAAATTGTTAACAAATGAATTAAAAGTCGATTTTAATTACTACCCATTTCCCAGGATTAACAAAGGTAAAAAATGGCACGGCTTAGCGGTTGATAGCTTAGAAGACATCGCCGCAAACAAAATCCACACCATTTCAACTAAACCAAGAGAAAGAGATTTCGTAGATATCTATTTTATTATGAAGAAAGAAAATTATTCCTTGCGAAAACTGATTGACCTAGCTCGAGCAAAATTCGACTGGCCAATTGATCCTATACAACTCGGACAATCGTTCACCGAGGCAGTTATCTATAAAGATATCCCTAAACTTCTGGTTCCTTTAGAAAGAAAAGATATGGAGAACTTTTATTTAAAACTGGCGAGGAGTCTTAAAAAGGAAATTTTCAAGACCAAGTGAGCGCTTCGTCAACTTTGCCTCAAATTTCCCCCCAACCTGTTATAATCCAAAATATGACAGGAATTGTTGTAAAGAATTTGGATAACGGTGAAAAATCGTGGACTTTTCTGGATGGAAGCGAACGGACAGTGGTAATTCTGGACTCGGTTTTTATTGGTCGAGGGAAATATTTACCTGGTTGGAGATGGTCCGAACTTGTAGGGAAGGAGACCGGTAAGAGTTCCGAAGCGCATATTGGTTATGTTATATCAGGTCGAATGTGCACCCGGACTGCCGACGGCCAAGAAGTCTCTGTTGGTCCGGGAGAGGCTTTTGAGGTTCAATCAGGACATGACGCTTGGGTAATTGGTGACGAACCTTGCATAGCGCTTGACTTTGGACAAATAGACTCCAAGACCTAGCTTTATTAAGCGAGTGCTTCGGTAAATTCGCCTCAACATTCTCCCGAAACTGATATACTTCAAGTATGAAACTGTACCGATTCAGTCCAATAAAAAGCAAAGAAAAGTTGTTTGAAGCTATCAAGCATGTTCATTTCGAATGTTATAAACTTTGCAAACAAACGTTTGGACATTATCTTCAAAACGCCGGAAATATTGGTATATTTTGTCATTATGACGATGAATTCAATTTTCTCACCAAACTGCGCAAGGAAATGACAGAAGCATCTGATAACTGGAATCAAAAGTATTTCCGCCTACTTAAACCAATTGTTATTCCAGCTAAAGGCGATGTGCCGGAAACCATCTATACTTACCTCTATATAAGAAGGCCAGATCCTTATCGCCATCAAGTCGGAGATGTAGACTTTTATTTAGAACCTGAAGACTATAAAAAACTCAAAGAATCTCTGTTTACTGGCAAAAAAATAAAAGGTGTAAGAATTTTTGAACGACCTGTTGAGGATATGGTTGAGCTTTATGACCCAGATGTTGATGCTCTTGGATATGTGAGAACAGAAAAGATGACAAAACTGGTCAGAGTTGAGCTTTCTGATGTTACTAAACTTTAAATTACTTCTTGATAAAACTTATCGATTTATTTAGAATAACTTTTACGTCGAAAATGAATCCTGTTGTCCACTTCGAGATGCCATACTCTAATCCCAAACGGTTAAGTAAATTTTATTCGAACGTTTTTGGGTGGGATATGCAGTACCTCCCCAAAATGGGAAGTTATGTTTTGGCAACTACTTCTCCGGTGGACAAAAACCAAATGCACAAAAAGAAAGGTGCAATAAACGGAGGCTTTTATCCAAAAGGCCCATACGGTAACACGCCACATTTGGTAATCTCGGTAGACAATCTCGAAAAACACATAGAAATTGTCAAAAAGTCGGGTGGAAAAATAGTTGGTAAGGTGATGGATATCCCAGGTATCGGGAAATTTATCATGCTTAAAGACACCGAAGGCAACCGCGTCGGCATGCTCCAGGCATCTATGTAAAAGTAACACATAATTTCCTAATCTTCTGCTATACTTAATTTAGGCCGCTGGCCAGTTTTGGAGGTGATAGATATGATGGGATGGGGATATTCAGGAATGATGAATGGATATGGTTTTCTTGGATTTCTTACATGGGTTGTAGTTTTTGTCGACCTGGTTTTACTCGGTGTTTTTCTTTTGAAAAAATTACGCTAAGTGAAGTGTCTCTTTAGTTTTTATTCAATTCATCGAATATAAATTTGTGCACTCCTGTCAATACTCCCTCGCCCTCCTTGGGTATTAATATAAACTGGCCGTCCAGACTTTTTGAAGCAAGCAGAACATTGTCTTCGTTAAGCCCTATAAAAGAAATTTTATAATCTTCAGGCTTTCCCAAAATTTTTGACAAATCTTTTACTGCTGAAGTGTCCAAATCAGTCCTAACCAGATTTCCAAACTCATTAAACAGCTCATCAATCTTTCTGGCCGCATAAATTGAAATAAGTTTACTTTTCATAGCCACCAAAACTGCCTGCTGGCGTTGACTTCTGGCAAAGTCTCCTCCATGCTGGGCCGACGCCCGGGAGCGGACGAATTTTAAAGAGGTCTCGCCATCCATTTTTACTTTGCCTGAATCAAAATGGATATGTTCATAACGACACTCAAACTGGTGATGAAGTTCTGTGTCTGAATAAAGCCCATGAAGTCTGGCAATTTCTGCTGCCGACTTTCCGCAGGTATCGTTTTCCCGCCCTTTTATCGGGTAAAAGTAATCATCAAATGTTACAGGAACATCAACCTCTATCTCTCCCAAAGTATCAACTATCTTTTTAAAACTTTCAAAATCCACTGCTAGAAAATAGTGAATTGGCAAACCAATCGATTCTGTAACTACCTTTTTGGCCATTACACCGGCGCCAGTTTCGCCTTTATATTGTGGTTCTTTAAGGGGGTACTTTTTATCGTCACTTCCAATTGCATAGGCCGCATTAATTTTATATTTTTCCTTTATATCGGACCGTACCGGTATTTCGACCCACAGATCCCTAGGAATTGATATCAAGGTCAACTTTTTTCTTTCGGGATTAATGTTTACGACAATGATTACATCGGACAAATTCCCGCCGTCGTGTCCTGCTCCTCCGTAGCCTAATAAAAGAATGTTGTATGTTCCGTCAGGTAAATTGCTAGAAGCGTTATCTTCAAGCGAAACATCTTTGGGAGTTTTAATAAAAACTTTGGAAAAGTTTAAGTAAAAATAACTCGCAAAAAGACCGGTAGAAAATGAAAGTGCAAACAACAAAACCAAAAGAAATCTTTTAATAAAGGCAGGCATCTTAGTCAGTTTACTACTTGGCAAAGGTTACTCCAAATAATCCTGAAGTTTCTTTCGTCGACTGGGATGCTTTAGCTTACGCAGTGCTTTTGCTTCAATTTGACGAATGCGCTCACGGGTTACCCCGAAAACCTTCCCAACCTCTTCCAAAGTCATTTGCTTATTTCCCTCCAGACCAAATCTTAACTTTAAAACCCTCGCTTCCCTGTCAGAAAGAGTCGCCAAAACCTCGTCGAGATGATTCTTCAAGAGTTGTTTTGATGCGGCATCAACCGGAGAAAGCTGGCTTTCATCAGGAATAAAATCTCCCAGGAAACTCTCCTGGTCCTCTCCGACAGGAGCCTCGAGCGAGGTTACTTCCTGGGCAATTTTAAAAATTTCCCTAACTCTGTCGGCATCCAGTTCCGCCTCTTCTGCGATCTCTTCGGCGGTCGGTTCCCGACCCAACTCTTGCATCAGACGCCTGCTGATTCTATAAAGTTTATTAATCGTCTCAACCATGTGTACCGGAATTCTTATGGTTCGAGCCTGATCTGCAATCGCCCGGGTTATTGCCTGACGAATCCACCAGGTAGCATAAGTAGAAAATTTAAAACCTTTTCTCCAATCATATTTTTCAACCGCTCTTATTAAACCCTGATTACCTTCTTGGATAAGATCAAGAAGAGATAGCCCGCGGCCGATATATTTTTTGGCTATTGAAACGACCAGACGAAGATTTGACTGAGACCGGATCGGTTGATTCGGCGCCACCCAGCTTTGATAAAATCTCAATTTCCCGCTCGAGCTTTTCTTTCGCTTTCTCATCGGAATCCATTTCTTCAGCTTCAACCGACTCAAATACGTCAATGCTTTCTGCCAAGAGTTTGTCATAAAGATCGTCAAGCTCGGTCAAGTTTTCTTCTGCGTTGGGAAAAACCTCCAATATATCATCTTGAGTTAGAAAACCCTGGTCTCTTCCTTTTTTAATTAAATCAGCTGTCTCTTTCTTTGCCATGTCACTAAAGAATTATACCCTTAAAATTCTTGTGCTCAAGTTCATTTAGCTTTTTTGTTAATTCCCCAAATTCTTCTTCCTTCCTTTTTACCATCTTCAGGTCTTTCAATTCCTCCAAATCGCCAATCTGTAATGAAACTTCTTCCAGCTTTTCTTTGACATCAAGTACGCTTAACTCCTTCTCGATAAGAACAATCTCTTTTTCCATTCTCTCAGGATTTTCAGGATCCAAGCCTTTTATATCCTTTAGTATCAAATCAACGTAGCCGTCGACAAGTTCACCCGGCAGTAAAGAGGCAAAAAGTGATGGATCAAAGTCAGCATGCTTTTTAGAAAAAGATTTAAACTCCTCTACAATTCTTTTTGCCAAAGGCGTTTGTATTAACTTGATAAGTCGCGTATTCTTAAGAAGAATTCTGGGATCATAGCGAAAGACGATTGCCAAGAATCTCTCTTCTAAAAGCTCACGCCGCATTTTCGCTTGGGGCTTTACTAATATCTCAAGCTTCGGTTTTTCAACTTCTTCCCCAACAACCTTATTCACTTGTTCTGAAACGACTTCCAAAGAAACTCCAAGTTTTCTAGCCACAATGTCTATATAATGAGCTTGAACAATTTTATCCTTTATGTCCGAGAGTATCGGAATTATTTCCCTACTTATTTTTGCCTTATCGCTTCCGTTTAGGCTCGGATAACGCTCAAATATTAAGTCGATAATAAAATCCCAGACGTCTTTTGCTTTTGTCAAACTTTCCTTTAGCTTCTCGGGATCCTTGCGAGCAGCCTCATCCGGATCTTTGAATCCATAAAGTTTTGCAACCTTGATATCAAAACCTAGCTTCTCGGCAGTTTCAAATCCGCGCCTCGCTGCCTCATTGCCTGCAAAATCGGTGTCAAGCGCCAAGATCAGTTTTTGAGTAAATCTACCCAAAAGTCTTACCTGCTCATCGGTTAGTGCCGAACCTTTAATCGCAACAATATTTTTTATTCCGACTTGCCACGACGAGATGGCGTCGAGCTCTCCTTCCACAATAACAGCTTCTTTTTCTTTTTTAATCTCGCCTTTTGTAAACTGTAAGCCAAAAAGAATTTTTGACTTGTGATAAATTTCGGTCTCGGGCGAATTAATATATTTTGCAATATCATTACGTGCTTCCGGAAGAACTCTGCCCGAAAAACCAACAATATTACCTCTGTGGTCGTGTAAAGGAAAAATAATCCTTCCCCGAAATCTATCAAAAGCAACTCCATTTTTGCTATAAATAAGTCCTACCTTCTCCAGTTCCTTCAGTGAAATTTTTTTCTTTTCCACTAAATATTTCTTAAAAGCAAGAGGGGTATCGGGAGAATAACCTATCTGGAAAGTTTTTATCGTATCAAGCTTTACCCCCCGCTCATTTTTTAAATAATCAAGAGCAATTTTCCCTGCATTGTGATTGAGTAAAATATAATGGTAGAAGCGAGACGCGAGAGAATTTATTTCATATAACCTTTCTTTATTGTCTTTACCGACAAAATTTTCTCTAATAAGCTTTACCCCAACCCTTTCGGCTAAAAATTTTAAGGCTTCGGGAAAATCCATTCCTTCATATTCTTGTAAAAAGGTTATAGCATCGCCACCTTTTTGACACCCAAAACATTTGAAAATCTGGAGTTCGGGTGAAACCATAAACGAAGGGGACTTTTCGGAGTGAAAAGGGCATAAAGCTTTATAATTTCTGCCCGCGCGCTTAAGCTCAACGTACTCAGAAATTAAAGATACTATATCTATTTTTGACTTTACCTCATCAACCTGATCTGCCATCTTATTTCATTATATCAAATAAAACCGAAGAAAGGATGAAAATTAACGAGGGCTTTTATATAAAACCGCCACTTCATCTTCGTATACTTTCACCCAACCATCTTGCTCTAAAGCCTGCAAAAGATCAAAATCGCTTGTCTCCCATCCGAAAACCGAAAGGAACCCTTCAAGTTTCTCGGTCAGATCATCCAGTTTGTCTTCTTCTTTAGGTTTACTCCAAAGTACAACTTCGACATCATATCTTTCAAATACTTTTCTATAGTCAACCTTCCCCGACAGTACTTCGTTATAAGTATCAAAGGCTGAAGTTAATCCAGCATTATCTGGCTCGTCCCATCTCCAAGATGGCATTCTGCCATCAACAAATACTTTTTTTTGCGGCAATTTCCAAATTAAATATCCCCCCCAACCATATTCTGAGAAAATCTCACCTCGAGGCAAATTTTCATTTAGATAAGAAACGGCCTCCTTTGGATAAAAACCGCCATAGCCTAAGTAACCAGCCTCACGAAATGCAAAAATGGCTTGGATAAAGAAAATTATAAGGCTGGTTAACCAGAGCGTTTTATAAAACTTTGTAAATCTCTCTTGCCCTTTCTTTACTTTCTTTGCATCTTCCAAAAGAAAATTGATTGTCTTAACCGTAACCGGAATAGCAATAATTACAAATAAAGGCAGGTGTCTTCTTGACAGTAATGCCGAGGTCAAAAAGAATATATATAATCCGGTTTCCTCGAGCCTTAGCTTCTTCCTATATTTCACAAAAAGACTGAACGAAATTCCTATAAAAGAAACTATTGCCAAGTCAAGCATCATAAGTGCCGGCATCCACTCGACTATGCTAAAACGAAGTTTTGTATCTGAAATGGAAGAAAATGCCTCTTTCCAAATTCCACCTTCATAAGGGTTAATAAATGTTAGCAAAATGCTTACAATTAAAATTGTCCATTCGCTAATCAACGCTTTTTTGGTTCTTACAGATTTTAAAAATAAAAAAATAAAAAATGTGGTTAGACCCATCAAAAAACTTCCGTGAAGATTGGCCCAGAAAAGAAAAAGTGGTGGAATAATATATTTGGCTTTTCCCAAATTTGATTTAAAGAGAATAAGAACCAAAAAGGACATCATTAGCCAGCTGACTGTTTGGGCTCGAATACCAAAAAAGGTAAAAAATATTGAGGCCCCTAAAAGAACAGGGAAACTTAAGAATAGCCCCAGCTTTTCGTAAGACAATTCAAAAAAGAAAGGTTTTAAAAACCTCGTATTTATATAAAATCCCAGATTTTTGAGAATTTCTTTACTCAAAATTGGCTTACCAAAGCTAAAAGAAATTAAATAAAGACCCAAAATCGCAAGAAGTGATTCGAGAAGCGCTAGCCCAAAATAACCAAGCTTTGAATATATAAAATAAAAAAGAAGCGACTGACTCCAGGCGTGATCCACCCAAGGAAAAGCGGACATTGTATATGAAAAGGGGTCAGTTTCAGGAATGCCGGAATTTAAATAAATTTCTCCGGCCTTTATCCTCCAACCAAAATCCGGGTCCAAGAAGATAAACGCCTTTGAACAAAAAGCTATGAATAAAAGGACCCAAAAAAACAGAAATAATTTCCTGTCCGCAAAACCTCTAAATTTTCTCGTAAGCATAACCTTTTTCAGATTTCTCAACTGGTAATATGTCGTTAGCTTAGTTTACAATTTTACCAGTATGAAGCGGGGGGCAATTTTAATAACATTGTTGGTTTTATTCCTATATAACTTCCCAAACTTTTACGGATATATAAATCCGCCAAAAGATAAAGTTTATTTGGGACAAGTTTCATGGTTTGATCCCTGGGATATAAACGTCTATGTTTCGGCAATCCGCTGGTCGCAAACCCACGGACTTAAATTCCAAAACGCTTATACAACCATGCCCCATAAACCAATAGTCCTTTATCCTCTTTATACACTTTTGGGGGTCTTATTTCCGTCTACTAATCCTTTCCTGATATTTAATATCTCAACAGTTATTGCTGGAGGTGTTTTAATGCTAACCATCTATCGGGTTTCGCAAGCTTTTCTCAAACGGAAAGGCATCAACGCAGCTTTATTTTTAATTCCTCTTGCAGGAGGATTCGGCTGGCTATTTTATCCAAAGGTATTTCTTCCTGATATCACCATGACTCCATTCACTTTTGCCTCAACTTTTCAACGCGCTCATGAAGCGCTAGCTATTTCATTTTATTTAATATCTCTTTCTTTCTACTTCCTAGGACAAAAGAGGAATTCTCTTAAATACCTTTCACTAAGTGGGTTAGCACTAGGCGTACTTGCCTTTATTTATCCCTTTTATCTTCTAAGTTTTTATCTTATCTTTTTTATTTACGCATTGTTCCTTGCCAGAAAAAGAAAAAGCGTCCAACCCATAAAAAATATTTTTCTGCCAATTGCTTTGAGCTTACCGCCTGGTATTCTATATTCCTTACACCTTCTCTCCTCAACGGCTTTTAAAGGTGTCTTCTCGCCCAACCTCCCCACCCCAAATCCCATCTCACTTTTTTTGGGATATGGAATTTTAAGCACATTTTTACTTATGCAATTTTTTTTAAAAAGAAAATGGAGTGAACATTTAATTTTTCTAAATACCTGGTTTCTGCTAAGTATAATCCTTTCTTATCTGCCGACAGGATTTGCCCGATATTACCTTCGAGCTCTTTTCTTCCCAGCAACTTTACTTGTTCTTAGCCAGCTAAAGGATTTTTCTTTGTTCTTTAAGACTAGAAAAAAATCCCTTGTTTTTTTACTGGTTATCCTACTTCCAACAACAACATTTATTATCCTAAGCGCCCGTTTTGCAATGGCCTTTGGGGTAGGAGGAGAAATTAGTAATTGGTCATATGTGGCTAAAGAAGAATACGATTTAGTTAGTTTTTTGAATAAAAATACAAAAAAGGGCGTTGGAGTTCTTTCTGCATACTTTATGGGAAATATTATTCCAGCCAACACAGGTAGTAGAGTCTATTTCGGTCACTACTATCAGACTCCAAATTCCCAGGACAAGATCAAGGTAATGTCAAAATTTTATGCAAATCAAATGATGGAAGAGGAGGCAAAAAACTTCTTGCAAGAAGAAGAAATAAAATATATTGTCTGGTCAAGCGAGGAAAAGGAAATTACTAAAAAGGGAGGAGCTAGCAATTTAAGATACCCATTTCTCAAAAAGATTTTTGAAAATGATAAAGCTACTATCTACGAGTACTAACGTCTAGTTTCTTAATTTGTCTGTCACGTCGTAAAACTTAAAAGGGTGGTTGTAATCCTCGAAGACAAAGGCTCTGTCTTCCAAAATATCATAGTCTGTCCCAAAATAACTATTGAATAAAAGTCTAAATGAATTAACCGGGGTAATACTTGAATAAAACACACTTTTGTCAACACCCGGAAAAAGGTAGGCATTAAATATCCCCATTTTAAGCTTGAGCTCCTCGTTTGTTGCCTCATTCCAATTAAATCCCAAGGGGTCAAGCTCGTGTCTTTCAGGATGCGGACCTTCGTCGCTTTGCAAAATAATTATAGATTTACTCTGTCCGTTTAAAGTTTTATCAATAAAGTTAATAAGCTTGGAGTTAACAAACTTTACCTGATTTATGTACTTGTCATTCTCGCTTGTTCTTGTCTCCTCTGTCTCGGAAACAAAACTTCCATCTTCGTTGAATACATATGGGTCATGAGGAACCAAGAAGTGCACAAAGACGAAAGTAGGATCGGAATCCTGAGAAATACTCTCCAGCTTCTCGAATTGTAGTTTAACTCTCTGATATTGAATAAGTCTTTCATTAAAAATACCCGCAATTTTACCCAGAGGATAAAAAAAAGTAGTCTTATAAAGGACAAGCGAAAACTCCGGCAGAGGATATATGTTAATATTCTCGTCTGCATAAGAATTCTCACTAGTTGGTTGCCACCAAGAACCCATATGAATAAATTTATAACCTCTTTCTTTCAACAAACTCCAGGCTTTATAGTCTTTAAGCATATCAAAAATAGGCCTCCAATTATTACCTGATTCTGACCCAAAATTCAGATAGTCCATGTTTAAAGACGAAGCCAAGGAATGAGCAGTCTTTGGATAATTTGCAAATGATTTTTCGGCTACATAAAACCCTTTTGAGCGAAGATCTCTTATGAATTTGCTGTTGTCAAAGCCATATCTTTCTTTCAAAATTTCTTTACTCGCATATCTATCCAAGATTATGTAATAAATATCAGGCAAGTTTTCATTCTGCACCAGACTTTCTCCCCCCGCTTCAAGCGTCTTTTGGGGAGTTCGCATCTCTGACTTTTTTTGATTTAGAGAATTTTTTAACTGAAAGAAACCAATATTAACTAAAGGAAAAATAATCAGCACTAAACTGACTAAGCTCAAAAAAACATTGATCCTTTTTAAGTCCTTCTTGAGCTGGCCAACCCAAAAGATAACAAGAGCAATTAAAACTATCCAAAGGGTTATTAGATACAAATCGCTTATTTGATAATAATCCTTATGAAACGGATAGACTACGCTTGCTATATGACCATAAGAAAAGATTAGAAAAAGAATAAAGAAAGTTGCAAGCGCCGACTTCTCACTACTTTTTTTGAATATCAGGTAAAAAACTAAATACAAAAAAAGGCTAAATCCTAAAACAGTAAATAAAGACGGCAAAATTTCACTAAACTTTACCTCGCCTACGTTAAAGGAATAAAGAAAGAAAACAGGAAACAACGCGAGAATAAACGGATAATAAACTTTATTCTTCATAACCTACCTTCCCTTTCTCTTATAAAAATATATAACTCTATTTGTCTTCTTTAGTTTAGATTGGTCTAGCTTTTCAAAATACTTGGCAAAAACCTTCTCAAAATTATCTTTTGAATAATAACCATAAATATCTTCTCGTGTCCTAAGAAGTTTTTTTACCTGCGAATCATCTTTGGGAACAAACTCAATTAAAAGAAATCTACATAATTTGGAAAAGGAACTAGCAATCATTTCGAAACTTAGATTGTTCGAAATTGCTAAGTGATGAATCAAAGCCAAAGCCAATAAGCAGTCTGTCGACCCTCTTTCTAGAAAGCTTTCTCTCTCTTTATTCTCCCAACCAATTTTAGGACTGGGATTAGTCAGGTCAATGACCAGAGGAAGTATTTTTTCTTCCCCCTTTTTTTTAGACGAAAGGTAATTTCTCTCAATGACTAAGGCGTCATTATCGATAGATATAACATAAGCTCCTAGTGATGATGCAATTCTACTAAAATCTCCCATGTTTGCACCCAGGTCCCAAACACCTTTTGGCTTAGCCTTTATTAAATACTTTTTTATAATTCTCTTTTTATCTTCGTATGCAATTTTGCTGTAATTCCAAGTATCTTGATAGTTGCTCCAAGTACTACCCTTTGTCTTAAGTGTTAAGTCTTTTATTGTCTTCTCCAAACTTTCTATTAGTCCTCTTAAAGAATTAAGGCTAACTTTGTGTTTTTTTGGATTTAAAAATTTATCTGCAAAAGCTTTTTGGCTTTTGGCATGGAGATACAAATGAATAAATAAGTTGGATTTTAATAAAACACGCCAAGGCAAGATAGACACAACCAAATCTAAAGGAATCCCGTCGATGTAAATTCTTGAGAGCTGATTTAAACGAACGTCTTTGTAGACTATTAAACTAAGGGGTGCGAGAAAGTGTTGACAAAATTGTCTATAGGCAACCCATGGAGCACCGGGCTTATATTTTTCAAAAGAAAGACTATCAATAAGTATTGGTTTCCCGTTCAAAAACTGGACATTAAAAGCACTGGCATCTTTTAAGGTCATTCCAAATTCCAGGGCAATTTTTTGAATTTTCAAAGTTAAAATGGCTGCATCTTTGAGCTGACTAAAACACCATTCATAGGGGTAAGATATGAAGGGAATTTTTATCGGCTTGATGATCTTGTAAACTTTGATCTTCTCCAAATTTACTTCTTCATGAGGAATCAGAAGTCCATCTTTTACCAGCCTTTTATAAAGGCCGGATGACAAAAGATACTCGTACTGAGGTTTGTAGATTTTGTTTACTCTTCGATAAATTTCATTATCATGAGTAAAGATGGATCCGCTTGGGTCGCGGAATGAGGCGGAATGATTAATTCGGCTCGGAAGTTTCTTTGCTTTGTTTTTTTCTCGAAAACGTATTTTTGACATTCTTCCAGAAGAGTTTAACTGAAAAAAGTCCTCCCAGCAAAACACCAACAACTATCTGCAAAAAATAACTCCCGGTTCCCGGATCAACATAGGCATAAACTTTCTTTGGGAAGATAATTATAAAAGTGGACAATAAAAAAAGAATTGTAGCTAGTTTAAGAAGATTCTTATTCATATCTAGTAATATAGCATAAAAATGAATTTAGCGGTTAGTGGGGGGAAGTTCGGATTTAGGACCTAAAAAAACATTCTAAAATAAACTAAAGTCTATCCTTTCCTATTTGTTAAGAGATTCGTCTAATGCATCAATGACGCAATTAGAATCTGGTTTCCAACAAACAACAACCGACCCAGCACGTATCATCTCATTCATCTCCCTTTGCCCCTGAGTATAACCGACGATAGTTGCACCAGGATTTTCTTCCAGAATATCCTTTACACAATCTGGACCCGCAGACTGAACTCCATTAATTGTATGGTCCGCAACCCCGCCTGACCATTGACCATCTCTCAACTCTGTAGTACAGGTTTCAAATCCAACCACCTCAGCATCGGGGAAGAGCCTTTTTAACAAGGCAACAGTTTTTTCCCTGATTTCCTCGGTAACTGAATTATCATCCAAGACGAAAAACCGGAGAACCGGTTCAGTTGGTGTCGCTGTCAAACCTAGTTCCTGGGTTGCGACTTCGACCGGTTTACTTGGGATCGGAGTAAGTGTCGGCAAACTTTCGGCTGCTTGGGTTTGAAAAGACGCAATTGTGCCTTGCAAAGCCACAACTGTTGAATTTGGCGTCGGAGTTTTTGAAGGTGTTGGCGTTCTGGCCAACCGAGTTGCTTCTGCCTGGCCTTCACCAACCAGAGCGGTTGCTTCCACCTGTGCTGTCTTCATAACTTCTGTAGCCTGGGCAAATCCTGCGGAAAGGGTGGCTTGCAGTTCTTCGTTTGATATTTGTCCCCTCCCCCCTCGGCAACCCGCTAGAAAAAGTACAAAAGCGGGAGCAATCCTGAAAATGACATCGCGCGGATGTCTTCCCCAATAATCAAGAGTCTCTCGAATGGGGTTGGTATTAGTTTGACCTTCTATTCTCATAAATTTGAGTAAGTCCTAAAAAGTATTAAACGTCCTATAATAGCACTGGAAAGGTTCTAAATCAAGCAAAACGAAGGTGAGCGGAGAGGGAGGGATTCGAACCCTCGGTGACCTTGCGATCACATACGATCTCCAATCGTACCGATTAAACCGCTCTCGCACCTCTCCTTAATACTCTAAATAATCCAAACGCTACATTATACCAAACTTTCTTGTAAACCTTGATCTAAACTCTGTTTTGCTTTATCCAGCATCTTTTTCTCTCCGGAATGGGTAAGTCTTTTTCGAGCTTCTTCGTAATCCAACCACTCAACTTTTTCGGTTTCAAAACCCGGACCGGTAGCTAAATCCTTCCTCCACTTCATCAGATAAAAAGTAACAAATTTCAAAATACGTTCTCCTTCTTTTGTATAAAAAAATCTTTCTGTTCCGATTTTTTTTATAATTTCGGCTTCTACTCCTCCTTCTTCCTGTACTTCTCTTACTGCGGTACTTCGAAGTTCATCTTCTGTTAACTTTTTTTCTCCCCTTGAAAGTGGTCCGGGCCTTTTACCGTTTTCTTCATCGTCAACCCAACCCTTAGGAAGTCTGTAGATATCTCCAGGATATTTTTTGCTGGGAGAAGACTTTGCTACCAACCATAAAACTTTACTTTTCGCTTTTTTAAAAACAACGCCCCCGGCGGAAAACTCGCGCATCATGAAGCTTCAAATGTCAAACCATTTCTCCTTTTCTGGTTTTCCTTTTTCCATTTTTCCAAAGTTTCTCTAGCGGCTTTTAACATCGTTTTATCTCTTTTAGAGTTAACCTTTTTTACCGCTTTGGAATATTCAAGCCACAGACACTCAGAAAATCCGATTGTCTCATTTGCCAAAGACTTGGCCATCATCAAATAATAAATATGTCTCTGGGGTAAACTTCTTCCATTAATAGTTGTTACTCCGCCGGCCCTTCCTGCTTCTTCCAAAACCCTTGTACTCATGCCGCCTTTTTCTCCCATCAACCTAAGAACCGCTCTAACAGATGATTCTCCTTTTCTTACCAAAACCTTGGGAATTTCCCAACCATCAACTTCCGTCTGTTTAATAAAAAACCAGCGAGGCTTTCCTTTTACGTCTCTATAGACACACGCAGCGGAAACTAAAACAGTATTTTTGTCTAACATATTGGTGGAGGAGGTGGGATTCGCCGTGCAAAGCATGAAATACTTTACTTGTGCGCTATCAAATCCCAACGACTCCGCGAGTAAAACGAGCGGAGGAGGTGGGATTCGAACCCACGTGACCCCTGCGGATCGAGGTTTAGCAAACCTCTGCCATCGACCACTAGGCGACTCCTCCTTGCAGTTGAGATTATATCACCGATAAAGGCTTATTGAAAAGCTGTTAACCAAGTATGTATAATGATTTTAGATATGCCCAATCAGAAAAGTAATCAAGCTCCTTCTCCTCAAGCGACCCAACAAGCTACCCCCCAACAGCCTGTTCAATCCCCACTTCCTCCAAGACCCGAACCGGAAAAATTGCTTTTTTCCTGGAAGGCACCGGCAAGAGCTTTTAAGAAAAGAGAGAGGGAATTCTGGGTAAGGTTAATTGTTATTGCTTCTATTTTTGGATTTATTCTTTTTATTGTTGAAGGTGCAATGCCTGTTGTGCTTTTGATCGCTTTGGTCTTTTTGTTTTATATTTTGTCAACAGTGGAACCGGAAACGATCGAATACGCCGTTACCAACAAGGGAATAAAAGTTGCTGACAGAAGAAACGATTGGGAGCTTTTCACTCGTTTTTGGTTTACAAAACGCTTGAATACTGATTTATTGATCTTGGAAACACTGGTAGTTCCGGGAAGGTTAGAGTTGGTAATTAACGATAGCGATAAGGATAAAATTAAAAAGTCCCTTTCTCTTTATATTCCTGAGGAGGAAGCAGCTCCCACGAGAATGGATAAAGCTTCAGACTGGGTTTCAAAAAAAATCTCCTAAGCCCCTTCTTTAACCTAAGAAGATTTTTGGCTTCAAATCTGGTAAAATTATGTACTTGCACCTGTAGTTCAATGGATAAGAACCTGAGCTCCGCTCAGAACCTTGTCGATCTCGCTACAAGTGCTCGTTATATTCGCACCTGTAGTTCAATGGATAGAACGCTTGGTTGCGGACTAAGAGGTTGGAGGTTCGATTCCTCCCAGGTGCACCCATCAAAGATATACCCCTTTGGAATTTGAAGATACAAAATTTCTTCAAGAAATTTTGAGAGGAGGAACAGCGAAGCGTAAAGCAAAAAGCGTAAGCGGTTTGCGGAAAGCGAAGCTAGTTCCGACGAGGAGGGTTGGCAGAGTGGACAATTGCGCGAGTTTCGAAAACTCGAGGGAGAAATCCCTACACAGGTTCGAATCCTGTACCCTCCGCAAATACATTTGCTTCAAATAATTCTCTTGCTAGTACACTTAATCTTCCACTCCATTAGAAATTCTGGTTAATTATTGTTATGCTAAAATTGTGAAAGAGAAATTCAAGAAGATTTTATTTTTTACTCTTACGGTTGGTTTAGTAGTAAGTGTTGCACTTACCATAAAATCGTTACTTCTCCTCCGGATAATTCCCGACGTTGAAGATAAAACCCAGTTTGCTAAAAATTTTAACTATCAAGAATGGATAGCTACTGAATTAGATAAATGTATTGATTGGTCTGATCTACTTTATGCTTCGTGCGTGAAGTCCCCATTGTTTCCATATAAAAAACTAGAGATCAAACAGATTAAACAAGACGTTGTAAATATCATTTATGAAAAAGGCAAAGAAACCAATTTATCGACAGAGGGAATATGGTTATTGACCGATCCAGTCTGGAATATTTTCTTTGTCGCACGCTCAAAATATCCTGAATCACTGAAATATTACGGTCCTTATCGCTAATCCCTATTTATCTTGCGATTGTTAACCCCCAAACTTCTTTCGCTCCGTTTCGCTTTAATACTTTCGCAGCTTCTTTGAGAGTCGAACCCGTGGTATAGACATCGTCGAAAAGTATGTAGCTGGTAGTTTGTAGTTTGTAGCTGGGATTCATAGAAAAAACTCCTTTTATATTCCTTCGTCGCTCTTTCCCTTTAAGCTCGGTTTGGGGGCGGCGAAACCTTTTCCGAATAAGAATATCAGAATTAAAATCCCAGCCCATCTTCTTTGTTAAAGGTTCACCAACAAGTTCGCTTTGATTAAATCCGCGAAAGTTTTCTCTGAGGAAATAAAGAGGAATCGGTGTAAGTGTCAAGTTTTTCGGAAATATCGGTTGGTTTTTAAGGTAATTTGCCATGTATTCTGAGAGTTCTTTCGCAATCTCCTTGGCAAATTTATATTTGAGCTTTAAAATCGCAGTCCGAATCACTCCCTCGTATGGCCATATTGAAAAAACGCCGCTAAGTCGAAGTTTCTTTAGACACTTAATATGTGTAACCCCGTCGGTTGACGCCTTCTCGCAATAAGGACATAACTGCTTAAGGAGTACAAGTTTATTAATACACGATTGACAAATATATTTCCCTTCTCTACCACATCCTAAACACGTTTTTGGAAATATTAAGCTAATTAAGTCCATTTAAGAGTAAAATAAACTAGCACAAAGTTCATAGGACAAAGCGCATGGGAAAATCTTACTCGCTTACTCCTTTGTTCTTTGCTCTTTGTACTTTGCACTATATTATTATGCAAATTGTAAATAAAAAGGCTAAGTTTAATTATAATCTCTTCGAAAGAATCGAGGCGGGAATATCTTTATTGGGCGCTGAAGCAAAAGCCGTAAGGGGTGGGCACGTAAATTTATCGGATTCTTTTGCAAAAATTATTGACCGCGAAATCTATCTAGTCAACGCAAACATACCGGTCGAGGGAAAAAAGGACTATTCATCGACCAGAACCAGAAAACTCCTTCTTCACAAAGACCAAATTATTTCCATTCAAACGAAGATAAAACAAAAAAGGTTGACTCTTGTCCCGACAAAAATTTATACAAAAGGAAATCTTGCCAAGATTGAGCTTGCTCTGGCAAAATCGAAAAGAAAGTTTGAAAAAAAGGAAAGTATTAAGAAAAAGGATATTCAAAGAGAAATGGAACAAGAGCTTCGAGAAAAGCTCAAGTAAATTTGGTGGAGACGGAGGGAATCGAACCCTCGTCCGAAAAATGAATTTAAAATCTTCTACAAGCTTATTTAGCTTAAATTTTTAATTCTCAACATTAAAACTAAAGAAAGAGTTGAGAGTTTGGTTTTAAGTCTTAGGAAAGTATATAAAACCACTCATACTTTCCGCATCTCAACAGGTTTATACCCATCCAGCTCGGTTGAGAAACAAGGCCGGTGAGCATTCAACTTAGCTTAAATAAGCGTAGTCGAAGTCATAATCGCTTTTGTTAGCAATTATTCTTTTTGACCTCTTTTGAAAAGTGTGGGTCAAACTTTGCTTGCAGATTTTAAAGTACATTTCCCGTCGAAACCGATCGTCCCCAAACAGCCTGTATTATACTCGGAGTTTGACATAAAATCAACCTAAAATTATAAATGTTCAAGATCAATTGAAAAAAGTTTGTTTCCGGTAAGAAGAATTAACTTCTTCTCTTCTTCTGACACCACAAGAGATCTTGCGTTCTTTATTTGATCTGACAGATATTGTGCTTTATATTCTCCGTCTTTATTTACAACAACGACTCGGCCGCCATCACTTTCTAAAACATAAAAATCTTCGGTCTCTTCACTGACAAAAATTGCGTCGGCTTTATCGACGTCGGGAGCAACATTCTTAAGACCAAACGCCTGTAAATTTCCTAAAGTCAGTTTAACAACCTCGCCATCGTCCTTTAAAACCCAAATCGAACCATTTATTACAATTTGTTTGGCATCGGTCAAATCAACAACCACGCTTTCTGTTAGCCAGTTTCGCCTTGCCGAAAAACCATTTTCGCTGCCGGCGTAGCGCCAAATTACAGAACCACTTTTCTCAAGGACATAAAAGTTACCTGCATATGAGTATGCCAAGATTTCTCCGTCCCATTCTGCTTCAATCACCTTTTTGCTATTTTCAAAAATTTCGAAAATGCCCTCCGGAGTAATAGTAAAGACTCTGTCCGAGTAGACGGCAATTGCCTCGGCCTTACCAAGAAGATTTGTTCCGGCAATCACCTCCGCTCGTTTGGATTTAATCTCAACACTTACAATTCTTTTTCCCTCTTTGTCGAAAACAAAAACTTTTCCATCAGAAAAGACTAAACTATCTCCGTCAAATCCCTGACTTAAGAGCCCAAGATCAACAAAAGTTAATGGCTCCTGAGTGTGTTCACCCAAGATCTTTCTTCCCCCCTCCTCGATCTTTTTTTTAAGTTCGGCAACCTCCTCCTCCTTAAAATTCTCTTTCGATAAACCCAAAACTTTTTCTCTTGCCCCGTAAAAAAGATCTCTTGCTCGATCCGGATTCAAAGAATAAAGGGTTTCGGCTTCATCTAATTCATGCACCGCTACCGAAAAATTTTCCTCAAACTCCTTTTGTAAATCATTGTTTCTTTTTTGTCTAATTCCAAAAAAAATGCTAACGACTAAAGTTATAAGAAGAACTGCGCCTATGCTCGCCAAAACCCTCTTTTTTGGCGGCACTTTTTCGTCTCCAACATTTCGAACATAAACGGCTCTTGCTTTCAATCCTTTGAATAATCCAGAAATATTTTTAACTCCTTGGGAAAACATTTCTGTGGGTTCGATTCTATTACCTGCAGGAGCTTGGTCAAATTTTGGTGCAAGCGTTACTACTTTTAAAAAACTTGCACCGAGACTACCTGTTAAACCTCCTGAATGAATAATTGGCGCAAGAACTTCAACGACTTCTTTTGGATCTCTTCCTTGAATTGCCCCCTTAAGAACCCCCTGTGAAAATCTATTGAAAAATTGACTAGTAGCCAAAATGACAAAATCACCTTCTTTGGGAATACCAGACGCTATCTGAACTTCCCCAGATTGACTTTGAAGAATGGTTGACAGGTCGCCTTGTCTCAAAACAACAATCCGCGCCCCACCACCGGCAGCCACGTTAAAAACATTATTAACATAAGAAACGCAGGCAATTTGAATATCTTCCCACGAAGAAAATTCGTTTATAACTTTCTCAACAGAGATTTTCAGTCTTGAAAAAGAACTTCCTGAAGTTTCTCCAAAATATTCTTCATGAAGGCGTGACAAAACTTCTCTCCCTGCAAGAACCGTATCCATTCCAACCTCTTTTGTTGAAGTGGAAATTACCGCAAAAAGTTTCCCTCTAAGCTTATATTTCTCTTCGTCGTCTGGACTGAATTCATAAATTTGAGCCCAACCTGCTGCGTCGGGATTACCCGTAAGTTTTGCCGAGATGATCTCAAAAGGCATAGAACCTGTTTCAAAACTCGCCTTCTAGGCTCGTTTTGAGAGCTTACACTAGGTTATATGAACTGGTTTTGAAACCAGTTCATAAGCTAAGACACTTTATCTTAAAGAATAATAAGGGCTAAAATAAAAACGGTGAGAGAGACAATAAAGTGAACAAGCGCAATGAGTTTTATCGGTTTTTCAAAGCCTACTTCCAAAGTCTGCGTCATAACACGAACTTGTTTTATGACAACTCCGGAAAATAGAACATACGTAAAAAGAAAAATCCAAACAGCAATTTTTATAAGAATAAAGATAGAGGGTGCAATACTTCCAAAATCTTGCATATTATCTAACCCTTCCTTCCAATTTTTCCTGCTCCTCCTCGATACGTGATTCTCTTAATATTCTGGCTACTTTGTCCGGATTTGGAACAGCCTCAAAATTAATCAAGGGAACCGCGGCTGCCGTCTGTATCACCACATCACCGAAGTTAAAAAATGTTCTTACTGCTCCTACAACACGCGGAGTAACATCCTGAATCTGATCTATATTAGCGTCGGTTATTTCTCTTGAAACGAGGTTAAAAAAATCAACCTCAACAATTCTTTCATCGGTTACAATATTAACGTGGAAAAACCAGCTCAAAAATTCCTCGAGGATGAAAGCCGAGGTTATAAGATACCAAACAAGTGGGAATATAATCCGAAAACCTGCTGGTAAAAGATCGTAAGGCAAAATTACGGGGAAAAAAGAAGGTGCTAATACCATCAGAAATGCGGGAAGTATCCATTTTACGTTGGTTATCGGATGCCGGCGTAAAAGTAAAACCACCTTTTCCTCGGGATCTTCGCTGACAAACTTCACATAATCCGGGTAGTAGCAAAAGGCGGCTAAAGGATTATGAGTATGGCCGGGAAGATTATGCCTTTCAGGTCCTTTAGGTTTAGTAATAATCGACTTCGGCTTAGAAGATTTTGTCTTTTCTTTTGAAACAAATACATCAGGCATCTCAACTCAAATTATAACATTTGAGTTGACAAATACTAAATCCCAATTTCTAAACTCTAAACAAATCCAAATTACTTAAATACAAAATCCTTAACGTTTTGAGAATTTGAAAATTTGACAATTTATGAATATAAATTGGTTATTTTTTTAAATATTGTTTAGGATTTCGAATTTAGTACTTAGGATTTCAGCTCTTTAGAGCTTCTCTATATTAAACAAACTACTTTTTAATCCAATATATCCTGGGGCTCTTAAATTAAACGCCTTTTTAAATTCCTCACCGGACATACTGACGGATCCCTTGTTCGTGGAAAAATTTAAGCTCTGGGTTGAACCTGAGTTTGAATAAGTAACCGAAACACTTGAAACCGAATTATATCCTCCAACCCCCGCAAGTTCGCCCATTGAATACGGGTTTCCGTTCCAACAGCTTGTATCAAGAGGAGAAACACGCGAAACGTCGCCTCCTCCTTTATACAAAACTTGCCAAGCGTTTATGATATCTGCCAGTTCTTCGCTTTTTAACCATGGGTTACTCCTACCGCATGTAGCCCCCGCACGATTCCTGTACCAGGCTTTGTAAAACCATGGAGAAGCTGAGATTTTCTCATAAGAGGCATTCGGCCAATCGCCATCTTTTGCGTCTTTTATGCCGGACCAGCCCCACTGCGAAATAGTAAAACCGCCCGAAGTTGATGCGTAATAAGTTGTTGCGGGCACACCCCCTTTCATCATTACCCAACCACGCGTTGCACGGACGGCTTCTGCCCATTTGCCGCTTTTCAATTGTGGTTTGTAAACCTGACAAGCTTCGGTTGTGCAGATTGTACCGGCTCCATTATTGGTTACTGCCAATGCATAGCTTCTTGCCGCAACAGCTTGAGCTTTCAAGGCTTCAAAACCACCTTCATTTCCCCACCTTTCTGGAACCTCATAAATTCCCAAAAGATAATTGTCTTCAAAAGAGACTCTTCCGTAGCCGGAAACTCCGATTGTAGCCGGAACCGGATATCCTTTATTAAGTTCGGCCCCTTGATAATAGGCGGATAAAATGGCTTCTGCCGACTGACCTTGTTTTGCTCGCCCAAAAGCTCCGTACTGACTCATTCCGGTTCTGTGGGGGGCTCCGAAAGAAAATGCAGCAAAAGCCGGCCTTACGCCCGGGTCGCAGAAATTAGATGATCCGGGAGGACCCGAACAGGGTTCCAATGTAGGAGGAGTATCTCCGACAGAAGTCTGAAAACCTCCGGCTTTAAGAGCCAAAAGCTCTTCCTGCTTTGCAGACAAGGTTGCTAAATATTTTTCCGTCTTTTCAACTTCTCCTGCCAGAAACTGAGCCCTTTGACTGACTTGCGAGCGAAGCGTTGAAAGGTTTGTCTTATTTTTCTCCAGATTTGCCTTGTCATTTTTTAGGCCCAGAAGATCCTCTCCATACTTTTCCATTGTTTTAATATCCTCTTTGGCTGCTTTTTGGCGAAAAGCTATTTCTCTGAAAGCGGAAGAAGCATCGCTTGAGGATAGGAAGGGCAAAAGAGGATCATAAATTCTTAAAAACTTATAATGATTTTTTGTTTTTTCGACAAAAATTTCCTCTGCATAGGCCAGGTCTTCCTCTCTTTTTTCTATATCTTTTTGGGTCACCTCGAGTTGGTTTGAAAGTCCGACAATTCTCTTTTCTAAACCAGCAATTTGTATCCTCAAATCCGAAAGTTCTTTTTTGTTGTATTCCTGGGCCGGCTTTAATGCATTTATCTCCTGCTCGATCTTTTGTAAACAAAAGTCAATGTCCCCGGGTCCGGGAGAATCACAGTTGGGTTCGGCGGAGACAGTGAATAGTGAATAGTGACTAGTGATTAGTAAAAAAAATAACAAAAAGAGAAAATATAAAAACAAATTAAAGAATGTTGTCTTTGTTCTTTGTTCTTTGTTCTTTGTTCTACTCATGTTGTTTTTAATTATACCAGCAAAGTCGGCATAGACTTTTTGACAAATAGTTTTTGTGCTAGACTAAAATTAATGAAAAGGATTTTATCTATAGCTATTGCTTTTAGTTTAGTATTATTTGTTTTTGCCTTTTTAAAACCACAAAAAGCCTTTGCCCAAACATTCGACTGCGTTCCAGTACCGGTAGGACCGGTTTCACAACGTTGCCAGCCCAATGAAAACACCGATACTTGTGGAACTGGGTATGGCGTCGACGACTCTGTCTGCGCAACTCACAGCGGAAATGTTGATGAGGATGCTGATGAGTGTAGAGCAGATGTCAACAATCCTTGTATCCTTACAGCAGAACCGTGTCCGAGTGGAGGAGATTGTAGAAGTTACGGATCAGGCACCTTATGCGAAGATGAAGGAGGTACTCCAACAATCTGCAGAACTACAAGCGATACAGTAGGCAATTGCTGCATTCCACCAACAAACGCTGGGTGTCCAACTGACTGGATGAGTTGTACTGAACTTATTTATAGGGGAGGCTGTGGGAGTCCTTGTGTACAAGATGTAAGAGGTGGAGGAAGAGGCCCATTAGAATGTCAATGTGTAGTCAATAATAACCCACCAGGTGGTGTGGCTTGTGGACAACCTTGTCTTGAACACGAAGACTGTGATAGTGCCTGCGGGTACTGTCGCGCAAGCGGCCCAGGAACACCCAGAATCTGTCAAGCCGCACAAGCATCAATTGGGGGGTCTAATCTAGCAATTTTCTGTGATCCCGTGGATTCTGGCGCTTGTACTGGTTCGACAAATTCTAACCTCGGGGGTATCTGTACTGCAGTAGGTTGTATTCCTGTTGAAGACACCCAGGGTTTTACTAGTTTCCTTCTTCGCTGGGGAATGGGGCTTGCGGGAGGCATTGCATTCGTCTTAATGATTTATGCGGGCTTTTTGATTATTACCTCAGCCGGGAATCCTCAAAGGGTTCAGGCCGGCAAGGAACTACTGACTGCGGCCATCATGGGATTAGTTTTACTTCTCTTCGGAGCCTATTTGTTAAGATTTATCGGAGTCCAAATTCTACAAATTCCGGGATTTGGAAATCAATAATGCCAATAGATTTTCGCGAATTAATAAGAGTTACCCTACCGGAACTGGCTCCGGGAGGTGGTAGTCCTTTTTCGATAGGCCATATAATTTACCGACTAATTCCCTATATTTTCGGAATAGCGGGTTTTCTAATTTTAATTTACGTAATTTTGGGCGGATTTCAAATACTTACCTCTCAGGGGGACCCTAAGGCAGTTGCATCTGGTCAACAAAAAATTACTTATGCGGTTGTCGGTTTTTTGATTATGTTTACGGCCTATTGGGTGGTCAGACTCATAGCCAGGATTTTTAGTTTGGATCCTATTTTAAACATTTTCGGCTCGACATGAACTCAAATTTAGCTTTTAATATAGGAGATGTTTTTTTCGGAAGACTTGGTGGGGGAGGTTTTCTTACCGAAATTACCGATCTTGGACAACTCGTCTCAATAATTGCCTCAAACGCTATAGTTGTTGCCGGCGTAATTCTTCTTTTCCTTTTTATTTTTGCAGGATTTCAGATGATAACAGGCGCCGGCAATCCCCAAAAACAACAGCAGGCAATGCAGATAATGACAGCCGGGATAATTGGATTTATACTAGTTGTAGCGGCATTTTTAATAGTCAGATTTATAGAGGCTACTTTAGGAATAACTATATTGGGTTAGATTAAATCTAAATATGAATATAGCACAAAATAGATGGGGTACTGTCAGTCCGCCTCAATTTCTCAGTCGCTTCAATAGCGGGAGCATTTCAGGGCTGCAAATACTTTTAAACATAATTCTAAGAACTCTCATTGTCGGAGCAGGAATATTTACCGTTTTTAATTTGATCATGGCGGGCTACGCATATTTATCCGCAGGCGGAGATCCCAAAAGAATTGCGGATGCGACCGCAAAAATTACTCAAAGCATAATAGGATTGGTCATAGCTGCTGGTGCTTTTGTTATTGCCGGAATTGTAGGACAAATTCTTTTCGGCGATGCGAACGCAATATTGCAACTCCAATTCTTTTCACCACAATGAGAAATCTTTTAGCTCAAAGATCAAACCCTGTCGGAGGCCCCTTAACGGGAATAGGAAATATCGGCATCGGGAGTAACGCCGTCCGGCTTTTAGCCGACGTGCTATCAACAACGATTGGTCTAATGACCGTAATCGCAGCAATCTACTTCATGTTCATACTCATAACAGGAGCAATAGGCATAATTGGTTCCGGCGGAGACAAGGGGGCTTTTGAGGATGCAAGAAGAAAGATTACAACAGGCGTCATCGGGTTAGTCGTCGTCATAGCAGCCATGTTTATAATGGATCTGATTACGACTTTATTGGGAATAAATAATATTTTAGACATCGGGGAAATGATTCAAAGAATAAGACTTGGAGCCGGTGGAAGTCCTATTGGTCCCCCTGGATGCATAATAAGCGGTGGAAGTTGTGGCGTAGGAGATGTCTGTTGTAATTCTCCAGCCGAAGGTTGTTTCGCTGGTATCTGTCAATAGCTTTTTAGATAATTTGTGTTATGAATCCATTAATTTCACAACAATTACTTGCCCAAAACATCAGAAATCCGGCCATAGACCTTGGATTTACCAGTGGTGCTGAATTTCTTGGCAGACTCATTCCCGCATTAATCGGCCTCGGATTTGTAATAGGCGCAATTGTTTTCGTATTTATACTAATTGTTGGTGCAATACAATGGATAACCTCTGGTGGAGACAAAATGCGCTTGGAGCAAGCAAGGAGCCGTATAACAAGCGCACTTGTCGGAGTTATCATACTTCTTGCCTTTTTCGCCATTCTTAACCTGGTCGAGTGCTTTTTCGGAATAGGTCTGAGGCGAGTAAGAATCGGGGCGTTTGATATAGGCTTTGCGTCAACACTAATTTGTCCACAAGGTGGGGGTGGGGACGGAGGTGGAGATGGCGGATCTGCTCCGTCTGGAGGTAACACCGCTTGTCCATGTGGCGGTTCGTGTTCTGGATATTATGCAGTCACAGACAGTGTGGGAAGACGCACTTTTGCGGGTGGTTGTTACAGATGTACTTCAGGAGGCTGGGTTTCAGTAGGCGGTGAGTGTGGAACACTGACATGCAGGGATCCTGGTTGGGAATGCAGGAATCCCTGAAGTATAAATTGATTAAACAAGTATTTGATTTCAAAACTGGTACTTGACAAAGGATTTTGAATAATCACATAATAAAAACATCAACATGACATTACTTTCACCGGTCTACGCTCAAGCAATAAACATTACTCCTGGAGGGCAATTTGCAGGACTCAATGACATTACGATTGCAAATATTATCTCTGCTTTAATTGTTCTTGTCCTGGTTATTGCAGCCCTTATCTTCTTCTTCATGCTAGTTTGGGGAGGAATAAGATACATCACCTCCGGTGGAGACAAAGGACAAACAGAAGCAGCACGAGGTCAAATTACAGCAGCTCTAATCGGTCTAGTTATAGTTTTTGCAGCGTGGGCAATAATCAATCTTGTAAACTTGTTCTTCGGAATCAATATACTTTCTCTTAATATTCCGAATGCTCAGGCACCATAATAGAAAGTAATACTAATTTGGAGTAAACCCCGCTTGTCGGGGTTTTTTAATGAAAGAACAGTCCTTATTGCCCTTATACAAATTCTTCGCTAAACTGTAAGTATATAAAAACTTATGGGCGAACCTGCCACTTTACAAAGCTTCGAGGGGATGTTTGAAAGAGTGATTGCGGCTCTTTTGGGTCTAGCCGGAATACTTCTTTTTATCATGCTTTTACTGGGAGGCTTCAAATTTATCACTTCTGGAGGTGACCCCAAAAGCCTGGAATCTGCTAAAAAAACATTGACTTATGCAATAGGTGGCATAGCACTCGTTGCCCTAAGCTACCTAATTCTACGCTTCATCGGAGTTTTTACCGGAGCCGACGTCACCAACTTTCGTATTGTTCCACCCTAAGTTCGTTCTTCTATCCACGTCAAAAGCAATTATGCTAAACTGGATCATGCCCATAAGGATTGTTAAAACACTTTTAGTTACATCTATTTTTGCCCTCAACTTTTTAATATTAACGAAGAACATTAAGGCACAAGAGTGTGAAGGCAATAGTCCTCCCTGCCATCGTTTTGATGATAGTTGCAGAAGTAATCAAGTCTGCGGAGTAGATGAAAGGACAGGAGACTGTTTTTGCCATGCAGCTGGTGACGACGGACCCACAAATACCCCAATACCTACTGTTACTAATACACCTACTCCAACCCGGGGTCCAATCCCCCCTCCTTATGTACCCTGCAACCAGGTCCGCCCGACAGAATTTCATTCTCTGAGACCCTACCAAGCAAGCCCTTGCAACCAAAACGTTGCTGATATAGCTCTTTTCTGCGGAAACGATCTTTTGGTCTACGACAGACTAGAGATTATTGCTGAGCATCTTTATGAGACCGGAGCCGCCACAACCCTTACCTTCGAAGGAAATCCAATCAGCGCAGACTGCACTATAAATTTCGGAGCCAGCCCAGACGGTTTCTATAGAGAAACATGTCGTTTCAGCATAAACAGACAAAAAAATATCGCTATCGACTTGCAGGAAGCATATCTACCCATTATGGGGAATACCGAGCTTGTAGTTAACAGTCAGGAACAACCTCCTGAGATCATGCCAGATAGTCTGGACAATCCCGCCAAAGTAAATGAATATATAAGCTGGTACTTAAATGGTATTAACGGAAGAGCCGAATACGACCCCCCTGATCCGAATACAGAAGAGGGCATAAGAAAAATTGTAGATTATTCGGGTCCTCTAAAAAAACTTCTTGCCTGGGATAGTCAGATAACCGACAGGCTTTTTGAACAATCAAGAGCGGGTGTTGAAAGACACAACCAGATTGTTGGTTGTGGATCCGGTACAGATCCTCGTTTTTGTTATCCGTCCTCAAGAACAAGAGTCAGATTAACTCAGGCTCTTGGCAGACTTTTCCCCTACATTCCTTTTTCCTCTACTGAGGATCGGAAAGGCGAGGTTGAAGCCCAGACGTCGCCTTATCAAATTATCAGTCCGGGTCTTTATTTAACCAATGTTTTTCTTTCAAACCAAAGGCCGGCTGAACTGTTTTTCGCCCATATGCAAGAATCGTTTGAACTATCTGATTTGTTACAACAAACTTTGGTGCCGGACGAACTAGAAAGGTAATATGAAACTAACCGAAAAAATGTTGTTTACATTATTATTAATTGTTTTTGCTCTATTTGTCCTTCCCAAAACCTCAAAAGCCCAATCAACGGGTCCTGATTTTAACTGCAATGTCGACTTTCAACAAATTTCTGACGGGATAACCTACAGAAGATTTACCGCCAGCTCACCCAGAACCCTAACTTGGTACGTTGTTAAGATCGATTTAAATAATCCAAATATAGACCTGATGGTTACGCCTAGAGAAGGGCTCGGCAGAACCACTTCTTCCTTTCTGTCAACTTATGGATCTGATGTTGCCATTAATGGAGATCTACACTGGAGTCTTACTGATCCAGCGGGGCTGGCCGCATCCCAAGGAGACCAGTACTCGGATCCTTCTCCTGAACCATCTTTTTTTATTTCGGAGGCTAATGAAGTCAGATTTTGGGGAAGAGGGGGGGACCCTTTGTGGGATGCAATATCCGGTTCAAACGGAATTGTTAGAGTTGGCGAAGTAGCTCAAAATTATATTACCTGTAATCCTTCTAGACCCCAAGATTGTGTACATTTACATCCCAGGACAAGCGTTGGCCTAACAGGCAACAACACCTTAATTCTTATTGTGGTTGATGGAAGGCAACCTGGCTATAGCGAGGGAGTAACCCTTCGTGAACTGGCTTACATGATGCGAACCTGTAATGCCCGAGACGCTATCAACATGGATGGTGGAGGCTCAAGTACTTTGGTTTTTTCAGGACAGGGTGTCATGAATCAGCCCTCGGATGGAAGCGAAAGAACTGTATCAAATCATTTTGGAATTTGTTCAGGAGGATGTTCTCTTACCCCTGAAACAAGGCCCTATTGTATGGTAACTGACGTTAGAAACAACCCCGGCGATGATCTGTTTGCAGGAGTTCTAACCGCAACCGTTAATTACACCGCCAACTTTTCCTGTCAGTTTTTAATCTGGACCAACGGGAACCTTTGCAGAGGTCTTGCGGCAGAAGAAAACGAAGAAGCCGACTGTTATAATTCAGGATATTATTGCGAGACCAACTATGGCAGGGTTGACTGTCCTATAGATCAGATTTGCGGCAATAACTGCGTACCAGTTCCCAGCAATGCCGACAGCGCTAACTGCCAGGCCGCAATAGAATTTCAGTATGGAAGAAGCGATGGAGGATGTTATCCAAACTTCTGGTCATGCTCTATTTACGAAGACGAGCCTTGTCCTCCTAATTACAGATGTGGAGCCGACTGCGGAGGAAGGCTCGGAACCCTCGATCCATTTGAGGAGTGCGTTGTCAATCCTTATGTAAGACTTGAAACTATTGTTAAAACTCCTCTTGCCAGACAAATTTGGGATAAGTTGGTTGCGGGTGCAACCGGAGTATTTAAGAGGTTTCCTCCTAAAGTTGAATCCGGAACAGGATCCCCAATTGAATACTTGAACGAAATCCCTGGTGTATCGCCTGTGAGATATGTGAGCCTGGACGGATCAACTGTAGTCGCCGGAAGTCCTGTAGTAGGCCGCCCTGGAGCCGAAGCAGAAATGTACTTTCCTTATATAGGAGGTTTACACCAATACTTTTTACAATGCATCCAGACTATACTTCGACCTCAAGGCTATGGCCAGGTCTGTCCCAGAGGAACGGCTACTGCCGAGCCACCAGATACCGGCTTACCACCAGGGGGAGGAACCTGTCAGGAATCCAATTCCCAATACTGCAGCGTTTCCTACCTCCAAAGTACGTTTGGAAATACGGCATCAATTGCCTCGCAAATCTGCAGGCTTGAAAGCGGCGGCGACCCAACCGCCTTAAACGACAATTGTTTGAACGGATCATCATACGATTACTCCGTCGGCCTTTTCCAGATAAACCTTGTGCCTATCCCACAGTACGATGCAAGCGGAAACCTAATAGGCCTAGTAGATAGTTCTTGGCGTTGTCCAGGAGCCTTTGTTACAGACATTAATAGAGTCCAACCCCCGTATTGTATTATTCAAAACCAAAGCATACTAAATGAGTGTGTTCAAAGATTTATGGATCCGGATTTCAATATTGCCACAGCCTGGGGTCCACATTTAAGCAACGGCGGAACCACTTGGTGTGATTGGGCTTATGCAGCAGAACAATGCGGAATTCAAGACTGTCTACCATGAAAAAAAACTCTAGGTATCTAATATTTATTGCCCTGGTTTTGCTTTTGATTTTGTTTGTTTCAAAAACTCTGAACAACAAACCTAACTTTTTTTTTAATAAAAACACCAAGCCAACAATAACTTCTTCTGAAAATAGACAAGAATCTTTCCTCGATGCCTCGAAACTTATCAAGTCGTCCCAAAAAATAAACGATAATGGAGACCTACTCATTTCTGAAACTAAAAATTACAAAGTGATTTATTTCCCCAAAAACAATCAGGTGTTTGTTTCGATTCTATCTTCTCCATTTTCCAAATTTCGTGAAGAAGCCGAAAAAGAGCTTCTCGAAGTTCTTGATATCGATTCTGACACTTCCTGCAAGTTAAACGTCCTAATTACCACCCCCCGATTCGTTAATCCCGAGGAGGCGGGTAAGGAGTATGTATTGAGTTTTTGTGAATGAACTAATTCCATCTCAAATGTTAACTCTGAAGAGCAAACGTTAAAAAAACTAAGTGGTTTTGATATATGATTTTTACATTTAACATTTTGGTTTTGAGATTGACACGTCTTCCGTCTTGCAATGCAAGAGTACGAGTATGCTATTATTAAATTAACTAAAATCCATGTTTAAAAAAGTCCTTTTAGTATATTTAACCTTAAGCTTCCTTTTCTTAAGTGTTTTTACTCCGACCGCAAAAGCACAGTGGTATAACCAAGATTTTTTTACCTGGTATGAAAGAGTTTATGACCCAGACAATCCCGATGAAATTTTCGGTGAAAGATATACTGCTGCCCAGGTCGAATGGGTGATTTTTAGTTTTTTTTCCTGGTTTATAAACCATGTTGGCGTTAAGGATTTAAACTGGTGCGTAATTAATTTAGCTCAAGGGGGTATTACCGGAGGGCTTATTGACTTTTTTAGTAATTTAGCCACCGATTGTCCTGCAGCTGTTGATGACATATGTGCAATTGCAACGTGGTCAGCGTTTGGTGGATTTGACACCTTCGGCATTTGTAATGTACTAGGAAATAACAATACACCTTCAAATTATGCTTCAACCATTCCTGTTAACAATAATTCACGATCATCTTCATTTTTTAATTACAATCTGTTTCCGGACAGAGGAATTTCTCTTCTTACTTATATAAAAACCGCCGCGGCCAAATTTAATATCATCCCAGAAGCCCAGGCTCAAGGGTTTGGTTTCTCAACGGCTGCCAACACGGTTGTCAATATCTGGCGTTTCGTTCGGAATTTAACTTACTTCTTACTTGTCATAGCAATGGTTGTAATGGCTTTTATGATAATGTTCAGAGTAAAACTTTCCCCCCAGACCGTAATCACTGTTCAGTCGGCAATCCCTAAAATAATAATTACGCTTGTCTTGATCACTTTCTCCTTTGCTATTGCGGGGTTCCTAATAGATCTAATGTATGTAGTATTAGGGCTCCTAGCAACATTTTTCACTTCTACAATAAGCAGGGATTCGTGGGCAACTATGTTTGAAACATTTACGCAAAGAAATACTGTAGGGCTATTTTTAATCTACTGGCTTTTGTGGATTGTTGCAGCTCTATGGGCTTCGTTAAACTTTAGCGGAGCAATAGTAGGAAATCTTCTGGCGGTTATTCTGGTTGCAATAATATGGGTCGTTCTTGCGATCGTATTAATCATCGCCACATTTAAAATATGGTGGATGCTCATTAAAACCTTTGTTTCTATACTTCTTTTGATAATATTTTCGCCCATATTCATTTTGGGGGGTCTTATTGGATTTGGCGGTTTCGGAGCTTGGTTAAAAGCCATGATTTCAAATTTAGCAGTTTACCCCGTGGTCGCCATTCTCTTAGTATTTGCCTTTTTCTTCCTAGCAACACCTTTTGGTGGTGGAACGATTGTTCCTTTCCAACCTGATCCAGCCTACGTAATTACAGACGCGAGTGCATGGGACCCTCCTTTGACCTTCGGAAGTAGTGCTCTTGAATTAATGATGGTTTTCGTAAGTCTATCTGTTATCATGCTTATTCCTAAAGTGGCAGAAATAATTAAATCAGCAGTCTCCGGCCGACCATTCGGCTACGGCGCAGCAATTGGGGAAGCATTTGCAATGCCTATGGCTTGGGGACAAGCGGGAATGGGTGCAATGAGGGCCGGTCGTTTAGGAGCCATCCAAAGTCAGATGGAAGCGCCGGGTGGAGGCTTCTGGGGAAGAGTGGGTGGTAGATTGGGTACTAATGCGCCAGGGCCTCGACAAGAATACCTTAGAGCGCTAATTAA
>LBWB01000004.1 GCA_000993405.1 Candidatus Woesebacteria bacterium GW2011_GWB1_39_12 | reverse complement strand
GTGCCAGTACAAAATGCTCCTCCCGGATCCGGCTACTCAAGACAGCAGGTCCAAACCGAAGCCGGAACCTTTTTGGTAAATATCATAGCGGCAGATCTATCCAGCACTAAAGTCATAATAGATACCGCATCGGACTCGGATTGTTCAAACGACTGCCCTACTTTACCGCTAGCGACATACGTTTCCCGAAACGGTGCATATGCGGGAATTCATGGCGCTTACGCTTGTCCTAGTGAATATCCGAGCTGTGCCGGAAAAACTAATTCCTTTGACCTTTTGATTATGAACAAAGATAAATACTACTTTAATTCATCAAACAATGTGTACAGCAATAATCCGGCTGTAATTTTTGGCAATGGCTGGATAAGATTTGTGGCTCATGCTTCTGAATGGGGTCGCGACACTGGAGTCGACGGGGTTCTTTCAAACTTTCCACTCCTAGTTTATAACTCAGGTATTAAATACAGCGAACCTGGGGACAATAAAATGAGCATTAAAAGCTCACGCGGATTTGTTGCAAACAAAGGAAATACAGTTTATGTCGGCGTGGTCTTTAACGCAACGGTGGCAGACTCGGCAAAAGTAATGAAAGCTCTCGGAATGGAAAATGCGATAAATCTGGACGGAGGAGGTTCTACTGCATTATGGTACCAAGGAGGATATAAGGCAGGACCGGGAAGAAATCTTACCAATACCATACTCTTTCTTAAAAAATAGATCTACTTTTTCTCGAAAATCCCAACTATATGCGGATGGGTTATTGTCAATCCCAATTTAGTACTTATATCGTTTAAGAAATTGGTTACTTTATATGTTAATTGGTTAAAAGACGTGTAACTCGGATCATAATTTGTTCTCAATTCAAGAATTCTGAATTTTCCGTTCGTCAAATTTTTTAATCTTGTTACCGAATTGGCTTTATAGTAAGTTTTAAAAATATCCTTCCTCTCCCTGCCAAAAAGTCTTTTGTTTATTAAATAATTAAATTTAGAAAATTTGACGAACATAACTAACCTTAACGGTAAATAGTTGATGTTCGGAGCAACAAAAATAAATTTTCCTTTAGATTTCAAAACCCTGTAAATTTGGTCCAGTACTTTTTCCGGATTTTCAAGGTGCTCCAAAACCCAAAGACCACTGACACAGTCGAAGGAATTGTCTTTAAAAGGTATTTTTTCAATATTGCCTATCACGATCTCGTCCAGACACTGATTTCTTTCTACAACTTTTTTACTTACATCAATTCCGGTTGCCCAAGAAATTATCTTTCTATTCTCGTCAACGACATAATTACCGTTACCACAGCCTATATCAAGCAGTCTAGAATTTGGGTTCACAATTTCTTTAAACCTTTTGGACAGATAGACCAAACTTTCATCCCATTCAGAATTATTTTTTTTATACAAAGTTTTATAATAAATCTGTCTTTCTTCCTGACCCGTTAGTTTCGAATATACGTTTATATAACCGCATTTCAAAATTCTTGACTTGGGTTTTTCCTGAAGTTTACTTCGTATTCTTTCCATATGTAGGATATGAAATAACCCTAAGCACCACTTTGTGAAGATGTAGTTTGAGACGAAGCATTGGTCGTGCTTTTACTCAAAAGGTAATCATCAACTTCCTTTACTAACTGGTGTGGTTCGTAATTGGCTTTGAGTATACATTTATTTGCGCCAATCTTCATTGCCTCATTGGTTTCATTCCCGCTTCCCAAATTTGTCATTACGAAAACCGGTATTTTGGATTTGGGAGACGCAATTGACCTTATTATTCTTAAAACGTCCAGTCCGTTGACTATGGGAAGCATGATATCAAGAAGAATTAAGTCAAAGTCTTTTGTTTTAAAGAGATTTAATCCCTCATCTCCATCAGCGGCTTCGTCCACCTCATAACTGGCATTCATAAAACTTTGCTTATACAAATATCGTATATAAAAATCGTCTTCTATAATAAGAATTTTTTTCATCTTAAGTATCAACTAACTTTAACAAACTACTATGTTACTTTCAAACTATCTTTTCATCCAGCCAGACATGGTTACACTCTTTTGAAGGGTGTCTAGCCGAAGGTGAAGGCATAAAGCTCGAGATTTGAATCAAGAAATTCTAATTTAAGGACATGCTGGCCAGGCTTATCTAGTTTCACTAGTTTATACAGTCTATCCACATCAACTGTGACTATCCCATCTTTAAGATCATCTCCGGCACTACTCCCTTTTAGCAACTTATCGTCCAGATAAACTTTGATTTGTCCCTTGCTTGTGCCCTTGGATTTCATTACTAAAAACACATCTTTCGATTCAAAAGCTAAAACCAGAGTTGATTTTTCAAACGGCATCGATTTCTCTTCTTCTATCTGCCAATTTCCGGAAAGTGCGAAGTGATGAAGAACTAAGTCTTCAGGCAACTCATAAGTTTTTTTCTTGTCCGGGATCAGCTGATCTGGAGTTGCGAAATAACCCATTCGGCCATAACCCAAATAAAGTTCTGGTGTTCTTGTGGCAATTTGATACTTTGGATTATTAACACTTTCTTTTATTTCAATTCCTGTTTCTGTCAAAAGTTTTTGAATTACTTCTTCCGTTTCGTCGTATTCGCCCTCGCCAAAATGGGTGTAACGAATTTTGCCGTTTTTATCGACGATATATTTTGCAGGCCAGTAATGGTTATCATAGGCTCGCCAGGTAGCATAATCATTGTCCTGCATCACGGGGTATTTAATTCCAAAGTCAGTTAGGGCTTTTTGAACGTTTTCTGGAGATTTTTCAAACTCAAATTCAGGAGTATGCACCCCTATGATTACCAATCCTTTATCCGCATATTTTTCGTGCCAATTTTTAAGATAGGGAAGTGTCCGAATACAGTTTATGCAGGTGTAGGTCCAAAAATCGACCATTACGACCTTTCCTCTTAACGATTTAATGCTGAGTGGAGCCGAACCAAACCAATTACCTCCAGGAACTAACTCGGGTGCATTAATGTTACCATCCATGATTTAAGTCCTCTCTAGATATAATCTTTTAAAATAATACCACACAGGCTCTTATGGGTTCTCGATTTGATATAATGAACCACTATGTTTAACGAAGTTTTTTTTGACGTTGAGACGAAAAAATTGTTTGGAGATATTGAAGGAGATGATCCAGGGGATTTAGGAGTCTCAATCGTCTCAGTTTACTCAAGAAAAATTGATGAAAATTTAAGAGAAACTGAGGGACAAATAAAGAGCTTCTGGGAAAAAGATTTCCCGGAAATGTGGCCGATTTTCCAGGAAGCGGACAGAATAGTTGGTTATAACTCGATAGGATTTGATGTTCCGGCTCTTACTCCTTATGCCAATTTTCCTTTTAATAAACTCCCCCATTTTGACATTATGCAAAGAGTTAAAGAAGTCTTCGGCCGAAGGATTCCCTTGGACGCAATTGCAAAAGAAACATTGGATCGCGAAAAAATAGACGTGGGTTTGAACGCAGTTTATTATTGGCAAAAAGGAGATAAAGCATCTTTAACGAAACTTAAGAAATATTGTGAAGACGACGTGATTATTACCCGTAATATCTACGATTTTGTTCTCAAGAATGGTCATCTTTTATTCAAAGATAAATGGAATACTCAACAAAAGATCGAGCTTGATTTTTCTTATCCAAAAACCGACTCTCCCGAAAAACAAATCGGTCTATTTTGAGCATGAAGGCCAAATGTGTTGTTGACCAATTGACAATACAAATGCCGCTGTTTCGATAGATTCTCTGGCTCCGAAGCGAAGGTCAATATTCGGATCTTTTCCCATTATATTCCTGTACTTTTCCCAAGTCTTTTCGTGGAATTGATACATTCCTGCATAGGGAGGTTTCCATACTCCTCGATTAAAATGTGACTCACAATATGCAATTCTCGCAAGTTTTTCCTTGTCTACATTGTAAGTTCTCGAAAACTCATCAAATAACGGTATTAAGTCCGTCGGAATAATCAAAATGGGAGTTGGTGTGGGCATTGGAGTTAACGTTGGCGTGGGAATCAAAGTTGGCGTCGGAGACGGGGTTGGAGAAGGCGACGGAGTGGGTGTCGGAGTAACCGTAGGTGAAACAACTTCCTCAAATTCTTGAGAAAGAACTTCTCCTTTTAAAAGATCTCTATCGAAAAAACGCATCCCACTAAAACCCATGAAAATTCCCAACATAAATACCGCCAAACCAAATTTAAACATGTTTTACAAGTTTTTTCGTTTTTCTCTCTTCGCTTTGATTATACCTTCCTCACTAAAACCGAAATGGTGAGCTATCTCATGGATTACGGTATCTCTCACATTTTCTCTGATATCCTCCAACGATCTTGAAATCATCAAAATAGGAATTTTAAAAATGGTTATTTTGTCGGGTAAAACACCACCAATTCCATACCTTCCCCTTCTTGTTTGCGGAACTCCTTCATAAAGACCCAGAAGCAAACCTCCTCTTCCCCCAATTTGGCCAGGAGTCGGCCAATCGGCAATGGTTACATTTAAATTCTCCAGCTTTTCCAAGAATTCTTGCGGTAAATAATCAAGAGCCTGACTGACTAATTCTTCGAAGTCCTTATCTTCCATACAAATAATCTACTATTGTACTCACTTTCCAAAAATTTTTCGAAGTTCGATTTTTGCTTCTTCTAATATTTCTTTTTGCTTAGTATCTAAATTTTTTCCTGCACGATTAATATAAAAATTAAGCATGCTCATTGCAGAAGCAAAAGGTGTAGCTTTTCTCCGCGTGCTATTTTCGGCTGAAAATTTCAAAGATTCGGCAATTTTCTCGGGGTCATCCCAAGTAAAAACTCCTTCTTCCAGATCCAGCGCAATTGAGTGTTTTGTAACTTCTCCAGACCAATTTTTCTTTTTCATCAGGATTCTTTTTTCTCTATCTCGTCTATCTTGATTATTGCCAACTCTACTAATTCGATAATTCGCGGATCTAAAATAAATTCATATTTATAAGATGATCTGTGTGTATTGGTGAATATTTTCAAAGCTTGAGGATTATTTTCAGAAAAATGATTAATTACTAATTTACAAACGTCCCGCATTTCCTCTTCCTCTTTAGGAAAATTACAACTATTAAGATTACTTGATCTTCCTAAAGTTTGTTCAAGCGCGCGATTAACTGCATCTTCTTCACCCCGAAGTCGAAACCCTTTCTGATTAGATTCAATATCATCTTTTAGATAATAATTTTTAAAAGACTCAAATTTTCCAACTACATTCTTTAATATTTCATCACTAGTTAGTTCTTTGACATCAGATAATGTATTTGTTGTCTCCATTACCCAATTTTAACAAATTTTCGATATTTTAATTACGGGAGGTATTAATAAATCACTTCTGGAGTAAAATAGGTAGTATCCCGCTTATTTTACTGCAACAAAATGACCCATCAGGCTGGATCGTAAAGAATTGCTCCAGATACCCGAATGGGTCATTTTTGCTTTTTCTACTGAATCACCAACTTAGAAGAATAGTTTATCGCTCTTAAAGAATCCTTAACCGGTGACAGATCCTCAGCCATCTGTTTTACATGCTCTAACTTTTCCTTTGGAGCGTTGCTTTTAACGTAATGGGTTACCCGTATATTTTGGAATCCCGGTCGTACTTTACCCGCTTCCGGCAATCCAAGCATACCTTGAGGATCAAGGTCGCCCTCAACTTCTATTCTTACACTTTCAAGTGGAACGCCAAGAGCGGTACCGTTGACACCCCAGCCACCAGCAATGCAGTGACCCAAAGCAGAGAGGGTTATCTCTACCGCAGATGGTCCATTATCGGTACCGAGGAACTCTTTAGGGTGATCACCCTCAATCTTGAATGTCTTGTGTTTGAGCGTTGTCCCACCAACCTTAAATTTACCGGTTTCCGCTACGACATTGAAACCACTCTTCCATGAGGTATTAGCATAAAATGTCGATTGGAATCCCGCAGGGTTACGTTTAACTTCATCAACCAACTTCACAATATCGTTAACCTCTAATCCATTTACTTTTGCCATGTTGTTTTTCACCCCCTTTCTCGATAAATCTGTACAATCTTTACTTCTTTACTTAAAATAAGTCATACAGACTGGTCTGTCAATAGTCAAAATTAAAGAGAGTTACTATGTTTGAGATGTAGAACTGAAGAACTACTTAAGAAGTTGTGTCAAAAATTATTGTGGACCGATAAGAGATTTGACTGCTTCCACAGCTCTACGGCTGGGTTGGGCGTCCTGGCTTGTTTCACTAAATGCAATCGCCCCTACGACTATCACAAGGTAGCTATTGGTAACGCCAGAAACGTCCAAATGGCGGTAGCGTTTTGGATCGGAATCAATAAGCTCCTGCGTCAATTGTGCAATCAGGCCACCGAGGACTTCGTAATGTTTTTTTGCCATTTTGCGAAGTTTGCTACGTTTATCGGGCACTTCAGAAACCATGTTTAAAAAACCGCAACCGCGCAGTTCATTCGATTTGATCCAAGGTTCAATCCACTTGATCACCGCAAGAAAACGGTCATAAGGCGTTTTCCTTTTGTCAACAAAGGCAAGAAGATTCCCCGCTTCCCGAGCATGAAGGTCTTTAAGGTAGGCAAGCGCCAAGGCTTCTTTAGTTGGAAAATGATAGAAAAAACTGGCTTTAGCTACCCCCGCCTTCTTAATAATTTCGTTTGTTCCGGTAGATCGGTAGCCCTGTCGGTAAAAAAGATCCGATGCTGTCTTTAAAACCCGTATCTTCGCCGAATCCGATGTCTGAGCTTTATTCACGCCCTTATATTAAACCAAACAGACTTGTCTGTCAAAAAGTGTAGCTGAGCAGTTCGGTCTAGTACCATTCGAGCCTATAACTGATCAATTACCAACAGGTTTTAGAACTCGTAATTCAATATTTGTCGCACCAAATTTTCCTTCATATTCTCTTGATATTTTCCATGCCTGAGGATTTTGCTTTACAGCTTCAAAGTAATCAGAAATATTAAATTTGTCATCAAAATAGACTCTTTCTATAAATCGGTCTTTTTCGATAAATTGTCTTCCAATAACTTGCTCTCCCTCAACTTTATATAATTCATGTTTCTTGGCGCCGAATTTACTAAATGTAGGACCGGCAATTTTATTAAACCACGTAACAAAATCTTTCTGTTTTTCCTTAGGAATTGTCATCGACCATTGTAAAATTTTCATATTTGCTGCCCAGCCACGATTCGAACGTGGATTAGATGGTTCAGAGCCATCTGGCCTACCATTAGCCGACCGGGCAATACAAATAATATCTCTGTTTACCTTATATTTTAGCCCTTTTTTTCTTCCACGCCAAACAATCCATAATACTGACTAAAAAAGGGATTATGGAAATTTAACCGACTTTTCGGGTTTGAAGTTTAATAACGGTTTCCGCCGCTTCTTCTGGGTCTATCAGATCCTCCACCTCTTCTAAAATCTCCACCACCTTCTCTAGGTTCCTGTGGTCTTGCGTCAGCTACTGCAATTGTCCTTTCGTCAAGAACTTGACCGTTAAGCTTTTTAGCTTCCTCAGCCTCCTTCTCATTAGACATTTCTACAAAACCGAAGCCTTTTGACCTTCCACTATATCTATCTGTAATAACTGTTGCCGAAACTACTGTACCAGCTTGAGCGAAAAACTCGCGAAGTTTATCATCGGTTGTTCCCCAAGACAAACCTCCAACGAATAGTTTAGATGCCATAAATTATCACCTCCATTCTATCTTGCTCACGTTCTTTTACTATTTAAGGTGTTTATGCTGAAAACAATTCCTACTAAGGTTTAAGTCTCAGAAAACAAAACCTGTAAAAGAAAAAGTGTAAACCTAATTAGGTATTATACCAAATGCAAAGATTAAATGCGAATACTTAAAAGTTTTCTTAAGAAGTTTGGGAAACCACTGATCTTTTTCTCCTTTAATTTGAAGCCTGATTTATTCCAAACCGAAAGTATAACCCACTCGTTTTTGTCATTTTTCTTTGCCACTACTTCAACAACTTGACTTCCGAAGTTTCTTTCATAAACAAAGGCATGTTTTGACTTGGAAAATCTTGACTTATCGGGATTTTTCAATGTAGCCCAAGCATCACCCTGTTTAATCTTCCGATCCCGAAGACGGGATATGGCATGGTTCGTCCAAATTACCCCACCGTAATTTTTATTCATGGAAAGATGGCTCGATGGTTATATGGCTACACAATTGTTTCTTAAAAACCATTTAGCAATTTAACTATTTTATTTCTTCCAATATTTCTTTTTCTAAAAGCTTTATCTCTTCCCGAATCACACCTTCTATATCGCCCTCTATCTTTTTATTTAAAAAATGGATTATCCTTTCATCATGCGGGGATTGATGAAACATTTCCAAAAAATTGTGATGATGTTCGGCGGGTAAACTGTCCAATATACATCCCAAAATCCGATGATGTAAAATCTCATCAATGAGTTGCCACAACTCTTCCTTCTCTTCCGGAGATTCGGCAACTTCTTTTATCTCTGTTTCAAGATCTTCAAGAATTATTAAGTGATCGAAAAATAACTTCGACATAATCAATTATACTCAACAGGTCCCAACGGAACCTTATTTTCCGGATCGTCGACAAAAAATACAATAACGGGTCCTTTTTTGTATTTTACCCCACCGAGATAATGCATTACCTCAGGACTACCTCCAAATTGTTTGCCTGTCCAGGCAGCAGGACCGGAATCGGCAATTACGGCAATAATAGCTTTCCCATTTACCGTATTCACAATTAAGACCTTTCTGTGTTTATACCAGTCTTTAAGGTACGGCTGCCGCCTGCTCCAGTCGGGCAAGTATAGAGTCTGAACTACAGCATACCAACGCTCTTTTTCTTCTAAGTCTTTTGTTAAAGTTTGTCTGGAACTTGCAAAGTAGCCAAAAGCACCGAGACCAGGTGCCATTCCTTCTTTTAAAATCTCGCTTTCACCATGTTCCTTTAAAGTATCACCTGGAAAGCGGCGCAAATGCTGCTCAGCTCCAATAAACCCATAAGTTGAATTAAGGTGTTCTCCTTCAAGGGCCGCTCTTGCAGATACTCCCAAAACGTTACGAAAAACCTGTTCAAGTAACTTTTCTTCGTCCCTTATTAAGGGTCTTGGACGTTTAGGAAGAGTCGATTTTAAAGTGTCTGCGAGCATTTTTTCTTTCTCATCCTTTTTTCCTTCCAACTCCGGTAACCTGAGTTTTTCTATAATTTCGGAAGGAGTCGGAAGATATAAATTCGATGGAGAAGAAAGAAGAAGCGTCCCGGCAAGGGCACTTGTACTTAAAATTTTTGCCGAGTGGTCACGAATTTTTGACAGTTCAAGCGCCTTTGATTTAAAAAACGCATCAACATGCGGATGTTTTTCCAAAAGCCTTCTGCTTGACTCAAAATGCTTTAGCTTAAGCCTATTTCGCAGCTCTTCGGAAGTAATTCTCGGCTTATATTTGTGGGCAGACATTATAAATAAATCAAAAATGAAAAATCAAATAGCAAAAATACATATTAAAGAATTAAAAATATTTTTAAGTTTTTTAATTTGTATATTTAATTTTTAATATTTAATATTTGATTTAGAACCTAGAACAGCCTTCAGTCTTTTTAGAACCTCATACTTACCTAAAATCACAATTGACTCATTAATGGGCGGAGTAAATTTACTTCCCGTCACTGCGATACGGAAATCCATGAAAAATTCTCCGGTTTTAAAATTTTTCTCCTTTACGGCGGATAACAACCCTTCATCAATATCGCTCTTTCCCCATTTTTCCAAGCTTTCTAAAACTTCGACTGCCATAGACAAGTGATTCTTCCAATTATTACTCAGTATCTTTTTGTCAACCTTGGGTTTTTCAAAGAAAAATCCAGCTAAATCTGCAAATTCTTTCAAAGTCTTTATCCTTGTCTGAAGCAGGGGAAGAATTTTTTCAATTACTGCTGCGTCATATTTTCCGCCAAAAAATTTAAAAATTTGAGATTTGAGACCCGCCTTGCCGTCGGGCAAATCTGAGATCTGAGATTTTTGAATATACTGACTATTCATCCAGAGAAGCTTGTTTCTATCAAAAGCGACTAAATCAGTTTTATGAATTTTTTCGATTGAAAAATCCTTTACAAATTCGTTAAGAGTGTATATTTCCTTATCCGTACCCGGATTCCAACCCAAAAACATTAAGAAATTAAGTACTGCTTCAGGAAGATAACCCTCGTCCAAGAATTCTTTTGCCGCGACAGCTCCAAACCTCTTCGACAATTTTTTTCCCGCTCCCATTTCTTTAAGATTAGGAATATGAGCAAAGTAAGGCATATCCCACCCAAAAGCTTGATACAAAAGTACGTGTTTGGGCGTGGAAGGAATCCAATCGTTACCCCTCATAACATGGGAAATCTCCATCAGATGATCATCGATAACAACTGCAAAATGGTAGGTAGGAAAACCATCTGATTTAATAAGTACCTGATCATCTATATCACTGGAAGGAACTGATATGTCACCGATAACCAAATCATTAAAAGTGATTTCTTTGTTATCCGGAACTTTCATTCTGATTACATATGGCACTTTATCTTTGAGTTTCTTTTCGATTTCGCTTTTATCAAGTTTTAAACAAAGCCTATCATACTTAGTAGAAACTACATGTCGAGCCTTTTGTTCCTCACGCATTTTTTCCAAGCGCTCTTCAGTACAAAAACAATAATAAGCTGCACCTTTATCAAGAAGAATTTGAGCGTGTTTCTGGTAAATTTCAAGCCTCTGAGACTGAAAATAGGGTTCATGAGGGCCTCCTACTTGTGGACCTTCGTCCCACACCAAGCCATAAGATTTAATAACCTCTAAAATTCTGTCGGTGGCACCCGCAACAAATCTTTCTCTATCCGTGTCCTCGATTCTTAGAATAAAGTCTCCGTTATATTTTTTGGCAAAAGCCCAATTGTAAAGAAGCGTTCTAATGTGTCCAATGTGGTATTCACCTGTCGGACTTGGCGCCATTCGAGTTCTTACTCTTTTTTCCTCCATCCTGATTGAATTTTAGCACTCTAGGATTGTATACTCAAAGGAGCAAGAATGAATCTCATTGGAAATTAGAAATTTGAAATTAGAAATTGGAGCGTAAGCGACTATATGGCTTCCTTAACCCAAATATCAATCACCTCAAGAAGAGTAATCCGCTACGGAATTTATATAATAATTCTTATTGTTATCGGAAGATTTGTTTTTAATATTGGAGCTACCGTTTATAGAAGACTTGTCCCACCTCCAAAACCCAAGCCGACCACCGCCTTTGGCAAACTTCCCAAATTGCCTTTTCCGCAAAAGCCTAATCCAACGATTAATTACGCTTTGGAACTCCCTGAAGGAAAACTGCCGGAGATTGCTGAGCTTACGGAAATCTATACCATGCCTCCATTTGTAACTAATATAAAAGCACTTGAGGATGCCAATGAGAAAGCTAATTCTTTGGGTTTTAAAACGGAAGGAAAAAGAGTCGTCGAAAGTATTCCCAACGTCTACATTTTTGAAAAAGGATCTTTACCTTCAAAACTTACTCTTAATATCATCACCGGAATCTTCTCTATGAGTTACAATATCGAAGAAGATCCGCTTATTCTCCAGGGAGTTCCTCCTGCACCCGAGGAGGGTACTCAAACTGCACGGGATTTATTACGAAACGCAAAACTTTTGGCCGAGGATTTGAAAGAAAGTCCTTTTACTCACCAGTTTTTAAGATACGAGGCAACAAACTTTAATTCGGTATCATCTTTGTCCGAATCAAATCTCATTAAAATCAATCTTTTTAGAAAGGGGTATGGAATAAATGATAGTATCCAAAGCGTTACCCCCGATATGCCCGAAGCAAACGTCTGGTTTATTATTTCGGGAGGACGCGGAGGACAAATAATTATTGGCGAATACCACTACTTTCCACTTGACGCAACTAAATTTTCCACATATCCACTTAAAAAGTCTGATCAAGCTTTCGAAGAACTAAAAAATGGAAAAGGTTTTATTGCAAACTTGGGTGATAATAAAGACAGCGCAACCATCCGCAAAGTTTATCTTGCCTACTATGACGCAGGACAATATCAGGAATATTACCAACCTGTGGTAGTTTTTGAAGGAGATAACAATTTTTTTGCCTATGTGCCGGCAGTGACAGACGAGTTCTACGGAAAGTAGGGTTTTTGAACACTTCTCCACTCGTAGTTTCCAAATATCCATTCAATTAAGTTTGAAGTTTCTCCAAATCTGTCATTACTTCCCAGAACTGCAATCATAACTTTTCTGTCGCCTCTCTCAACATAGGTGACCAAATTTTCCTGGGCGTTTTCAGTCCAGCCGGTTTTGACACCCAAAACTCCTTCAACTTCTCCCAAAAGCTCATTAATATTCGTAAGTCTGTGGACAAACTTCTCATCACTACTTTTTACAACGGTTTCTTTAGTCCCCACAATCTTTCTAAAATAAGGATTTCTCATGGCGAAGGCGGAAATTCTTACCAAATCCCGGGCTGAGCTTACATGGCTGCTTCCATCAAGTCCGGTTGGGTTAGTAAAGTTTGAATTGTGAAGGTTCAAGTCCCTCGCCTTTAAATTCATGGCAGTTACAAATGATCCTCTCCCGCCCGGATAATTCTTAGCCAAAACTTCAGCAGCATCATTTGCGCTATAAACTAAAAGTCCGTATAAAAGATCATTTACTTTTATTTTTTCTCCAATTACCAATCTCATTTTTTGTCCTTCCACATTTACTTCGGGTCCGACTGTCAGAACCTCATCAGGATGATAATAGTCAATAGCAACCAAAGAGGTTACTATTTTTGTTGTTGAAGCGGGTAAAAGCGACGTGTCGGGATTTTTTTCATAAAGGGAAACTCCTGAATCCACGTCAACCGCCAGTACGGAATAAGCGGAAAGTACAGGTAATGAATCACTCCTTGTTAAAACGGGCAGGGGTACTAAACTTATTTCATCATTTATCAATCGAGTCGGGTTTGGGCTACTAGGCTCTTGGGGTTTAACATTAAAGGAATTGATGGCAAGCGTCGAAGTTGCAATAAAGAAAAAGGAAATAATTGCCAAATATAAAAGTTTCATATAAAAATAGGGGTTATTTTTTTCCTATTTTAATTCCCAACTCTTCAAGCTGTCCCTGAGAAGCTTCGCTTGGTGCATCCATTACAGCTGTCTGGCCTGACGCCGAGGTCGGAAACGCCATAACTTCCCGAATACTCGGTTCTCCAAGCGTAACGTAAGTGAATCTATCAACTCCGGGGGCTATTCCTCCATGAGGCGGAACTCCATATTTAAATGCTGTCAACATATGTTCAAATTCTTTTTTCTGCTTTTCCGAAAATCCGATAAGGTCAAAAATCTTTGCCTGTATTTCCGGCTGATGAATCCTGATACTTCCACCTCCAACCTCATAACCATTAAGTACCATATCATGCTGAAGTCCGCGAACTTTAGTCGGATCCGTTTCAAGAAGAGAAATATCTTCAGGATGTGGAGCAGTAAACATATGGTGTGATGGTGCAAATTTGGAAGAACCTGAACCGTAATAAAAATCTTCTTTGGATTGCTCTGAAAATAGCGGAAAATCAATTATCCAGGCAAAAGCCAACTCATCAGGATCATTTTTATTCTTCCTTAAATCAGGCTTGTCGCTTTTATATTTAGAAATGGCGTCTTTATGGGAAATTCTTGGCCATGGAGATTTGGTTATTTTCTTTTCCGGAAACACTTCTTTTACAAGCTCCGTAAATAGCGCTTCAGTAAGATTAAGTATGTCTTCCTGAGTTATAAAGGACATTTCAATATCAAGTTGCGTAAACTCACCATATGCTCTGTCGCGTCGAGGATCTTCGTCCCTGAAACATCTTGCAAGCTGAAAATACCTTTCAAAACCGGCGACCATCAAAAGCTGTTTGTACTGTTGCGGGCTTTGAGGGAGAGCGTAAAACTTTCCGCGCTGAAGCCTGGAAGGAACCAAAAAGTCTCTTGCTCCTTCGGGAGTCGTCTTTGTCAAAATGGGTGTTTCGATTTCCACAAAATCACGCTCTAAAAGCCATCTGCGCATGAAGTTTGCAACTTTTGAACGAATTCTTAAATTGCGTGCCATTCTCCTTCTTCTTAAATCCAAATACCGATATTTCATTCTTACCTCTTCCTCGATATCATAACCGTCTGTATCTAATGGAATCGGAATTTCGCTTGCGGAAGAAACCAATGAAAGTTCTTCTATCTGGACTTCAACTTTACCCGTATCTAAATTCTGGTTTATGAGTTTTTCGGGACGGTCTGTAACTTTCCCGATAACTTCGATAACGCTCTCAACCGTAACCTTTGGCAAATTGTTGCCCACACATTGCAACTTCCCGCTTCTATCCCTTAAATCAATGAAGGTAATCTTTCCGTGATCCCGAATTGAATCAATCCAACCTTGAAGTTTCACTTCTTCACCAACTTTTTTTAATGTTTCAACAACTAACGTTCTCTCCATCTTCGTATTTTAACTCTTTAAGCCTTCCTTTCTCAAATGTTTCTCGATTTCGCGACGGGCTTCGGTTGTAACAACAAACTCCAGCCAGTCATGGCTTGGTTTTCTTTTTTCTTTGGATTTGATAATCTCGACAACGTCGCTACTTTTTAATTTATACGAAAGCGGAATCATTTTCCCGTTGACTTTGGCTGCTTTTATGTATGCTCCTAAGTCTGTATGCACGGCAAAAGCATAGTCAACGGGGCTTGCATTAATAGGCAGATCAAAAACGTCGCCCTTAGGTGAAAAAACAAAGATTCTCTCTGCCAGTGCATCAAATTTTACCGCTCTTATAAATTCATCGCTGTCCGCCTCTTTTTTCTGCCAATCAACAAGCTGTTTTACCCAATTTATTTTTTCAGTAGGTGCAAAAAATCCCCGTTCTACAACTTTATCGCTGGCTTTTCCGCTTTTCATCAATGAATAATACCAGTGTGATGCAAGACCGTATTCATTTTCCTCATACATTTCAAAAGTCGCTATTTGAACCTCAACTATCCTATCTCCCGGTCCGAAGACTTTTGTGTGAATGGAACGGTATCCATTGGGTTTAGGTTGGGAAATAAAATCAGAAATTGCTATCTGGGGTACGGGTTTATAAGTATTATGTACAATTCCAAGCGCTGTATAACAATTTTCAACAGTTTCTACCAAGATCCTTAATGCAACAATATCCTGTATTTTTTCAAAATCCCAGTTTATCTCCGAACGTTCTAATTTTCTCCAAAGCGAATAAAGATGTTTTTTTCTGGAGTGAATTTTTGCCCGTATACCCTGAATACCCAATTTTTTATGTAAAACCCTTTTCATCTTTTTAATATGATCTTCTGCCTTTTTATATTGAGGTTTAGATAACTCACTAACCTTTTTATATTCATCGGGATAAACATACGGGAAGGCCAGATCTTCCAGCTCACTTTTTACCTCCCCAATTCCAAGTCTTTCTGCTAACGGAGCAAATACTTCCAAAGTTTCTCTTGCAATTCTTTTTTGCTTTTCTTCCGACAAAAATTCCAGTGTACGCATGTTGTGAAGTCTATCGGCAAGCCTCACAAATACGACCCTCAAGTCCTTTGCCATAACCAGAAGCATCTTTCTCAAGTTATCAACAAATTCCTCGTCTTTGCTTCCTCGAAGCTTTAACTTACTAATGTCGGTAACACCGTCGACAAGGTTAGCCACGTCCTCACCGAATTCGTCGACAAGCTCTTCTTTTTTAATGCCACAGTCCTCAATTGTATCGTGCAAAAGTCCTGAAGCTATAGATATAGAGTCAAGTTTCCAGTCCGCCAGAATGTGGGTAACTGCCAATGGATGAGAAATTGTGGGATCACCCGACAACCTTTCCTGGCCGTAATGGGCCAATTTCGCAAATTCCCATGCCTTTGAAACCAATTCAAGATTGGGATTGGGGTTATAATGTTTTATTTTTGTAACTAGTTTTTTATATTCTTCTTCCATATCACAGATTTCTTAGATCACATTTTTATATCTTTCACCTTTAATTGTAAGCTTTTATTGCCATTCCAAGCGTCAGCAGTTATATTGTAGGCAATATCAATCTTTTTATTGGATGAAAGCTTAGGAAACATTTCCCCTTTCCCAAAAGCTATGGCACCAAACTTCTTATCACCCTTCTCAAGAGTAAGTTTCAAATGTTTTCCATCATTACCTACGGTCCGTGCGTCAATAATCCCTACGCCATAAGTAGCAAAAGTGGGTGTCGAATTCCCGATTCCAGTTGGCTCAAACTCGCTCAATTTATCGGCAAGTTCCAAACTCAAAACGCCAAAATCAATTTCCGCATCAATCTTAAGCTTCCTGGTTAAGATCTCGTCCGTTAATAACGGTGACGTTATTTCTTCAAACTTTTGACTAAATATTTCGATTTTATCTGTTTCTATGCTAAAACCGGCCGCCATGGGATGACCTCCACCGCCGAGAGTAATGTTATCAAGTTTTCTTATCGATTCGATAATATTAAATCCAGAAATAGAACGGGCCGACGCTTTTGAGATCTTCTGGCCTTTTGATAAAACTATCGCCGGCCTGTAAAATTCTTCAACTAACTTTGAAGCAGCCAGCCCAATAACTCCCTCATGATAATCGCCAGCTATTACTATCGTCCCCCTAGCGAGTTTACCCTGAGCAAGGCGCATGGCGTGCAAAACTACCTCCTCAACTACTCTTTGTCTTTCTCTATTTGTTCTTCCAAGAAACTCGGCAAGTTCCTTTGCCTTTAAAGCGTTTTTTGTACATAAAAGCCGCAATGAATCAATTGCATGTTCCATTCTCCCCATTGCATTAATGCGTGGTGCAATAACAAAATTTACTTCATAAGTTCCCACTTGCCTCGCCGTAGCCTTTTTGCGGAGGCGGGTTTGACTATCAACTAAACCAGCCTCCTCGAATAAGGCCAGTAATCCCGGTCTTTGTGTAAAATTTAATGCCTCCAGACCGTATTTTGCAAAAGAACGGTTTGGACCAAGCAAAGGTAGTTGATCCGCAATTGTTCCAATGACAGCAAGTTCTAAAGAACTTTGTAGCTGGTAGCTTGTAGCTGGTAGCTTGGCTAAAACTTCTCTTGCCAAAATCCAAGCAATACCTGAGCCACTAATCTTATCCGTATGAATAATGGAGAATGCTTTCGGAAGTTTCTTTCCGGGTTGATGGTGGTCGGTAACAATCACATCAATACCAAGTTTGTTTGCAATATCAATCGCGTTTGACGCGACAATCCCATTATCGACAGTAATTATTAATTGGAGATTTGGATGTTTGGAGTTTTTGAGTTTTTCAACGCTTTCAGCGTTAATCCCATACCCCTCATCGAATCTGCTTGGAATATATGGATAAACAGTCTTGGTGAGTGAATACAAACATTCCCATAAAATCGCTGTTGCACAAATCCCATCAGCATCATAATCGCCATAAATTATTATTTCCTCGTCCTTTTTAATGGCTTCCTTAATCCTTTTTATTGCTTTTGACAATTCTTTTTCACTTATACTTAAACTTTTAACTGCTATCTTTTCTGGTGGTGTTGGATTGAAAAACTTCCTTTTTTGTATTTCAGTCTTTAATCCCCTGTTTTCCAATAAAATATCAACCACATCTTTATTCTTAAGTTCTTTAATTCTTAAGTTTTTTAGTTTTCCAACTATTTCCCACTTTAAATTTTTGTCATTCATGTTCCTATATTACCATTCGCGTCATTCGCATGCATTCGTCGAGTCTGACTCGATTCGTGTATTCGTATCGCATAGAATATAATAAATAATATGAAACTGGAAATACCCACGCAGGTTGCGAAAATATTAGACAAGTTCGAGAAGGCAAACTACGAAATTTATATCGTCGGCGGAGCAGTACGTGACATTCTGATGGGAAAGTCTGTTTACGATTGGGACTTCACAACAAATGCTACTCCGGATAAAATGCTCAAAATTTTTCCCGATGCTTTTTACGACAATGTTTTCGGAACAATTGGGATCTCTTCCGATATTGAAGGTGAAAGGCCGTATGAAATAACCACTTTCAGAACCGAACACGGCTATTCGGACGCGAGACGGCCGGACAAAGTCGAATGGGGAAAAACATTGGAGGAGGATTTGAAAAGACGCGATTTCACAATCAATGCGCTTGCATTGGATATTACTGATCACCGATCACCGACCACCGATCACACTTTAATAACAGTTGAAGCTAAAATTATTGATCTATTCAATGGCCAATCCGATATAAAAAAGAGGCTCATCCGTGCTGTAGGAGATCCCAATGAGCGTTTTTCCGAAGACGCACTAAGAATGATGCGCGCCATTCGAATCGCGGCGGAATTAGGTTTTACAATCGAAGAAAAAACGTTTGAAGCAATTAATGTAAATGCTACTTTAATCAATAAAATTAGTAAAGAGAGGGTTAAAGACGAGCTCTTGAAAATACTTGCTTCCCCTAATCCATATGATGGAATGCTGCTTTTCAAAAATTCACTTTTGATGCAGGAAATTTTACCTGAAATGGAGAAAACTTTCGGAGTTGAACAAAAATCTCCGGGAAGACACCATATTTATGATGTTGGAACCCACAGCATGCTTTCTCTAAAGTACGTCGCAGAAAAAAACAAGAATCCGATTGTACGACTGGCAACTTTAATTCATGACATCGCCAAACCTATTACTTTCAAAAAATTAGAAACTGGCACAATCACTTTTTACAATCACGAAATCTTGGGGGCCATAATTGCTAAAAGGATTGCCGATAGACTCAGGTTTTCTAATAAAGAGAAGGATAAGTTTTACCGACTCGTTCGCTGGCATCAGTTCAGTGTGGACGAACATCAGACAGATTCGGCTTTAAGAAGATTTATCAGGAGAGTTGGACTTGAAAATCTTGCTGATATATTGGATTTAAGAACCGGAGACAGACTCGGAGGCGGCGCAAGAGAAACTTCATGGCGTCTTGAAGAATTTAAAAAACGCCTCATCGAAGTACAAAAACAACCATTTACCGTCCATGACTTGAAAATAAAGGGTAATGACGTAATGGAAATTATGGGAATTCCACCTGGACCCAAAGTTGGGGAAATCCTTCAAAAACTTTTCGATGAAGTCGTTGAGAAGAAAATGGATAATGAAAGATCGGATTTACTCAAAAGACTAAACGAATTGAAATGACTTCATTAAATAAAATTGTCGGAAAATTAATTCAGAGTTATAAAATTTTTGATTCGAATTTAACCCAGATTTTAAACCAATACACTCATAATTTTAATCCCTACAAAAACCCTGCATTGATAGCTACCTACTTTACACAATTTTTTAAAATAATTTTTTATTCTCTCATCGTTATGATCCCGTTTTTATCTCTTAAAATTCTTCACCCTTATAACAGAAAAATATCGGCTGTAATAATTATTTTACTTGCGGCGATAGCTTTCTCTTTAATGGGAATTATACTTGGCTTCATCCAACTTGCTTTTACTTAAGGGAGTGTTTCACAAACGCGTCCGTCTCCATCTCGATCCAATTTATGAATATCATTGGAAGTTCCCCCGCAGGATTCAAAAACTGACTGCGCTTCGGCTTGAGTTTTAAAATCAGTACAATTATATGAATTAGAAGAACAGTTTAAGTCTAAGTTTAAGTTCTGACTTGAATTGGCAGAACCATCAGTTTTTTCTTCTCTTAAACTTGGACTTATTCTTAAACTTTCGTTACATTTTCCCCATAATCCACGTTTATTTTCTCTTGCATCTTTTTCGGCTTCTTTAAATAGTTCCGAGTACTTTACGTCCGGTGGATATGTGTAGGAGAATGCAAATCCATCTCTAACTAATGTTTCATTAATAAAAGTGTCTCCGACATAAACATAACGTAATAACCTTCCATATCTATCTCTCTCTGAAACATCTTTTTTCAATCGAATTTCTTTACCTAACACTAGCTCTATATTTTTCTCTGTCGATTCTTTTGAAAAGCATTCTCTTCCCTGAGAAACTTCAGGAGTATCGATTCCGATATATCGGACTGTTTCACTATTTTCCAAAACAATCGTATCCCCGTCGATCACTTTTATTACTTTTTGCAAATCGATTTCTTCTTCGGCTCCGATAACTTGAGCATTATTATTTTCATCTTTTATAAGCTCAGATATCTCGTTCTCATCCGAAAGCTCTTTAAGAGTAGGCTTTTGAGCTTTATAAGTAAGAATAAAAATGAAAATTAAATTAAGTAGAAGCGAACCAATAAGAAGGTGCTTTCCTCTAAGCATTTTTAAATTACTTTTTTAGATGTAATTTCTTTGAAACTTCATCCAAAGTAACAAGAAGAGGAACTGCCACAAAAGGTGAAGAATATGTTCCCAAAATCGTTCCTACGAAAAGTGCAACTGCAAACCATTTGATTGTTGAGCCGCCCAAAAGTACAAGCGCAACAAGCATGAAAATTATTGTAAATGAATTATTAAGAGAACGAACCATCGTTTCTGTTATAGCTTTGTTTGCAAGATCATATAACGTACCCCCATATCTTTTTTGAGACTCACGAATCCTGTCGTAAACAACAATTGTGTCGTGAACAGAAAAAGATAAAGTTGTGAGAACAGCTGTTACAAAAAGAAAATCGGTTTCGGCATTAAATAAATAACCAAACAGCGCGAATAATCCAACTAAATTAAAGGTGTCATGAAACATTGCCAAAATCGCGGAAGTTCCAAATTTCAAACTTCTGAATTGGTATGCGACCCAAAGAAGAATCCCGAAAGAAGCAATAAATATTGCATAAAAGGTTTTCTTGACCAACTCTGGTCCAATTGACGGCCCAACGGTCTCAAACCTAAGTTCTTCTCCTCCAACTCCTTTTGTCATTTCCTCGAGAACGGTTTTTAATTTTTCCTTCCCCCCTTCATCAATTGGAGCCATCCTGATAATATATTGCATCTCTCCCGTCGACTGGACCGAGGCAACATCAATTCCAACATCTTCGAGTTTAGCCGTCATCTCTTCAGTGGAAATGGATTCCTCAAAGGCATATTCAGCGATTGTCCCACCTTTAAAATCAACGCCAAGAATAAGTCCCCACTTAATGAGACTAAAGAGGCCTATGGCGCTCAATAGTCCAGAAAAGGCAAAGTAAATTTTTTTGTATTTCATCCAATCCATATTATTCAGGTAAAAGGCAAGAGGTAAAAGTCGGAAGTTTCACTTCTTTTACCCTTCACCATTTACCTTTTACCTTCTCTAATAAATACTCTCAACAAATTTCTGCTGACAACTATTCCTGTAAAAAGACTTATTAATATTCCCAAAGAAAGCGTTATTGCAAATCCTCTTACAGGGCCCGAAGTATGTAAAAATGAAAAATCCAAGGGATTTGCCAACACAAAAGCAGTTACCAGCGTTGCAATATTGGCATCTCTTATCGAGTCCCAAGCTCTCCCAAATGAAACTTCAAGCGCATCTATCAATTGACGTTTACCCCTCTCTTCTTTTAACCTCTCAAAAATTAAAATATTGGAGTCAACTGCCATTCCGACTGATAATAGGAATCCAGCAATGCCGGGTAAGGTAAGTACGACCGGAATTAGTTTATAAAGTGCCAGAGTAATTACTCCAAAAACAATAAGAGCAAAATTGGCAACTAATCCAAGCTTTCCATAAATCAAAAACATAAACAAAAGTACCATCCCCAGTCCTACCAACCCAGCGCGAACACTTTTTTCTATCGATTCGGCTCCTAAGCTTGCTCCTACCGTTCTTTGCTCGACTAACTTAACCGGGATAGGAAGAGCACCCGCATTTAATTGAATACTTAAATTTTTGGCTTCCTGAAGACTAAATTCACCTGTTATTATTGCTGAACCACCAGTAATTTTCTCCTGAACTACAGGGGACGAAACCGGACTTCCGTCAAGTAGTATTGGAAGAGGTTTATCAACATTCTTTTCTGTTAAATCGGCAAACTTTTCGCCTCCCTCTTGACTGAACACCAGTTGAACAACCGGCTTTCCCGTCTGCGTATCAAAAGTCACAGACGCCTTTTTCAAATCGGCTCCCGTTAGATTGGTTGGTTTAAAAAAGTCGGGCTCCTCCTGGGTTCCTATCTCGGCAAAGATAAGCTCGGCTGTTTGACCAATTAAACCGATCGCTTCCTTGGTGTCCTTTATGCCAGGAAGTTCGACAATAATTCTCTCCTTTCCTTCAAAAGAAGAGCTTTGGACATTCGGTTCTGAGATACCGAAAAGATTTACTCTTCGTTCTATAACCTCCTTAAGGGCCGTAATCGCGTCTTTTCTCTCGCTTTCATCAATTTTTGAAACGTCTGCTTCAAAAACTAGGTGTGATCCCCCTGCAAGATCGAGTCCCAAAACCAAATCGAAGTTTCTTTGAATAATAATCCTTCCATAGGAAATGTTAATATCACGTCGGATAAATTTTTTTCCAAACAAACTAACTTCTTTGGGTAAACTAATATACCCTGCGATTAAGGTTAGAAAAAAAATGAGAATAACCTTTCTTAGAGGTGTAAACATAATAAATAATAAATGAAGTTATCCGACAAGCTCTTCTTCATTCCCTATTATCATAACTCGACTTCCTGCCAATATGCCAAGTAAAAATGGATCCCTTCTTTTTTTTCTGAATTCAAATTCTTCTTTGCTCATTACAGTATAATTTATTTCTTTTCCCCTTTTTGACTCTTCACGACGTATAAGGGCTGCAAGTTCGGGTAATACGACTTCTCCTACGACTAAAATGTCTACTTCTTCCTCTTTCTTCCTATCTTTCTTTCTTGTGAACTTTCCGGAAAACATCACCAAATTTAGCTTTCCTACTTTGGTTCTATTACTTATTATATCTGCTCCCAAACCGGTTGTTTTGGAAACCATCGACAAAAGATCCTCAAAAAAGGGATAATCGTCCCGAATCCAGTAATAGACTCTGTTTCCCCTTGGTTCCTTTCTTAGTAATCCTCCCGTCTCCAGCCTCTCAAGTTCGCGTCTGACCGCATTTATCTCTTCCTTTATTTCCCTAACGATACCCCGAACATGATACATCTCGGTCGTATCTGACAAAAAAAGTTCGAGTATCTTTATTCTTACTCTAGAAGTAATTATGTCGGCTAAATCTGCCATGTAGCTTTTGAGGCAGGATTAATATTTAATTTCATTACCATCTGGAATCGCTTCGATCCATATGGCTCCTTTTACAAAACTTACTTCAGCACCTCCTTTATCAAAAAAGCGTGTTCTGTCATCCTGAGTCCTTTTACGCCAAGTACCCTCAATTACGTCGCCGTTTTGGAAAATCAAAGCATCTCCCTCACCGATTGTTGTATAGAACATATGACCTTCTTTGTCAACGGGTCCTTTTTCGCGAACTTTCTGAACGACTACATTCGAAGTCGTAATCTGCTCCTTGGTTTCATGATCAGCATGTTCCTTTCCGCCACTAAATCTCAGGTATCTATTATTAGAAGCGTCGTATTTCCAAGAAACATCATACTCAGGTTTATTGCTCCAAAATTCAAAAGAGATTTCACTTGCTTTGGGACTTGCCAATGGTTTACCGTCGGAAAATCTCCATTTTACAAAGTTTTCATCCCATGTTTCCCCTTCCTCATTTTTATACCCAAATTCTCTTTTTACCCCCTCATCAAATATTTTGTCCGTATAACCTTCGTAAGAATGTTCCCAGGCCGCTTTTTCTCCAAGCCTATATTGATCTCTCTTAACGGCAGGATAACCTAAGTTTGTTCCCGCATCCATGGCATTTCCATTTGGAGCCCTCCAAGAAAGTTTGACCAATAGTTTGAGTGCATCAACTTCCGGTGCAACGTCTCCCCTTACTTTTATTCCACCCGGACAGTTGCTACAGATATTATTTGCTCCTCCTGAGTGGACTAATAGAGGATTATTGCTATATTCTGCCGCCCAATTAATAAAATAAACCCTTATGCTTCTGATTGGAGCAATTTTTATGTCCTGCGCAGAGGCCCCACAATAAAAAACCGACAAAAATCGGGTGATGCCACCTTCGGCAACAGCCTCATAAACGACATCTGCAAAGGATAATCCAGATTGAGGCCTTGACTCTAAATGATTTTCAATGACAGCGGTAATGGGCCGTCTCGTTTCCCAAATGTCTCTCTCAGGCTTGGAATACATTTTGCCGTTAATTGGACATTCTTCTGTTTTAGGTAAATTCGGATCAATCCTTCCTCTTCCTTCAGCAGTAGTCTTCGAGCTACCCGGCTCTCCTTTCAAAAAAGAAAATAGTGCCCATGAACTTCCGGCAGAAACCAGATATAAGCCCAGGAAACTCACTATGAGCATTAAATTTTTTGTATTTTTTACTTTTGAAATATTATCTTTCATTTTAAACTTTTATCTTCTGAGCTTTTTTAAAAGCACGTTTTTCTTCTTCGGAAAGTTCTAACTCACTTTTTCCCCTTTTGATATCTTTAACATATACCCTCGTTCTCTCGCGGGTATGCAAACCTGTAATAATTACCCCAGAATCTTTGGCATTCAAAAGTGCAAGTGAAAAACTATGATCTCCACCCAATTCTTTAAAAGGATTAAATCGCACCATGCCTAATTTCTGGATATGAAACTGAACGTCTCCTTCAAGACCAAAAAACTTACTTCGAAGCTCTTCTAATCCCTTCGCATTTATCTTTTCTCTTCTTACAATTTCCTCTAAGACGCTTACTAAATTCCCCCTATCAATTTGCTTTGAGAGCCTCTTGAAAAATCTGAATTCCCAAAAGGTAATTATGCTTAAAATTACTAGCCAGACAAAAAATCCTGCCAAAACAAAAAAAACGATCTCCATACTTCCAGCAATAAATTACCTTGGGTAAATAAATGACTCAAACATTTTTGCATCTGGAGCACTAGCTGTCAAGCCACAACCATATGAATTTGTTGTGGCGCAGACCCCGCACTCACGCCCTGCGATGCGAGGACGTAAACCTCGGGAGCAAGGAAGTGTAGTGCTGGGGTCAAGGAGGGTGTATTATAATATCCAAAATGGCCAAAAGACGTACAAGGAAACAAAAACAAGAAGCGAAACACACATTCACGATAAGCTGGAAACCTGAGGCTAAAAAAACTGATTCTGAACCTAGTGTCAAGAGGCAAATAGAAACTAACAAAAAAACAAAAAAAGGGGATGACTTAAAAACAAAACATTCCGATTACTCGGATCAAATCGTAAATTTAGCTTCGATTAAGAAAGATATCACAAAAAGCCTGATATTAGCAGTAATCATTCTAGCTTCAGAAGTGGTGCTATACTTACTATGGTAAATTAAAATACCTGTCCTAAGGAAGGGGGTGAAGCTTAATGTACTGCGTAAAATGTAGAACAAAAAGAGAAGGAAAAAATCAAGAAACCGTAACCATGAAGAATGGAAAGAAAGCAATGAGAGCTGTCTGTGAAGTTTGCGGAACTAAGATGTTCAAGATTTTGGGTAATGCCTAAGATCTAGTCCTTCTTGAAATATATTCCAAGAGCACTCTGAGTGGTGAGCGAATTACAATCCTGAGAGCAGTCGAAGGAGTCGAACCATCGAAGAGTTTCTCTTGGTTTGAAAATACTTCAAATGACAAATTATAACTTCGAAAAGGTCTTCAAAACTTTCCGTAAACATTACAATCAAGTTCCCTTGGAACTATTCAAAGATGATCCTTATAAAACCCTCATATCAACAGTTCTATCTTCGAGAACTAAAGATGAAGTAACTCTCAAAGCATCCAAAAGACTTTTTTCTAAAGCAAAAAATTTAGAGCAATTAGGTCAATTAGAAATTAGATCAATTCAAGGTTTAATATATCCAGTAGGATTTTATAAAACTAAAGCAAAGCATCTAAAGATGCTTGCATATAGGATTTTAGAGGCATTTAGAGGTGAAATTCCGGAAACCCGTGAAGAATTAATGAGTCTCCCCGGGGTTGGAAGAAAAACTGCAAATTTAGTCTTAAACCGTGCTTTTGGAATTCCTGCAATAGCGGTTGATACTCATGTTCACAGAATTTCTAACATGCTTGGTTGGGTAAAAACAAAAACTCCCGAACAAACGGAAAAAGAACTTGTCAAAATCCTTCCCAAAAAATATTGGAGCGAAATTAACAGACTCTTTGTATCCATCGGCCGTCAATACACAACCAAAAAAAGGCTCGAGGAATTTTTAAGAAAAGAAAGTCTAGATTTTAAAATGCAGTAATGGCAACCGCAAAAGTGTTTTGGGCGTAAATGCAACCCCAAACATATTCTCCACCGGTTAAAAGTTTTTTATGTCCTAAAGTATTCTCCCATAAACTTACTGTTTCTTCGGGAGTTTTCCCGCCGACCGCCAAAAATTCTGCCATGTTTGAGTACTTATCAAAAATCCATTTCAAGTCGGCTCGCCTTTCCTCCAAATTACTGAACCCAACATGCCCGTCCAATTTTCCTAAATCTAATAGTTCATTTAATCGAATCGAGGCAATTGTGCAAAGTTCATCTTTCTGGGAAAGAGGGTTTACTCCCAACTCAGTCCTTCTTTTGTTCACGGCCGCCCATAATTCAGGCCCGCCCCAAGAAACTTGTGGACTCACCGCCTTCGGAGGACTTTTAGTAGGTGCTACTGTGGGAGTCGGACTAACTCTATTCAGGCTCTGCCTTTTGATAAAATCTTCCAGGAAACTTGATATATCTGCCTCCGTTTCCCTTTGAGCCATTTTATAACCATTAACCATTCCCAAAAAATAGACCCCAAAAAGGGATGCAAAAAACAAAACAAAAGCAAATACCGTAAGAAAGGTTTTCAAAACGATTTTTAATGAAAATCTAATTCCCATATAATTTTTCCTCAGATAATTATCGTTACCGGCCCATCAAGTCTTGCTTCAATCTCCATATATTCACCAAACCTTCCTGTTTCCACGTCTACTCCAAACTCTTTTAAGCTTTCGATAAAGCGGTTATAAATTTTCTCCGCTTTATCGGGCTCGGCTGCTTTTATAAAAGAAGGCCTATTACCACCGGTAGTATCTGCGTACAAAGTAAACTGGGAAACAGCCAGCACCTTCCCCCCAACGTCTTTTACAGAAAGATTCATCTTTTCTTGACTGTCTGCCATTATACGCAGTTTTACAAGTTTTTCTGCTAGAATTTGCGCATCTTTCTCGCTATCATCCTTACCCACCCCAACAAGCACAAATAGCCCTACGTCAATCTTGCCTACAACATTTTTCTTAACTTTGACTGAAGCCGTCTTCACTCTTTGAACTACTAATCTCATACTTCATGTATCAAGGCTTTTTCTTTTCCAACAAATCCCAAAAATATCTGATCAGAAAGACTATCCAACCTATGGTAATTATCAAAAAAATGACGTTAAAAAGAACTCCCTGAGGTCTTAAATAAGCATAAAGAGCACCAATCGCAAAAATAAACAAAAATCCCCCCACAAAAACAAAATATTCTGCAAAAAACCGCCAGATTTTCTCTATGAAGCCCATACACTGACTATATCACAGGTTTATTAAAATTCCTCTTCACTTGAAGGTCTATATTGAAATGCCTCAGCTTTGTTATATGAATTTAAAGTTTCATTTATTCTATTTCTCCAATATATTCTCCTTCTTTTGGAAATCCACTGTTAAAATCTTTCAACAATTTTGGAGATAAAGATTTTGGTAATAGGTTGTCCGGCAAGTTGTCAATATCAAGCCAAGTTAACCAGACTGATCCATCTGAGTGTTCCGGATCTCTTAATCCTTCTAAATTATCGGTTTTATCAATACTTCCTAATATGAATAATTCTAGACTATGTTCATTTTCATCAGGAATAATAAAGTCGCGGATATAAAGAATTTTCTGGAGATCAAAATTAACCTGATCTCCACACTCTTCTTTAGTTTCTCTTGTGCAAGCAGCTTTTACTGTTTCTCCGTATTCCAAATGTCCACCAATGTAATGATAGAAATCACCCTTTTGTCTGTATTGAACAAGAACTTTCCTGTCATGAATTATCACCAATCTCACCCGAACATTGATTTTGTTTTCCACCTTCATTTCATTTATGTTTATACCAATCTATAAACTTGACGACAACTTCTGGCCAGACCTTGTCGTCATATTCCTTAATTTCCTTCTTAGTAAACTCTGCAAATGTTTTATTATATCCTTCAGGAACTAATACTCGATCAAAGTCTCTTATTTGCCCCTTCTTACTGTGAGTTAATTTTTGAACAATTTGACCTCTTTGAGTGCCGGTAAAAAGATTTTCAAATTCGCTATCTTTATAACAAAGGATATTTAAAAACTCCCAATACCTGTCTTTCTTCCCTTCCATTAACTTTAGTATTCCTTCAGCACCAATGTACCTGTCGGTAAACTTAACATAAGATTTAGGGAAATTATTCAAAGCTCGGATTTGGAATGATCCGTCTAGCACAAATAAAGGCTTTCTTAATTTTGAGAATGCAAATTCTGCTTTCTCTTTAGCAATTTCTTCACCTTCTTCGCTTCTTGATTCCGGCATATCAATGTCATACTGTTTTAGATCAATTTCTCCTTTATCAAAAAACCTTTTCATCAGATTAAATTTCCAGGAATTTGATGTTGCAAAATATAAAATTTTCATTTTATTAAATCAAAGGCTTGTTTTTCATCATCATTTTTCATAACCCCTTTAACTTGGTCGATAAGCATCCAGTCATAACCGATACTTTCCTCGTTTAAAACTATCTGGGTATTAATATCTAATACTTTTAATGCAACAAAATGGACTTCAGTCAAACCATGTTTTCCTTCAAACTCAGTCGTATAATTTAGATCATTAATTTGTTCAAAGTTACTTATTCGAAACTCTTCGGAAGCCTCTCTTTTTGCAGCATCTTCTAAGCTCTCGCCAACCTCAATGTCTCCAAAAATAACTGTCCACTCATCATCGTAGCCATTAAAAGGTTTATTATGTCTTAAAAGAAATCTTTTAATTCCTTCCGGATCTATCGTCCAAACAATTACTGCTACTTTTTGATGTTTATTCATTTCCTTAATAATTCTTTTACTAATTCGAGTGAGTACAGCTTATGTATGTTTTGATTTTCCCAATCTATAGCTTTCCTATATTCTTCTTCAGAGTATGGTTTGAGGGAGAGGGTATTTGCTAAATCGTGAGGATCTTTTTTAGGATTATCGGATTCAATTTCCCATATATAATAGTCATTTGTATATTTTGAGATTTTAACTTCAAAACCTTGATATTCATATTCCCAACTCTCCCAAAAGTAAATCATTCCTTTATCAAAACCTAACGTTTCAAACATTTTTAATGCATCTAAAAATTGCCCTTCCTTCAGTTTTACTTCAATTTCTTCTCGCTCTTTAAGGTGAAATTTCCCAACTTTTAAACTAATCTTTTCGGTGGTACCAGATTTTTTAAGCCTTAAATCGAAGCTTGAATTTTTCCAAGTCCTAGTTATTGGATCAAAACCAGGAGAAATATCAACAGATATTCTTTTATAACAATCTTTTTGTTTCGCCTTTCTATCCAAAAAGGACTTTAATTTACCAAATTCCTTCCTGTTCAGCTTTCCTCTTATTTCAATTTCAATCATGTTTGATTATATCGCTAAAAATAGATTTTATGCGAAGTAACTAAAATTCCTCTTCACTCGAAGGTCTATACTGAAGTGTCTCTGCTATGATCTGTTAAAATTTCTTTTGAATTTTCTTCTTTTTCTTTGTTTCCAACCAATTTACAGATGTCACACTTCGACTTAAGACTGAAAAATGTGGTTTTCTATCGGTTTCCAACAAACGCAATGACATGTGCTAATCAGTTTCCTTTTCAAACCAAACTATAATCGTATTTAATTCTCCAACTTAAACTATTAACAAAATTACTCGGACTCTTAAAGTAAAACCGAAGGAGTTTTTACCTTTGCCCACAAGCAAATCATGGAAGGGGTCTCAACTACATAAGACTTAGAGAGTCTTTAAAATATTTCGCAGTTCTTGTTCGAGGGTATTGAAAGCATTGACTCTTCTATAATTCATACCGAGTTTGTTAATTACCCCCATCTTGTCTTCGCCGTCATCGATAAAAATACATTTTGTAGGTTCTATATCATATTTATTGAAAAAATTTCCAAAGAATAAAGATTGACCGTTTTTGTCTAAATCATGTTTCATTGCTTTGAGATAAAATGAATTTAGTATCTCATTAAAAAGCGTATCAAGTTTCATATAAGGGATGGTCCACCTTGTAAAAGAGTCCATATTATTTGTAGCGATACCAACAATAATCGATTTATCTCTCAAGTCTTGAACCAGCTTAGGTATGTTTGGAGAAGAATATTCCATGCGCTCACAGCCTATAACAAACTCTTTTAAAAGAAATTCGAAGTCTGTATTTGTTTCTTTTGAAACCAAAGAAAGAAGGTCCTCGCTTACATACTCTCCCTTCATCCAAGGAATAATTTTATCTTTATGTTTGACAAACATTGAATACGACCAAATTTTAAATAGATCGCGCTCACTTTGTTTTTCAGACTTTTCTAACTGTGACCAGTAGTTGGTCGGGGAAAGAGTACCATTCCAATCTATTAATACTGCCTGTAGCTTTTTAGTTTCACTCTTTGTTTTTCTGAATAACCTTTTCATAATATTTTATTAATAATTTTATTCTATCCTCTGCAAATATGGCAATCATATTTTTCTCTATATTTTTTCTCATTTCAACTCTTTCTTTTTTATTCATATTAATTAATTTTTCTATTTTTGAGACAAGACTTATAGCTGATGAATTTTCAGCTATAAATCCCGTTTTACCATCTACTATAATCTCATCGATACTAGAATCTGTGGTTCCTATCACTGGTATACCCAAAGATTGTGCTTCAATACAAGCATTAGGATAATTATCAACTCTCGATGGAGCTACCACTACTAACGAACGTTTAATCACGGGATAAAGAGTCCAGTGCTGTTTGAATGGTAGAAATATAATCCTTTCTTTATATTTATCACAGTTTTTAAAAATGAAGCTAGAAATTGGTTCTCCACTTGGTAGACCATAATCTACACCTATAAAAACAAAACACAATCTTGGATACTTTGGTGCGAGCTTATTTATCACATCTGCCATAAGATCAACGCCTTTTATGCGACTCATGCTTCCAAAGTAAAGAAGGTATTGTTTTGAGGGAAATTGCCTCAGTATCTTTTTTAATACAGAATTGTCTGTTTTTTCAGGTTTTCTAACCTCGACTGCAGTAGGCACAAAATCTAAATTGCAATTTTCGTATCGTGAATATACCTTTTGCATAAAATGGCTAGGAGAAAAGCCTGCTTTAGCACCCGTAACCTGTCTGAGTTCTAAATAGTCAATCAGATAATCGCCAAACGTGCGAGGGACACCAAAAGCAGCATGATATAAAGGTGCATAACTTGATACACGAGCAACCACCGGAATTTTATTATTCTGTTTGATAAAATAGCCTGGGGCAAGATGGTTAGGTGCTTGGATTATCTCTAACGGCGTTTCTTTGTGAACCTGAAACACTTTATTTCTTATTTTGAAAGCAGAATACAAAACGTAACTAACTCTTATAAGTTGTTTTATCAAAGACTGTGAATTGAGAGCATAATAAAGTGGGGGACATTTTATTTCATAAACAACGATTCCTCTATCGTTCGATTTAGCATTACGTATTGATTCCCAAAATATTGATACTTTTTGACCTCTTTTATTGAGCTCTAGCGCAGTTTTTCTGATATATGTACCCAAACCTCCAGTTTTGGTGTTATTCAAAGGATATTCTGAGGTTAAAAAGCCAATATGCATACTTGTATTTATTTTAAGATACGGAGTTGATCAAAGGCTAAAATTGCATCGACAAAACAGTCTGATTGTTGTAAAAATTGGCTCGTTTCAGCTGCTAACTCTTTTACGTTATCTGAAGTGATAACACTTCTCCCATTGTTTTTTGCATAAACACAATTGATTACAATCCCATACAATTGTTCTATCAAGACGGTTGTTCCCCAATCGTTTAAGAATCCTATTCCTACTCTTCCTCTTTCTCTTACTCTTCTTTCAAATTCTTCTTGGTTTTTAGGTATAAGGCTTACAACTGCGCCAGGCACAACGATTTCTTTATTATCAATGTGTCTTTGCAGAATATCGAGACTATATAAATACGAGTTGGGGATATTGGGCATTCTTTTCATCACAACATATTGAAAAGCAGAATATGTCCACAGGGAACGATCCATAACAACAATACCATTTTTTTGAGCGAGTTCGATAGCATCTGTGGATCTTCTTTTTTCTACATCTACAAAAATATCGATAGCTTTTTTTGCCTCTGCATATGTTTCGGGTGGAAAACTAGGGAACTTACTGAGATAAGCGCTTGGTTCCCAGACAACAGATAACCCATATTCAGCTTCAAGCTCTTTTACTAAAGTAGTTTTGCCACTAAAGGAATTCCCTTCAACAGCACCAATTTTAAGTTCACTCTCTGTCATCTTTCTGTTTTTAATTTAGTAATCGGCTTATCAATAAATTTTGCTAAAGCAAAATCTCTCACACACAGAATCGGCCCGATGGAGTGAGTCAACAAAATATAAAGTCCAAAAAATGACGTTAGGATATAATCTTTAAAGTCGGTTTTAGATACTGATTTTCCAGCGATATCTTCTAATTTGTTCAGATTTGTGTAAATTAACCCAATTGGTACAAACCAGTAAATAAGTAGCCCAATACTCCATAGCGCAATCATAGATAAACTATGTAGATACAAACCTATAATTAAGGGCATAAACAACACAAACGATTGCAAAAACCAGATAAAACCAGTAAGTTCGGCTTGAATAGTAAGTATTTCAACCTCTAACCTTGAGCGATATTTCTTGAGCTGTAATACCCTATCTCTACAATATTGATATTGTAAGTATGGAGTAAACCAAAAACGTTTTTGATTCATCAGACCCTTTAATGTATCGGGAGTTTCAGAATTTTCCAAAATAGGCAATGGTAGAATAGGTTCACCTTTACAGCATTGGTAAAATCCAAACGGCAAGTCCTCGTTAATAGTTTCAGTAGGAAGGTATTCGTTTTTTAAGATTCCAAATCGTACGAACAATCCATGCCCTACACAGTGAGAAATTTTAGTATTAAATAATTTTGAAATGAAATTATCCTTATAGGTAATAACACTGCGCGATTGTGAGCGAAAACGGGTCAATTCTCGTACTAAAGTCCACTTTGTTTGAAACAACGCCGCCGCCTTGAGAGAATAACCAGTAAAAGTTTTGGAGTACTTACTGTAATTCAATGTAAACAAGGACGACTGCTGTACTATATTTGGTTTGATGCCGGTTTCTTCTTCAAATTCTTTTAAAGCATAAGCGACATTTCTTAGAGTATTCGGATTGGGACGAGAGTCAGCGTTATACACCGCAAAAATGGAATTTGTACTCTGCTTATATTTTGCAAGCTTTTTGATAACATAGTTTATTTGATGGCTCATCACACCTTGGCTGCGTGGATAATTCATAACAGTTATTAATTTTGATTTAAAATGAGCATTTATAATTTCCGCCTCCTTAATGGCTAAATTGAATGTTGTTGGTAGTTGTTTATATATACTCTTTACTTTTTTAAATACAACCGTATAGCTTTCTAATCGATATTTCTCATATACCCTTCTCAGTTGATCAAATGGAAATAGACCTGAGTATCTATCTTGAATTGTTTTTAGAGCTTTTCCTTGCGAAACATCTCCTGCTAGTTCACTTAGAAACCTTGACATTCGGGTCTTTTCTGCGATTTCTTTGTTTGTAGTTACAACGACAATATGGTATTTATCTTTCGGGTAGTTCAACTGACTAAAGTACTTCAATGTTTCAGAAACTACACGCTGCTCCCGTAGCATTGGAATACAAATAATAAACTCTTCATCGGTTGCCCGAGTGCTTTTTTTCTTATAACTGACATTTTTATTTGCAACCCACTTCAAATTTGAGAGTAAATTAAAGAAATTAGACAATGATCGTATGCAAATCGCAATAATTAATAACCAGAATATCGTTGAGAGAATATTGCTCATTTGTTCAATGTGAAGCTGATATTAGCATTTTGAATATCAAAAATCGAGTTTAACACCAAAATGCGGGTAACTTTTGCGCCTGATGGAACTGTTGTATAATACCTTGAAATTATGAATTATAAAGATAATAAAAAAACTCATGAGAGAGTAATTGCTATGTTTTTCGAAGCTGGATCCCTAAGAAAAACGATTCGAAGTCATAGGCAGATACTTTTAACTGATGATCTTTCTGATAACATTGCTTCGCATTCATTCCGAGTTTCGATTATAGGGTGGTATCTAGCAAAAATAGAGAGAGCTGATCCGTATAAAGTCGTTCTTATGAGTCTTTTCCATGATTTCTCAGAATCCAGAAGTGGTGATCAGAATTGGATACATAAAAAATACCTTAAAGTTTTTGATGAAGATATACAAAAAGATCAATTAGCAGATAAGCCATTTGGAGATGAGTTGACTAAAATTATGGGGGAGTACGATGAAAGAGAGTCTTTGGAAGCTCATTTAGCAAAAGATGCAGATCTTCTTGATCAAATTCTTCTTCTCCGAGAATATGAATGGGTAGGTAATAATGAGGCTTCAGCTTGATTAAAAGGACGAGAACAAGAGAAAAGACTTTTTAGTAAATCAGCTAAAAAACTAGCTATGGAAATTTACATTCAAAAACCTAGCTCCTGGTGGAACAAAGTTTGGACAGCAGAAAGAAGATAGAAGTGTCACAAATCAAAGAAGAATTCAGCACATTAAAAGTCTTCTTCTTGAAGTCGATATTGGAGTGTCTCGGCCCTTCGATGGTTCGACTCCTTCGACTGCGCTCAGGATTGTAATTCGCTCACCACTCAGGACTTCGGCTTTACAAGTCATCTTCAGTAGGACGGTATTGTAAAGCCTCAGCTAAATGATTTGTGGTTATATCCTTTGCTCCTTCCAAATCAGCTATTGTTCTAGCGACTTTTATTACTTTGTGGTAAGAACGAGCGGTCAAATTCATTGAAGCAACCGCACTTCTCAAAATTGCATAGCAGTCAGGAGATAACTTGCAGAATTCTTTAACAGCTTTTGAACTCATTTCACTATTCGATTTGAACTTAGAACCCTTAAAGCGTTTAATTTGCATATCCCTAGCCTTCTGAACTCTAGCCTGAATACTTTTAGAACTTTCTGCTTTGTCCTTATTTCCAACCAGCTTTTCTGTTTCTACTGCCGGCAAATGAACGTGAATGTCAATCCTGTCAAGAATTGGACCCGAAACTCTTTTTTGATATCTCATAATTGCTCCCGGAAGACATTTACAGGCTCTTTTCGGGTCGCCGTAATATCCGCATGGACAGGGATTACTCGCGCTGACTAAAAGAAATTGTGCAGGATAGGTAACCGAACCTTTTGCCCGAGATATGGTCACGACCCCGTCCTCCATAGGCTGGCGAATAGACTCCAAAACATGCCTGGGAAATTCGGGGAACTCATCCAAAAATAAAACTCCCCTGTGGGCAAGCGAGACTTCGCCCGGCGTTGGATTACTCCCGCCGCCAATCAGGCCAATCCGGCTAGTTGTATGGTGCGGACTTCTAAAGGGCCGAGTTTTTACTGTTGCCTGACCGGAAAATAAGTTTCCGGTTATTGAGTATATTTTAGTCACCTCTAAAGCCTCATCCGCGGTTAACCTCGGCAGTATTCCCGGCAGTGCCCTTGCCAACATAGTCTTTCCAGATCCCGGTGTTCCACGCATGTAAATATTATGGCTTCCGGCAGCTACTATCTCCATTGCCCGCTTTGCATGTTCCTGACCGATAATTTCGGAAAAATCAAATTCTGCTTCAGAGGTTTTTAAAAGACCTTCCAGACGAACTTTTTTAGCAGGAACAATCTCTACTACACCCCTAAAAAATCTCAAAAGTTCGATAAGATTCTCTATGGGATAAACCTTTATTCCCGGAACAACAGCCGCTTCCTTCTGATTAATTTTGGGAATAAATATTCTCTTTAGTCTTTTTTCCCTAGCCAAATAGGCCATGGGCAGAATCCCGTTTGTATGCCGAAGACTTCCGTCCAAAGATAATTCTCCGAAGAAAAACGAATCAGAAATTTCAGGCGCGATTTGTCTTGAAGCGATCAAAATTCCTAATGCAATTGGCAGGTCATATGCGGGGCCGACTTTTGGAAGATCGGCGGGTGCAAGATTTACCGTAATTCTGGTTGTCGGGAAATCGGCTCCGGTATTTTTAATTGCCGAGCGAACTCTCTCTTTCGCTTCCTCCACGGCTTTATCCGGAAGTCCGACTATTGTAAAAGAAGGTAAACCTTCATCCGGAATATCCACCTCGACATCCACCAAAGTTGCATTTAATCCGATAGTAGCCCCGGAAGTAATTTTAGCGAGCATTAATTAATATTAATGATAATGGAGATTAATGTCGATAATTTAAGACTTGCAAGTATTGTCAAGGTGTGTATACACTTAAAATAATGAGAGGTAAACTCCTTTTTACCTTTTTTGCGTCTTTTCTGGGGACTTTAGTCATTCTTCAAACGGGCTTACAAATATTCGGTTCATTTAAAAGTAGGGAAAAAGGTAGCACATTGGGTTACCAGGGATTGATTGCAGAGGGATGTACTGAACCAAGCGGCGGTTGCGGAAGCGGATATTATTGGAACTCAAGCACGTGCACCTGCCAATCCTCATGTTCCTATCCATCAGGCGGATGTGGGGACAACTACTACTGGGATTCATCGACTTGTTCCTGCAAACAATCTTCAACCACTTCCTCTTGCAGCCCACCATCAAGCGGCTGTGGAACAAATTACTACTGGGATTCGGCAGCATGTATGTGTAAGTCGTCAACTTCAACCTGCAATTCTCCTTCCTCGGGCTGTCCGGCTAACTATTATTGGGATTACAATTCCTGTTCTTGCCAATATTATGCGACACCGACGTCTTCCTGCTACCCACCATCAAGCGGCTGCGGCAGTGAAAAATACTGGGATACTGCATCCTGTTCTTGCAAGTCATTCGGAAGCTGTAGTCCGCCTTCTCAAGGGTGCGGCTCAGGCTATTACTGGAACTCTTCCTCATGCTCCTGCAGTCCTGAAGGAACAACTTCTTCTTGCAGTCCTCCATCATCCGGATGCGGCACGAATTACTATTGGGATCAGTACTACTGTTCCTGCAAGCCGTATCAAACAACAACTACCTGCTACCCTCCCACCGAAGGTTGTGCCTCAGACAAATACTGGGATTACTCAGCATGTTCTTGTAGATCTTACACAAGCGGAACTTCTACCTGCTATCCTCCGTCATATGGCTGTGGCTACAATTACTATTGGGATTCCTATTCGTGCTCGTGTAAGTCCTCAACCACATCTTGTAGTCCTCCAACAAATGGTTGTGGAAATAATTATTACTGGGATTACTACGACTGTTCTTGCAAAGCATACCAGGGAACAACTACGACTTGTTATTCACCTTCCACTGGTTGTGGCTACAACTATTACTGGGATTCAGCAAGTTGTATGTGTAAACCCAGTCCAAACGTCACTCCCTGCTATGCCCCAAGTTCGGGTTGTGGAACTAATTCCTATTGGGATTCCTACTCATGTTCCTGTAACTCCTACTATCCGTATTACCAGCAAGAGAATTTTGACAGGCTAGCATACGAATCATCAGAAAGGATAAGCTGCGTTAAATCGGCATTGAACCAGTACGAATTTGACAGGCTTCGCTACTTTATTCCCACGACCAATGACGAACAGAATGAAATTATGAATTTGGGAAACAAAGTTAAATCCTGTTGGGGTTATACCACAACAAAAGAAGGAGGTCCGATGCCCACAGGTCAAACCTCCAAAGCACCCATTGAATACGAAGGGTGTTTGCTTAAAAGCTTGGGAGAAAAAGCGTACAAAGACATTTATTACGGAGTCAGACAACCAACATATGAGGAACATCTTTTGTATGAAGGGTGTTACGGTGAAAGAAAGATAACTAGCCTCACTTACTACACAAACGACGCCGAATTTCCAAAAGAAACCGACACCTGCCTACGACAAACTCTCAAAAGTTACTACACTAGGATTAAATCCGGTCAAACCGATGTTCCTTATGAGGCAAGGGAAGAGGTAAACCGATGTTTTGGTATTAACCCACAAGCTTTTGAAGAAGGCAGGGTGTATAAAATACCGGACGAAGTCAAGACCTGTCTCACACAAAATATAGGTGAATCAAGGTTTAATGAAATAAACTCCGGAAAAGGAAATCCCTCGGATGACGAGAAAGCTAAAGGTGAATCTTGCTTTGCCAAACTTAATAGCGATCAACTTAAATTCCTGCCGCACCCACCGGAAGAAGTTCCGTTCTTAGAAGAAGATCCCAACACCATCAATCTTTCTGAAGTCAAAGAGGAAGCTAAAGAAATAAAAGGAAAGGATGTTGGTGGAAAGCTTACCTTTAGCGGTATCGGACCAGCCAATTCAGTCGTTTATATATATATTTATTCAGAGCCAATTGTTGTTACAACAAAAACCGATGAAAACGGCGACTGGGTTTATGAACTTGATCAACCTCTGGAAGGCGATAAGCATATAGCTTATGCAACTGTAAAAACTTCATCCGGAAAATCGGTCAGGTCCTCGGTTTTTGATTTCACGGTCGTTGCGGCTGAAGAAAGTAAGCAAGTTTTTCTTGAGCAGGAAGATGTTTCCCAAGGAGTAAGGGGCAAGTTTATTCGCCTTGGTGTCTTGACAGTTGGCTTTGCCTTTATCATAGTAATCGTTATTCAGGTAGTAAACTTTCTGAAAATGGTCGTTAAAAATAAAAAGGGAGATAACTTACGAAGAACTACCGACGGGAAGGGTGATGATGACGCTGGTTCCGGTTCCATAAATTGATTCGACGCCAATTCTGCCTCCCAAAATTTCGACAATTTGTTTTGTAATCCAAAGCCCCAAACCTGTTCCCCTGACTTCAATCGTCTTTTTATCTTGGACTCTATGAAACTTGGAAAAAAGCTTTGTTAATTCTTCTCCTGGTATGCCGATTCCGGTATCCTTAACAACAATTTTAATAAACTTTCCTTCCAAATTTGCACTCACATTCACTCTTCCTTCCAAGGTGTATTTAATCGAATTACTAATAATATTGGTAAATACCTGTCTTAATCTATCAGGATCACTTTTTATGCTAGGCAAGTCAACCTTTGCAAAAACCACATCTAATCCCTTTTGCCTGGCCTGCGGTAACATTACGTTTACAACCTTCTCGATAACTTCTTCAACCTTTACATCAACCAAATTTACCTGAAATCTGCCCTGCTCGATTCTTGATACATCCAAGAGTTCGTTGATCAGACCGTCAAGATCGCCTATTAGAGAATTTAAAATCTCGAGATCTGGCTTTATTTTTTCTACCTCGCTTGGTGCAATTTTACCCCTGAGAAGTTCAAGATAGCCGATAAGGGCGGTCATTGGCGCTCTCAACTCATGAGCCGCAATTGAAATAAACTCGTCTTTGAGCCTGTCGAGCTCTTCCAGTTGCTTGGTTTTTAACGATCTTAGGTAAAAAACAAAGTGATTAGCAATTAAGATTATGGTTACTACGACCAAAAGAACTAAGATGACGACTGAATCTTTTGTAGTTCGTGACAGTATTTCGGAAACCGACTTTGTATCTAAAACAATCTTTAGAAAAAAATTACCATTTTCTTCATTAACAACAGGAACAATTACATTCCAAACGTCCTTCTGCAAATTAGGATCGTAAGTTAATCCAGCAATCGGTTGGTTAAATCCTTTTGCAAGTTGATTTAAAGCTGCCATTTCACCTTCCTGAGAATCATCTTCCCTTGTCGAAACATAAATACTAAAATCTCCATCTTCCTCTTTTAAAAGTGCTGCAGAGATTACGTCTTCATTAGAGGCATCTGCTTCGTTGAGTAACCTTTTCAAGTCGTTGGGAGAGCTAATTTTCTCTTTAATAATCGGGGTCAGAACCTCGGCAATACTTAAGGCTTGATGCCTGACAATAAAGTTAGCATCTCTATTGAACGACTTTAGATTCCAAATAGTATTAATTATCAAAAGCGAAGGAATGGTAATGATTATGATGACTGGATAGATTGCTAAGACGGGTTTTTTAATACCTTTGAGTTTTTCTACTATCTTTATTGAAAGACTCATTACTTAAGATTATTTTTTTTGGACCCCAATGTCAAAGCGTTTTAAAAGAAAATAAAAAAAATGTAGACGAGAACGAAAAGGAGGGGAATATTTACTACAATAAAAATCCAGCGGTATTTTTCTACCTCATCTTCGCCAAAGACCTTTTTAAATCCTTTATATATTAAGGCAACAATAAGTGCTCCGGCCGCAAAAAATCCTGCGACTGCCGAAACTTTGATAAATATAAAAAAACCTGGTGGTAGTAGTGAATTTTGCATATATGGCTATCTGGCAAAAAGATTTAAGACCAATTCTCCCTGCTCACGCAGATTCATCTTTCCAAAAAGAAAGGTAAAAATATACAAAAACAAAAGAAGGGGTACTACTGAAAATAAGACAAAAAGCCACCATAAAGATTTTGATTTTGGGCCCAATACTCTGTCAAAAGCCTTATGATTAAGGTTAATCAAAAGTACAGTCGTTGCAAGTAAACCGGCAACCGCACTAAAACGGAAAAAGGCCATAACACTAGGCGAGAAAAAATCGCTTATACTCACAAGATAAATTTTAATTCTTTAATAAAATAACTACAACAATTAAAATGGAAGGGAATGATTCTTGACTTAAAAAATCCTGTCGCATACCTTTGTTCCGAATTCGGAATCGATAACGATCTTCCTACATACTCGGGAGGCTTGGGAATTTTGGCCGGCGACGTAATGAACGAAGCCGCACTCCAACATTTTCCGATGGTCGGTATAGGAATTCTTTACAAAGGTAAAGATTTTATGCAACACATAACCGGCGAGGGAAAAGCCGAAACCAGAGACTCTGAATTCGACCACGATACCTCATTTTTACGTCCCACTACAATTGACGGAAAACCTATCCTTTTTAATTTAAACCTAGAAAGTTACAAAGTTAGTGTTAAGTCCTACCATATAAGACTTGGGGATAAAACCGTATCTTTCTTCTTATCAACCGACGTTGACGGCAATCCGCCCGAATGGGTAAACGACATGAATGCGTTATATTACGGCGATAGCGAGAGTCAGTTAAGGCAACAGATACTTCTTGGCGTAGGCGGTGTAAAACTTTTAAATCTTTTAAATATAAAGCCTGCCGTATTTCATATCAACGAAGGAAGACCTGAATTCATCATCTGGGAAATTGTAAAAAATATCATGCAAGATGAGAAAAAAACATTTGATAAAGCATGGAAGCTGGCAAAAGAAAAAATTGTATATACCAATCACACCCTGGTTACAGCCGGAAATCTTGTCTATTCCAAAAGTTTGGTTGAAAAATGGGCATCGCCGTTTGCAAAAGAAATGGGAGTCGAAACTGACCTTTTAATTAAAGACGGATTAACGGATGCAAATACGTTTAGTACAACTTTTTTTGCCCTGAATATTTCCAAAAAACACTCAAGTGTATCTAAAGTTCACCAAAAATACTGCAAAGGCCAGTGGCCCGATTACGAATGGATTCCAATTACTAATGCCATTCATATGCCCCGCTGGCAAGACAGCGACTTCAGGCGCGACTTAAACGATAGAGATCTATGGGATCAACATTTGATTAAAAAAAGAGAGCTCATGAGTTCAGTAACAAAAAGAACCGGAATTGGATACGATCCATCCCGATTGGTAATTACTTGGGCCAGAAGGCTTGCGGACTATAAGCAGCCGAGAGCAATTTTTGCCGATGTAAAAAGGCTTAAAGATTTACTCTCTAATCCAAAATACCCGGTTCAACTTCTTTTTGCAGGAAATTCCCATACAGGAGACCCTAATGCCAAATCCATAATTGAAGAAATCATCAAGATTTTTTCGACCGATTTGGCCAAATATGCAATATTCGTCCCGAATTATAATATAGCTCTAGCCAATCATTTGACTTCTGGAAGCGATATTTGGCTTAACACTCCAAAGGGGAATCTGGAAGCCTGCGGAACAAGCGGCATGAAGGCTAGCGCAAACGGGGTCCTGAATTGTACAGTACTCGACGGATGGACTTATGAAGTAAATTGGGAAGATGCAGGCTGGGTACTTGACCCGGAAAATATTTCTGAAAGTTTTTATAATATCCTGGAGAATAAAATCGCACCGCTCTATTATGAAGATAGAGTTGACGGCATACCCGTCGAATGGTTAAAAAGAATGCGGGCCTCAATTGAACTCTCAAAAGATTTTACGACCGAGAGGGTTCTTGAAGAATATAAAAAATTACTTTACTCCTAACTCCGAATATACTTTTTGATTGTTTCCACAACCTTCTCCGGCGTTTGCATCGCTTTTACCAAATATTCTTTTACGCCAAGTTTTAATGCTTTCTGTTTTTCCTCTTCCTCGGCAAGATTAGTGAGAGCAACAACCGGAACATTCTTGCCTTTCTCATTTTGGCGAAATCTGGCTAAATAATCAGTCCCACTCATTCTGGGAAGCATAATGTCAAGAAGTATAATGTCTATTTTCTCCACAAGTGAGAGTTTCAACGCTTCCTCTCCATCTTTGGCATTAAGGACTTTGAAACCTTCGAAGCCAAACTTTTCCGTATACATTTTTAAAAGAACGGGATCGTCTTCGACTATGAGAATTACCGACTGGCTTTCTCGGTTTGACTCTTGGTTTGTCTGAGGTGTATCGGTCATTTAAGATTATCTTTCCATTCTAATATTAAGCCAGTAATATAGTGTTTTCAATTGGAGAAATCTGACTTGTTAAAAGCCTTTTAGTTAATATATACTCATTTTAGATGAAACTAAGACATTATCTTACTTTCTTTCTGGTTACTGCTGGCTTATTTCTGCTTGCCGAAAAAGCATTCGCATCTGAAGGAACCGTTGAACTTCGAAGCACAACTGGCGAACCATACCGTTGTTGGGCAGCTTCAGTAAGGATGCAAAATCAAGAATACCGAATTCCTTTCACTTGCAAATACCTGATATATCCAGCTGATGAGAATATATTTAACTACGTCGTTTGGGCAACGCCTAAGGATGGGGGAAACTCAGTTAAACTTGGTACCCTTGGCCTTGGAAAGGGCGAATTTAAAACCAAGAAAACCTTCACAGGTCTTTTTGTCACAACTGAGGCAAGTAAAGAAACTAAAACTCCTCAAGGCCAAACCGTAATGAAGGGAGAGATTTCTCCTGTTGAATTTTTAGAAGAAGTATCAACTCCTACTCCGAGTCCTGAAGAGGAAGAAAAGGAAAAGGTTGAAGAGGAAGAAAAGACCGAGACACCCCAGGAGAATCTTACAACAAGACAAAAATTATTGTTGGCTTTAAGACGAGCCGGCATTGCGGCACTCGTTGCACTCGTGGCAATCATAGGACTTATATTTGTTGTAACTCGTTCAAGAGGGTAAATTTAGGAAACAAGAGGTAATTCGAACCAAAAAGTACTTCCCTTGGCTATTTCGGAAGATAAACCTATACTCCCACCAAATTTTTCCACAAGAAGTTTTGATATGTAAAGCCCAAGGCCGGTTCCTGTAGTCTTACCGACTGTTGATTCAGCTCTTGAAAACTTTCTGAAAAGCTTTTCCTGCTCCTCTTTCGAAATTCCCGAACCAGTATCTTCTACTTCAAATCTGACCATGTTCGCGTTTGGTTGGACAAGACGAACTACAACCGACCCTTTGTCGGTATATTTAACAGCATTACTCAGAAGATTACCAATAACCTCCTGAATTCTATCCGGGTCAACGCGTACTTTATCCGTAATCGAAGCGGGAACGTCAAGTTTCAATTCAAGTCCCTTTCTTTCTGCTTCTGGCCTAAATTGGGAAAATACCGTTCTTACGGCGCTTGACAAATTCTCCTCTTCTTCCTGATATACCATCCTTCCTTCTTCTATCCGAGAAACATTGAGCATGTTATTGACGAGCCTGATAAGCCTTTCGTTTATGGCATTGGCGTCTGCTAAGAACCCTCTGGCCTTTTCAGGTATATCTCCAGTGTCTCCTTCGATAATCATTGAGACATAACCTTTGATTGCCGTCATCGGCGTTCTTAGTTCATGCGCAGCCATCGAAATGAATTCATCCTTCTGCGCATCAAGGGCTTTCAATTTCTCATTTACTTTTTGAAGATTTAAATAAATCATCAATCTATCTACAGCCACTCCAAAAACAGTCGACACTCTACTCAAAATTTCATTATCTGTCTGAGAAAGATCTTTTTCCTTAACGCCCATCGACACTAAAAACACACCTAGCGTTTCGCTTCCAAAAACAATAGGGTAGACGGCTGTGGATTTAATTCCTACAGTAGATTCCATTTTTTCGATCACATCTTTGTCTTCAACAAAAGAGAAAACGTCGAGCAGTGAAGTTACGAATTTTTTCATGCCGGACTTATACACCAGCGCCATAATATTGTCCATACCTCCCAATCCAACTTTTAAATTCTGTAGTTTAGCTACAAAGTCAGGTTTGCTGTTCGAAGTCGGCTTTGCTAGCGATAAAGCAAGAAGTCTTAAAAAATTTTCCTGAGGATACTTTATATAAACTGCGCCCATTAGAAAATTCATGTCCGTTATAATTGCATCAATATACTTCTGTACCATTATTTCCATTTCAAAAGAAGAAGCCATAACCTGATACAATTTTTGTAAGATCATCAAGGTGCGATTAGCATTAAAAAGACTAAGATTTTTTTTGTAGAGCTCTTCTGCAAGCTTTTTAAATTCTCTGGTTTCAGTGACTGGAGGCATTAAATAATACTATCTCATCGAAGAATAGATGGCAATTCTTCTTGACTGATATTCGATTTTACCTCTCTCAAAGCATCCTTACAGGCTTCTACGGAAGCTTGGCCAAATAGCCGCTCGTACTGTAGCACCAACTTTTCCAAAACATCCTTTAAGTTACCTGAAATACTCACCGAGCTCAAATCGTCGGATACTTTAACCCCGCCGACTCTGTTCGCTTGCTCTATTGCAAGATGGCCAATAATTCCAACCTGCCTTTCAACAATAATCTTTATCAATTTGGACTTTTCTATGTTTTCTTCCATTTACTCAATGTCCATTTAGTTCATTAGACACAGTTTTCAACTGAATAAGTCCGAGTGACATTAGAAAGTAAGAAACGAGGTACATGTAATCAACGATTTCTCCAGGACCCATCTCTCCATAACGTGAGATGTACAAAAAAGAAAAATCGGAAAAATACTGCACTAGAAGCGCGAACAAAATAAATAATATCTTGTTTTTCATAATTCCGCCGAGTATCTTTTTGGACAATAAGAATGCAAGTAAGGCAATTGATACATAGATAGCCTGTCCGAAAGGATATCCAAAATCTAGAAAAATAGTTATTATCGGGGTCTCCTCAAGCTCATAGCCTTGGAGGAAGAGAAAATAAGAAATAGTTAATAATAATAAAGGGACAATCAATACTAATATCTTGCTTCTCAAAGTTCTTAGGGAGATGTTCACGCCCGACACCCTAGCTAAATAGTAAGCACCTAGTATGTATAAAGGAATACTACCAAAATAACCAATGTCTCCAAGTGAGGGATATGGAACAACAATCTGCAGAAAGAAATTTAGGGCAGAATATACGATCTGACCAAACTCCTGGGCAAGAAGTCCCATAGAGAACATAATAATGGATTTACCCATTAAACTTTTAAAACCTCCCCATTTACGCGCAATACTAAAACCACAGATCGACCCAAAAAGTGCTATTAATCCATAAAATGCACTGAAGGCTTGTTTTTGAATAAGAGTAGCATCCGTAAGATGAAGCCATATCCACCAAAATGAGAAGAGGATAAATAATAGCAATGTAACTTTTGCTGTCAATTCTTTCTTAACATAAGTAAACATTACTCTTAGATTAAATAAATCAAATAGCAAAGTCAATTTTTTAGTTTATAATTTAGATGTGATTAAGTTTAAAAGGCTCACTTTTAAAGATAAGAAAAACATCCAGGAGTTTACGGGCCAGTTTTATCCTTATTCTGACTTCAATTTTACAAGCCTTTGGTGTTACAACATTGAAAACGACGTTGAATATTTTTTAGATAAAAACGTATTTGTTATCAGGCTTAGAGATTATTTAACTAACAAGCCAATTTACTCGTTTTTATCAAAAAACAGTACATCTGAGTTAGTGAACAACCTTTTGACCATAGCTGGGAGCGAAGGAGTAGAAAAAAAACTCCGACTAGTTCCAGAGCAATCTGTGAATAAAAAGGTATTGTCCAATCCAGATTTAATAGTCAAAGCAGATCGAAACAACTTCGATTATATCACTTCGACAAAAATCACATCATCTTTAATGGGAAGAAATTTTATTCATAAACGACACCATTTAAGCCAATTTAGAAAATTCAATTCTGGCTGTTTACTTAAAATCTCAAATGGCAAAAGCAAAAATGAAAAGACGCAAATTATGAAATTGTTTGATAAATGGGCAACAAAAAAAAACTCCGACTCAGCGCACGAGAGAGTTGCTCTTTACCGTTTACTTAAATTCATTGACAAATTAACAATAACTCTAATCGGACTTTGGGATAAAGATGAGCTTGTTGGGTTTGTTCTCGATGAAAAATTGGGTAGGTACGCTTTGGGTCATTTCATGAAAGCAGACATATCTTATAAACATATTTATGACATGCTTTTTTTTCAGGCAGTAAAACATTGGTATAAAAGTGGTTGTCAATACTTGAATTACGAACAAGATTTAGGATTAGAAGGTCTACGCAAAACAAAACTTTCTTGGCATCCAGCCAAATTTCTCAAAAAATATGTTATTTCAGCAAGGTGAATTAATAAATGCTTTTTTAGCTGGCCTCGGCGGAGCTCTTGGTTGGGGTTTTGCCGATTTCTTCTCAATAAAAGCAGTAAAGCGTCAAAAATACAGTGAAGCAAGCGCAACTTTTACTCTTTACTTAACTACCTCAATCTTACTTTGGATAATTGTATTTATCACGGGTGAGTCAATTAGTCCTTTATCATTAACTCTCACAATAAAATTAACGTTATTTGCAGTGGCCAATGTAGTAGCATACTTATTGTTTTTCCATGCCTTACGTTTAGGTAATCTTAGTACTATTAGTACCATCTTCAGCACTTATGCAGTTGGATCTGCAGTAATATCGATACTCTTTTTTGGTGAACAAACATCACTCTTTAGAATTCTTTCTCTTTTGATAGTTTTTATGGGAATACTTGGAGTGTCAATCCAAAACGCTTCGAAACTAACAATAATCAAGGGTTGGCCATATGTTTTAACGGCGGCAATCATTCTATCCTTATTTTTCCCTTTTTGGGATTCTTTCTTGGGACAGCAAGAAGGCTGGCTTTTCTGGGTTACCATAGGTGATTCTCTCATGGCTCTTATTTTTGGGGGGTATCTAGCAACTAAAAAGGAAAAATTCCTTGGCTTTGATAAAAGCTCAAAGATAATGATTTTAGGCGGTGTTGCAAACACTATTGCAGTAATCGCAACCAATTGGGGTTTTTATAATACTTCCTTAACAAGCATTGTAGTAATTATGTCCTCCATGATCCCATTAATTTCGGCAGTCCTCGGTTATTTTATATTAAAAGAGAAACTCATATTGATTCAATATCTAGGCATTTTCGCAATATTAATAGGAAGCGCCTTTCTTTTCAGTTCTTAAATTCTTTAAAACTTACAGAGATCTTGAAGTGATCGAGTTATTTTGAATTTAATTTCCGATTCATTCGTGTTCTACAAATACCCCACCCCGAGAGAAGAGTTAATACAATTATAAGTATTATAATTCTTGCTCTAGATATGTCCATTTTACTCCCATCCCTCGTCTTTATAGACTGCCAATATTAGTGTACTTGCAGCTGTATCTTCCACCTTTGCAATATTAATCTTCATCTTCATTTTCTTTTTGACAATGGGGAACCTGCGAAACTCACAAAGATCGATTAAAGATTTTTTTACTTCTTCAGTAAGATTAGCTTTTACCGCTTCTTCTGTTTCACCAATTTCTTCATGTTCAACAAACACCCCTCGCCCATCAGAAAGCTGATACCAGCCTAAAGAAGAACCTATGTATTTGCCCGACTCTCTGCTTCTTATTTCAGATTTAACAACATATAGTTTATTTCCATAACTTCCTGTGGGCTGCTTCAATCTTTTTTTGAATATCACTTTTGAGCCCGGTGGAATAATGGAAGATAGCGTTATAAGGTTATAATTATAAACACCCGCATCCTTAAGCGCCGCGTCAAATGCGGAGAGGGTAGTCTTCCCGTAACCTTTTCCCGACATAACGTATAATTTCATGCTGATTATAACTATATAATACGTTTTTTTTTGTACTACAATCAACTTTTGTACGATTAATGAAGACGCTCGTCGGCATCAAAGTGGATATATTGAAATTCCTGAAATCTTTTCGAAGTGTTTTTTGTTGAGGGTCACGATAGAGGCACCTAACTCTAAGGCGGTAGCAGCAATTATATAATCAGGTCATATCCAAATCGCGAACTAGAATTCCAGCTCTTGCGGAAATTATCTCATCCAACTCAATCTTCTCAAATAGTTCTGTCAATTTCTTTACCTTTAAGATAATTTCCTTCCTCCTTGTACTTGTCCCGGAAAAAAGTTCTACCTATCCACAGTTATTGGGGTATCGATTTCTCCTGTTGCTGAAGTGTGAAGGCGGCCGTTGGTATCAACATAAATTGTGTAGCCGGTGTCGGCTTGTGGATCGGTTCCATCCGCAAATTTAGGATCAGTCGGCATTGTAACCATATATACAGGCACGATTTCATCTCCTGTCTCTCCGGCTCCGGCTAAATCAAAACAACCAACTCCCGTCCCAATACAGGTTGCTGACGTGGGAAAATTACTCGTATCCGGATCCCCATCCGTATCAGGAAGATCACCGCTATGTTCCTGAGAATACTGCAGGATCGAAGAAAGTATGGCTACGAGGTCAGTATTTCTTTCTGTATCTCTTGCTTTTGCTAATTGTCTCCCTGGGTTCACCCCAACTATGATTACCGTTGACAAGATCCCTATTATAGCCATTACAACCAAAAGTTCCATCAGAGTAAACCCCCGCACGCTTCGCGGCAAATTTCCAATTTCCAATTTCCAATTTCCAATTTTTTTCATTCTCTTACCTCCAGCGGTAAAGTCTTTTTTTCCAATGCCCAAGAATAAGCTTCATTCAAATTATCTTTCTTAATGATAAGTTCATCTTCCCCCTTTTGGTCTATCTCAAAAGCAATAAGGTAGGCATTAAAGACTCCACGAAAAGACATAATAACAAGAACGGCCAAGAGTATCATTACGACGACAAAAACTATATAAAATTTATCAATCTTTTCCCAATTCATCTTTGACATATAAGAAAACTCCGTATTTATATACTATCACACCCGCTTCTTCCTCTTTGAGTGACTTTTCAGCTTCCACTCTAATAGGTCTAAAAAGAAAAGGTAGGGAGTCTATTTTTTCAAGATCTGCCGCAATTGCCTCCCAACCGCCTACAAGCTCAATCACTATCGGTATTCCGTAGCTCCCGGTTTTGTCCTTCACGACCTTTTGGCTTACGAACGTAACTTTCTGAATTACACTTCCTTCAGTTTTTAATTTTTCAACTTCGTTAACAAAATTTACAACCCCCGGTTCGTCCAAAAAAAGTGCCTCAAGTGTAACTATCCTTTCCTTGGCCTCTTCTATTTCTAAAAACTCATACGAGATATTGGCTTCGCTTAAAATTTTCTCGGACTTTAGGTCTTTCAATTCCTTAGCTTTTTCTGGAAGTCTGACAAGAATAATAATAAGAAGTATAATCGAAACTAAATTTATTATTCCTAAAATAACGTCTTTAGCAGATAGCGGGAAGTTTTTAGTTCCACCGACTTCCTCTTCTTCAGAAATACTTTCGTTTTCCACAGGCTCTTTCGGAACTAAGGCAGCTTTTACCTCGGGAGCTATCTTTTTCGTCTCCTTTTGTGGTTGAACTTGAGGATTCTTCTTTTCCTCTTTATTCTCGGGCGGCAGCTCCTTTATATCGGTTAAGTATTTATTTTCATTACCGGTTTCAAGATTTTGCTCTTGAGGGCCCGCCTTTTTTGTTTGATTATCTTTTGATGCCATATGTTATTTACTGCCCTTATATGAAAAGGTTATTTCAAATTCCAAATTGAATTCTTCCTCAAAATTGGATATCGGTATGGCTACTTCGGAAAAGTCATCATTTGATTCCAGGTTTCTTTTAAACTCTACCAAAGTATTTCTGTCAGATGAAACACCCGACAATCTAACAAGTCCCCTATCTAAATCTAGATCATAACTATTGAGAATTATTCCCGTCACTCTTGCCCTTTGAATTTTATTTAAAATTTCCTGTGTCAAGGTAAACTCCTTTTTGATTTTAAGAATTTTGTCAGAAATTGTATTTATTAAAGTCACATCCTTTAGTGCTTCTTGCCCTTGTTGTGTAACTTTTTGATTTTTTAAACTTTCGGCTTTATACCAAAAAGGAAATCCAAACAAATAAAGTTATCGTCAATGTTAGACTCCAAACTTGAAGCTTTAATCTTTCTTTCTTGTACTTTTCGACAAGGTATAAAGGCAGTAAATTAAGCGATGATGGATCTGAGGGTTCAGAAACCTCTGTTCCCGACATCGACAAAGGAATAAGGTATTCTTGAATCTTATTTTCATCAAGATTCTTAATGCTAAATTTTAGCCTCTCTATTGGTAACTTAATAGCATTGGTAACTTTCTGGGTAATTTCCTCGTTTATTTCAAGTCCACCAAATAATATTTTGTCGACTTTGGTTTCTTTGTAGTGATTGATCATTCGTAATGCTGTTTTTACTAATTCATCTGGACTTTGACTGTGAATAACCGAGGTGCCTATGATCTTTTCATTTTGAGAAATTATAAGGATCGTCTCGCCAAAGTTTTTACAAATTATCAAATTTGCCATATCGCCTTTTTGTAAAAGCCTAACCAGACCAACCGAAGGGATTTCTACCATCAAAGGAAAAAGTCCGGCTTTCTCTACCCCTTCCACATATCCCATCAGAAGATCCTTATTTACTGCCACCAACAAAATATCAAAACCACCACTCGACCTATCGACGATTTTCCAGTCAGTAATGAGTTGACTTATTTGTGTAGGTAAATACTCTTGCGCCTGCCAATTAACCGCCTCATTTAATTCCGACATCGCAAGACGGGGAATTTTCAATAACTTCGTAAAAATGGAAAACTCAGGCAAGATTAGTCCAACCGTTTTTTCATTGAAGTGAAATTTGTTCCAGACACTTTTTAAAATCTTAGCCAAATTTACAGGATCGATAACTTTGTAATTTTCAATTAAACCGTCTGGCAAATCTACAGATGCATGTCTAACGACTTTCTTCCTGTTTGAAGAAACTTCGATTACTAAAAGTTTATTAGGCAAAAAATATATTGATACGAATGACTTTCCGAACATAGGGCAGGTCCCTGCTCTGCAGGGAAATTCTAAACTCTAAGCACGAAATCCGAAACAATATCTAATATCAAAGGTTCCAAATCTAAAACAAGACCAATAAAAGTTTTGATTATTTGAATTTAGTATTTTGAATTTGTTTCGAATTTAGGATTTAGGATTTCTTCTACATTGATTATTACAGATGCTATACTTAATATCAATCGAGAAAGAATTTTCTTTTCTCATCCTGAAAGTAATCCATGCTGCCCAAAAACCATCCTAACCAAGGACAAATTCTCCTGTCAATTCTTATTGCAATTGCCGTTTTTTCTATATTGGTTAATGCACTTTTTACACTGATTGCAGCTTCTTTTGATTTGGTCTCTCTCAATAAAACAAGAATAACTGCCCGACATTTGGCTCAGGAGAAAATGGAACTTATCAGAAATCTAGCTTATGAAGACGTCGGAACGGTTGGCGGCATTCCTGATGGCATAATCGAACAAGAAGAAATTGTGCGTAGAAACGACTTAAATTATACAGTTAAAACCGATATATCTTATGTTGATGATCCTTTCAATGGGGCTGGAGCTGATACCGACTATAAAAGGGTAAGAATTGAGGCCTCGTGGGAAGGCTTAGCCGCTTCGAGAAAAAATCCAATTATCCTTATTAGTGATGTTGCGATAGGAACATTGGTAGACGTTGAAGGAGGAGGTCTTGTCATTCAGGTTTTCGACGCAAGCGGTGACCCGGTTCCGCAAGCCGAAGTTACAATTGTGGCCAACGGAATTGACCCACCAGTCAATTTAACGGTATTAACCAACTCTGACGGTAGGGTTGTTCGTCCTGGTGCGACACCCTGTATCGAATGCTATCAGATTACCGTCACCAAGGAAGACTACTCAACCGATAGAACCTATTCGACAGGCGAAGTCGCAAACCCACTAAAACCACACGTAAGTGTATTTCAAGACAATGTCACTCAGGTAAGCTTTGCTATCGATAGAGAGACAACTTTAAATATTACCTCACGCGACTCAAGAGAAAATAACTTTGCCTCCCTCGGTAATGTTACTTTTCGTTTAAGAGGTAATAAAATAATCGGCACTGATACGCTGGCGCAACCCGTGTATAAATATGATCAGATTTTAGTAAGCGATGCTTCTGGTAATAAATCTCTCACGAACATGGAGTGGGACGTATATCAAGTCCTTATGCCAGCAGTTACATCCTACGATATTTCAGGAACATCCCCAGTCTTGCCTCTAAATCTTTCTCCGGGGTCAAGTTTAGATTTCACTTTCTCGGTTACCTCGCACACAGATAATAGCTTTTTCCTAACAGTCAAAAATCCCTCACAAACTTTGATTGCTTCAGCGTCAGCGCATTTGACCGGACCGGGTGGATTTGACCAAATAAAGACAACTGGGGAATCTGGAAATCCAGATTTTGGACAGGTTCTTTTTTCTCTTTCTCAGGATACATATAACCTTACTGCCACGGCGGCAGGATTTTTGGACTACAACTCAAGTTTTGATATATCTGGATATACAAAAGCTGACGTAATACTCACACCAGAATGAAAGAAATTGGAAATTGGAAATTGGAAATTGGAAATTCCTCGCAACGCGAGGGGGGTTTCACATTAATAGAAGTTCTTGTTTCTGCAGCAATCTTGGTAATTCTCGCCGCGGGATTTTTGGGATTACAATTTATAATAAGTCAAAATCAGGTAACTGCATGGCGAAATTATTTGGCAATAGAGGCCGCAAACTTAAGTCTTTCAAACTTAAGCCGCGAATTAAGAGACGCCCGTCAAAGTGGAACCGGAGGATACCCTTTGGAAGTTCCCAACGACCAAGAAATAGTCTTTTACTCGGACATAGATTACGACGAAGAAATTGAAAGAGTAAGATACACCCTGTCGGGAACAGAACTCACAAAAGGCGTCATCGAGCCGGTTGGAGAACCAGCTACTTATCCTGCGGATACTGAAAAAACTAAAATAGTAACAGACATTGTAAGAAATGCGTCAAATCCGGTCTTTTATTATTACAATTCAGACTGGCCAACGGATACAACAAATAACCCTCTTCCTTCAAATCTGCGCATCTCCGACACCAGACAAATAAAAATCATTTTAATAACAAATCCCAAAGCTGACAGTCCCGAATTTGACTTTAGATTGGAATCTGATGTTAGACTGAGAATGCTTAACTGACATGAAAGGAACTATTACCCCGGCTCTACTTGTAATCGCTTCTGCTTTTATTATTATCATTTATGGACTTTTATTTATACTTTCTTTACAGTTCGACTTCGCTCAAAGGCAAATTGCCAATGAAAGGGCTCTTAATATCGCCGAAGCCGGAATCAACTACTATCACTGGCACCTTGATATTGATCCAGATGACTATACAGACGGAACAAATAATCCAGACTTACAACCTTATGAACATGAATATAACGATCCTCAGGGTGAGGCTATAGGTAAATTTGCATTAGAAATCGAAGCCCCCACCGAAAGTCATCAAGTTGTTACCATCAGGTCAACCGGCTGGTTATACCAATACCCTAAAGTTAAAAGAACAATCGAAGTCCAGTACGGAAAAGTAGTACTAACTCGATATGCATTTTTGCACAACTCGAACATGTGGTTTGGTGACGACATCACTGTCAACGGACCGGTATTTTCAAATGGAGGTATAAGGTTGGATGGACATAATTCTTCAACTGTTGAAAGCGCTAAAGAAACCTACACTTGTGGAGTTGAATCAGGATGTATTCCCAATCCCGAAACAAAACCTGGAGTCTGGGGAAACGGAGAAATAGACGAACTTTGGTCATTTCCTTCCGTACCAATAGACTTTGACAGTATAAAAGTCGATTTTAACATTATGAGAGATGCGGCGCAGGCTAATCCTACTGGTTACCTTGGCCCGTCAGGTGCCCAAGGGTATCACCTTGTCTATACAAGCGACGGAAACGTAGACGTCTATAGAGTTACCGGAACATCGCCAATCAACGGCTACTCACTCGAATATGGATGCGAAATCCTACAGCAGGTTATAACATCAGAGGTGTCTTTGGGAACATATGCTCTATCAGAAACTCCCATCATCTTTGCTGAAGATCAGGTTTGGGTAGAAGGAATCGTCAATGGAAAAACAACTCTCGCCGCAGCCCGATTCCCACTTGGAACATTTAACGCCAATATTTGGATCATGGGGGATCTTACCTATCTTGCTAAAGACGGCAATCATAAATTAGGGCTGGTGGCCGAAAAGGACATAATCTTCACTCGGGACGTTCCAGAATACTTCGACTTGCACGCTGCAGTCCTCGCTCAAAATGGAAGAACGATAAGACACCACTATAATAAACAAGGTTGTAGAGAACAAGGACAGGGCCAAGACTCACAAAAGAATGAGTTTAATTTTTACGGATCGCTCATCAGTAATCAGAGATCTTATTGGAATTTTAGTAGTGGACAGGGATCTCCTGCCTCGGGTTTCGTCAAAACAACCCTAGACTACGATCCAACTAATTTTGGAGACCCTCCACCTTACTTTCCTTCATATGGAGCTTACCAATTCCTTTCCTGGAAAGAAGTAAAATCAAATTAAAGTCCACGGTTTTCTTGAATGCTTTAATAAAAACAAACTGTATTCGAGGTAACAACAGGGGAATCTTCATTAGGCGATTTTTCGCAGATTTCTCTAAACGGATCGCTCTCTCGAGAGTCTCCGTTTTCAAAATTATTCTTTTTTGTAAACTCCTCATTAAAGTACTCACTTAATGACGAGTCTTCTTTTCTTTGCCCTTCTTCCAAAATTACTGCATCTTTACCACCCTTTGACACTTTACTTTGTTTGAAAAAGCCGAAGACTAAAATTCCAAAAGATACAAAAAATAAAAATAAAATTATAATAAATAAAATTGGAGCGTCAACTTTTTTTTCATCACCTTTCTCGTTCTTTGCCATAACCTTTATAATCCCGAATCTAACCCCGAAACTACTGAGTAAATCGGCGTAATCATAATAACAACCATTACCCCTACCGCAATTCCAATAATAAGCATCAAAAGAGGTTCAAGTAAAGCTGTTGCGCGCTTTAAACTATAATCAACCTCCATTTCATAAAAGGATGCCAGTTCTTCCAAAACAACCTCCAAACTTCCTGTTTTTTCGCCTGCGCGAATTGTCTGAACCATCGTTACAGGGAAAGATTTCTTATGCTTAGTCAGAATTTCGGCCAAGCTTTCTCCTTTGGCAACGCCGGCAGAAAATTCCTTTGCCTGTTTTTTAAGATGAGGTTGTCTTAAAACATCAGATGAAACGTCGAGTGCAACCATTATTGGAACTCCGCTTTTAAGAAGTGTAGATAAAGTTCTCGCAAAGCGGGCCGTATCAAGTTGATCCATGACCTTGGAAATTACGGGTAGCTTTACAATAAAAGAAAAAATTACGGTTCTCGTTCTTTTAATAAGAAACAGCATTATAAAAATAAAAATCAGACTGAAGAATGCCCCGAAAGTAAGTGCCAAATTCTCACTTACGCCTTTTCCAAGATTTAACACAAATCTTGTAATCACTGGTAATTCGACATTAAGAGAAAGAAATACGTCACTCATTTTTGGAAGTACAAAGCCAAGCATGATGCCTGCATTTGCAACCATGGCCGCAATAATTACCGAAGGATACATCATGGAACTTTTTACTTTCTGAGATAACTCATAAGAAGATAAAAGTTGCTTTGCCAAATAGTCAAATGATTTTTCCAAAGTTCCCGACTCTTCTCCCGCTTTTACCATCGTCAAAAATACCGCGTCAAAGTCCTCCTTATATCTGGCAAGGACAGAAGATATACTCTCTCCCTTTCGTATATGAAAAGAGGTGTCAAAAAGAACTTCCTTGAGCTTCTTACTTTGAGTCTCTTGCCGAATTATGTCAAGCGCTTCCGGCAAAGGCAGACCGGCCCGCAACATGGTTGCAAGAAATCTGCAAAAAGCTGCCTTTTCTGAAACCGAGACCCCACCTCCGAAAATATTAAATCCACCTTTTTCTAAAGCCTTAATCGTCAGTATCTGAAACTCATCTGATTGTAAAAAAGATACGGCCTCCTTTTTATTCCCCGCCTGAACCACGTCTTCGATAATTTTTCCTTCCTTATCTTTTGCTTTGTATTTATATAAAGGCATATCAGTTCTCCCTGACTACTCTTATCACTTCCTCGATCGTTGTTAATCCTGACGAAACTTTGTCGAGTCCGTCTTGAAGCATCGTCGTCATTCCTTCGGCAATTGCCTGTTTTTGAATCTCGTCGCTGGTTGCTCTTTGCGTGATAAGACTCCTTATTTTTTCGTTAACCGGTAATGCCTCATAAATTCCTATTCTTCCGACATACCCTTTATGATTGCATTGACCACAACCCTGACCTTTGTAAAACTTCTGCCCTTCAAGACTATTTCCTAAATCTTTTGTAAGTTTTTTCCGTATCATCTCGTCAGGGGTATATTTGACTATACATGAGGAACAAATTTTTCTTACCAGCCTTTGTGCAATAACGACATTTAAGGTTGAGGCCAAAAGAAAATCTTCAGAACCCATATCCAAAAATCTTGGAATCGCACCGGCTGCAGTATTTGTATGAAGAGTAGAAAGAACCAAATGTCCTGTCAATGCCGAATGTATCGCGATTTCTGCGGTTTCGTTATCCCTAATCTCCCCAACCATGATTATGTCAGGGTCATGACGCATTAAAGCTCTAAGTCCGGTCGCAAATTCCACTCCTGTTTTTGTATTTACTTGAATCTGTGTAACTCTGCCTATGGCATATTCTATTGGGTCTTCTATTGTACAAATCTTTACTTCAATTGTGTTCAATATGTTTAGTATTGAATAAAGCGTCGTCGTTTTTCCCGAACCCGTTGGACCGGTCACAAGAATCATACCGTGGGGCCTTGTAATATTGGCTCTAATAATCTCAAGGTTATGGCCTACTAAACCAAGTTCCTCAAGGCTTGAGGGTCTATTTGTCTCTTGCAGAAGTCTCATTACAACATTTTCGCCGTAAAACCCAGGAATAATTGAAATTCTAAGCGATACGACATCCTCATCAATAATAAATTTATATCTTCCGTCCTGCGGAACCCTGTGCTCGTCAATTTTCAGATTCGACAGAATTTTTATTCTGGCAACAAGCGCCGCTTCGACACCTTTCGGAAACTTAACAATATCTCTCAAAACTCCATCAATTCTAAAACGAATAACAACTTCTTCTTCTTGTCTTTCTATATGAATATCTGAGGCTTTCTCGCTAATCGCGTAACTAAAGATCGTGTCTAAAATTTTTATAATCGGCACTTTTTCTGCAAGCTTAGCCAGATCCTCTTCTTCCTCGCTTCCCACTTCAGGGGCCCCAATTTTCTTTATATTTTCGGAAATTATTTTCTCAAAATCCTCTTTTATTCCTTTTTTATATTGACCTAAGCCCTTTACCAAATCGTCCCGAGTTGCAAAATATTGTTCAATCTCTAATCCTGTATGCCGTTTTGCAAATTCCAGAGCTTCAAAATCTTCCGGATTCTCCATGGCGACCTTAAGAACTTTTCCTTCCTGGCCAAAAGGAACAATTTTATAAACTCTGGCCATTTTTTCGGGAATCAGGGAAAGAACATCAGAAGGAATGTCCAAACGTCGAATATTGGCAAAAGGGATACCGTAGTGTTCAGCAATAAGTTTTCCTATTGTGTCCTCGTTAATTGCGCCTCTGAAGATTAAAATATCGACTATATCTTTATTTAGTTCGCTTGCGGTCTTGGCCGCGTCGTCAAAATCCGCCTCGCTTACGAAGCCGCTTCCTACAATTATTTTTTTGATTGTCTCGATTGGCAGGTGCATGGGCAGATAGATGATTAGATTCAGCTAAAATCAGTAAACTAACCTAATTAATATTAGTACATTTCATTATACAATGGAAAATAGAGAGATTTAAAAGTAGATTCCGATTTCAAGAACAATCGTAATTATGCCTAAGCGGCTCTTGCACGGCGTTTTTTAAGAAAGCGCTCAAAGGCTTGAGCAGGTACGATCGTAATTACGCTTCCTATTACAATTGCAGCTCCAACAGCGGTATTGACCAGAACATATATTCCGGCACCCGCCGCTATCAAAATTGTATCTACTTTTTTTGAAAATTCAGCGAACTTTTCAGCTGCTCTTTCTAAAAACGGTCTTCTTTCCGTATTAGCCATACCTTTGAATTTTACATCATTCAACTTTTTGATATAATCAACCAGCATGGCAATTGAAATTACATATTTCGTCCACGGCACAACAACTGATAATGAGAAAGGGTTGTCGTCAGGATGGAAAGATGTTCAACTAACAGAAGTAGGAAAGGGTCACGCACGAGCAAATATAAAAGGAATTGAAGGCAAGAAATTTGACGCAGCTTTCTGTTCGGATTTAAAAAGAGCTGTTGATTCAACAAAAATTATATTCGGTCGATCCGTGCCGATTATCGAGGATAAACGTCTAAGAGAGTGTAATTACGGAGAATTCAACGGCAAACCTTCAGACATAGTCGAACCCATGCAGGAAGAAAATATTACAAAAAGATTTCCAGGTGGTGAAAGTTATGAGGATGTTAAAGCCAGGATTGCTGACTTTCTTGAATTCTTAAAGAAACATTACGACGGAAAAAACGTTGCCATTGTTGCACATAAAGCTCCTCAACTTGCACTTGATGTCCTTATTAAAGGAAAAACATGGGAACAAGCATTTGCAGAAGATTGGAGAAAAAAGAAAGCCTGGCAACCCGGTTGGGATTATAATCTCGAATAAATATACTTCAATATAAAAATATCTAATACAAATGTATTGCGCGATATACTCAAATTATCTCCAAATACTAAATCACTAACATCTTATATCTAACTTCTTACTTCTATTTCTTCACTTTCTCGTACCAATCGTTCAGGATTTTGGCAACGACGTCTTTCGCTCCAAGACCGACTGAAAGTCCGACAACCAAAACTATTGTGTATGTTAGTCCTTGGAAAAATGTTGCGATGAGTCCACGAGCAATCTGCAACTGCTCAACGGCCGCAAAGAAACTTACTATTACGATAACCCAACGACTAAATTTAGCAACAGGTTTTGCGGCTTCGTGATCAACCGAGGCAAATGCACCTCGAACCACACTTTCCACAACTCCGGCAACAAAATATCCAGCTCCGAAAATTAAGGCCGCAGCCAAAATGTTAGGAATATAGGAAAGAACCCTGGCAAGAACTTCTGAAACGACCGAAAGTCCCAGAATATCAACGGCTGCCAAGAAGAATACAAGAATTATTATCCACTGGACAAAAACCGCCAATATTCCAGCTAAATCAAGTTTAATTTCGGCCTTTTTAAGATATTGGTCTATCCCCAAAGAGTCTGAAAGCTTTTCAAGCTTTACTGCTTTCAAGACTTCGCTTATCAGTCGTTTTAGCCAATAGGCTAGGATGAGACCAATTGCAAAGATAACAATTGCACCTAAAACAGTTGGTAAAAAAGTTAAAAAAGAAGTCCAGACCGTACCCCACGAAGAAACTAAAGCTTGCTGCCAAATAGAAACTCCTCTCATATCTTGTTCACCTCCCTCCGGGCCAGAGGCCCTCTGGGCCGGTGGCCTTCTATATATTTATTCTTCCATATTTTTCACAAAATTACAAGACTATAAGCTGTTAAGATGTGAAATCTGTTGTCATTCGCCTTAGGCGAATGCAGGTTAGGAAGAACCTCGCGCTTTGCGCGAGAACATTGGATCCCCTCTATCGTCCGAAACGAAAAAACCCCGATTAAATCGGGGTCGTTTCGTACTCTGGAGACTAATAAGAACCCCGCATTCTGCGAGAACCTTGGCTAGCCGCTATTCTGTAACTAAAAAATCCACCCTATTGGTGGATTTTTTAGTCTCTGGAGGCTAGTAAGCCAGGTTCTGTTTTGCCCTTCAATTTCACTCAGGGTAATCCTGAGCTTGCCGAAGGACTAGACGGCAATCTATCTAAGCCCTCACGGGATTATAAACTCCCTCGGAGGTTGCAGCGAGTGGGATTATCAACGTTTCACCCATTTACCATACCCGTCGGGGTACAGGTTAATGATCGTCTCTGTGATTCTCCAATTCTGTCTGTTCAGAATCGGTTTTCAAGATCTTTCAACCCTGAAACACCAGCTGTTGCCAGTCGGAGCTTACACTCCGTCCCCTGTCTTCTGCTGCCTGGACTTTCCTCTACGTTCATATAAACTGAACGTAGTAGCCGTCCTTCCTCCAGAGCATTCATATTATATCATATTGAAGCTAAATTATTAAGAAGATCGCACTCCTTTAAGAAAATACTCTTTTGTAACAACCTGAATTGTAATATAAACAGGAACAGCAATAAGTATTCCAATAATTCCTGCCAGTCTAAAGCCAATCGCCAAAGCAAGGAGTGTTATAACCGGATTAACACCGGTAGATCTTCTCATTATTTGAGGTACAAAAACGTAATTTTCCAGTTGTTGAATCAAAAAAGCCAAGGCGGCGGTCGCAAATCCCAATATCGGCGAGATGCCGAAACCAATAAGGACTGCCGGGATAGCAGCCAAAGTCGGACCAATATAAGGAATTACTTCTAAAATCCCTGCCAGGATCGCCAGAGGAAGTGCAAAAGGAATCCCTAAGAGTCTCAATCCTATATAACTTGTTAAGCCCACAACGAACATTAGTGTTATTTGGCCAATCGCCCAGCTTCCAAGTCTTATTTCAAGAGCACTCATTACTTTAACTAACTCGTCTTTTTTCTTTTCGCCTACAAAATGGGCAAGTTGCTCTTCTAACCTCTCTCTTTCAGACAACAAGTAAAAGGCAAAGACCAGAACAGCAACAACCCCAATCACATTGGAAAAGAGTGACAAAGTAAGTTTAGCAATCTGCGCAGGTAGGGAACCAAGTTGGGTGATGAGCTGTTGAACAATTTGGTCACTTATAACTACAGAAAAACCTACATTTTTAAGAAAGAGAGGAAGATTACTAATAAAAGATGATGTTTGTTCGACTAAGGGTGGCACAATGGCGGCTACCGAAAAACTAATAATCGTTAAAAGAGTAAGATAAGCCAAAAGAATCGAAACCGTTTTAGGTATTTTATACTTTGATAGCTTTCCAATAATAGGACTCAGAACTGTAGTTATCAAAAGTGCAAGATAAAGTTGCAGAATAATATCGCGAATATAGTAGACAATCCACAACCCTGCTAAAAAGAAAGCCGTAAAGATGATAGTTTTTTGTGATATTTCGATTTTTTGCGGCATATATTGCTTTTAGCAAGAATAGCATTTTTCTACGGCCTTTTCTAGCTACTCGCACTCGAATATTTTTCCATAGCAAAATTCCAAAAGCGAAAAGAAATAAATATAAATAAGATAGAAATTATAAGAGCTGACAATACTCCAGTAAAACTGGCTAATCCCATAAAAGCCTTGGCCGGTAGAGTCATCATTATTGCAACAGGAATGAAATACGTTAGAATTCCTTTCAATGGCTCTTTGTAAATGTCGACAGGAAACCTTCCCATACTTGTAATGTCTCGGTAAATCATAATTGTATGATCGACTTCCAAAGTTATAATTCCGAAAGAAATTACAATAATATGGAATGCTGCAGTTATTAATAATCCTGAAACGAGAAGTAATAAATACAAAAAGACATTCTCCAAGGAAGGATTTAAAAGTTTTCCGACATAGACCGTTGCGGCGTAAAGAGGTGGTAATGTTATTAAGTCAATAACATCTGCGCCTCCCATCAAAACCCTAAATAAAGCATTCATTGGTTTTGCCAAGATAAGATCAAAATCGCCTGTTACAACGTAAGATCGAAATCTATATACTTCTCTGAAAAAAAACTGTGCAGTTGTATCGACTACCATAAAAGATAAAAAGAAAAAGATTGTTTGTGTAGAATTATAACCCGCAAGATTTTCTGCTCCTTTTAATAGGAAAAACAAAAAAGAAATGAAAAATAAAAATCGAAGCACCTTACCGGCCAAAAAAATCAAAAGTACGCTTCTTTGATTAAGAACCATTAAAAATGAGTTCCTGCTCATGAAAACCCAAATCCTAAGATAATAGAGCAATCTTTTCATATATCACCTTCCGTAAGCCTGATAAACCTTAAATCCTTTCTTCCAAATCCAGTTCATGAAAAACCACAAGATAAAAATCCAAATGGTGGAGATAAAGATTCCTTTAAAAAGCAAAAACCCGGTAATTTTTCCCAAATAAACTTGAAGTGGAAAGAAGATTAAATAAGGAAAAGGAGTAAAGTTTAGAACATTTTGAAGTGAGGCCGGAAGTATATCCAAAGGAAAAAGAGCCCCTGAAAGAAATTCAACCATTATAACTGTGACCAAAAAGTGTCCGCCCCAACCCATTTCAGGCGCCCAAAAAGGAATCGCATTCACAATAAATAACAAAATATAATATGTAAAAATTGCCAGAATTATACTTATTAAAAAAAGAATTATAAGAAATGGATTATTTTGAAAATAAAAAGGTGGCCTCAAGATAAGATAAAGAAGGCTGAATTCCCCAACAGCAAAGACTAAGTTTAGCGCTTTACTTGAAATATCCCTTGTCAACCAGTATTTAAAATAATTAACAGGTTTTAAAAGATAATTAATTATTTCTCCTCGGGCAATATCCCCTGCAACATCCTGCACTCTTGATGACAGAACAAATGCCTTGATAAAAATTAATCCGAAAACATAGGTCAGAATTTTATCCCTATCGTAGCCGAAAAGTTGTCTACCCTGAGCAGAAAATACCGTATCCCACAAAAAAAATACAATAAAAATTTGTAAAACGTTTCTCACCCTCCACATTATGAAGTTCAAGCGATATACAAATTCCTGCTGAAAAGAAATCTTAAAAACCTGCAGATACTTACCCATTTTTTTTCTTTATTACCTCTCCTCTAAATACACGTCTTATTATTTCTTCAATCGGTTCTTCTTCTATGGTCAAATCCGCAACCGGAAAATTCTGGAGAAGTTCCGCTGCGGCAACTGCTGTTGCCTCTCGGGGAACTGCAAGAATTGCTTGTGGAAAATCAAAACGCTTGATTTTACCAATCTCGTCTAGTTTTTTAATGTCCGCTTCTTTTGAAAGATAAACTTTTATAATTTTTTCTTTTGCAAACTGAACTACCAACTCCTTTAAATTCCCATCGAATAGGATCTGACCTTTGTCTATAACTATTACTCTTTTAGCCAAATCAATAAGGTCATCCATATTATGCGATGTAAGCATAATTGTCGCCGAATGCTTTCTGTTATATTCGAATATAAAATCGCGAACTTTTTGCTGAGCAACAACATCAAGCCCAATCGTCGGTTCGTCCAAAAAAAGCACCTTGGGGTGATGCAGAAGCGCCGCAACCAGCTCTAGTCTCATTCTTTGACCCAATGAAAGTTTTCTTACCGGAGTATTTAAAAATTTTTTAACTTCCAAAAGCTCGACCAATTCGTCAAAACTTTCCTTATAAATATTTTGCGGAATTTCATAGATTGCACGATTCAATTCCAGTGTTTCAATCGCAGGAAGATCCCACCAAAGCTGATTTTTTTGTCCCATGATAAGGGAAATTTGCTTTAAAAATTCAGGACGTCTTGTCCAGGGATCAAATCCCATTACCTGAATAAAACCGGCCGTCGGAAAAAGAAGGCCTGACAAAACCTTAAGAGTGGTCGTTTTTCCGGCTCCATTCGGACCTATAAACCCAACCAGCTCACCTTTGTTAATACTAAAAGAAATACTTTTTAGTGCTCTGATAATTTTTTTCTGGGGCGAAAAAAGTGAAGAAATACTTCCAGCCAACCCCGGCTTTCTCTCTGTTACTTCAAAATTTTTGACCAAATGTTCAACAATTATTGTTTTTTCAACTGCTTCCTTATTCTCCTTACTCATGGCTAAAGTATAACACCGCGAAGCGGAAACTCTAAGCACTAAGCACAAAATCCTAAACAATAATTAAATTCAAATTAATAATGTTTAAAATATTGGAATTTAGAGTTTGGGATTTGTTTAGGAATTAGAAACTTCGCGCTTTAGCGCGTTACCTGTCTTTTCAACTTTTTACCCGGAGTGAAGCGTGGGGAGCGATGCGATTTTATTGTAACCAACTTTTCGGTATTGGGAATCTTGACTGTCTTGCCTTTCATGGAGATTACCCTAAAAGTTCCGAAGCCTGAGAGAACAACTTTTTCTCCTTTGGATAGGGTTCTTCCTACTTCGTTCAAAAATGTCTCAACTGCCTCAACCGCTGCTTTTTTAGTCAGATGCGCTTTTCTGGCTACCAAATCAACAATCTCTCTTTTAGTCATATCGAAACCTAGGATACATTAATACAAAGATTCTGTCAAGTGTTCGGGATTTTTTACTTAGCAGCTGTGGTATCAACTGCCCTTACTTCTCGTATAACAGTCACCTTAATCTGTCCTGCATATTCGGCTTCCTTCTCAAGCTGTTTTGCAATTTTATGGGCTAAAATTGTTAATTCATCATCATCAACCTCTTCCGGCTTTACCACTACCCTCACGTCTCGTCCTGCCTGAAATGCAAATGCTTCCTCAACGCCTTCATATCTTTTGGCAACTTCCTCAATATTTTCCATCCTTTTGATATAATCTTCGTGGGGTTCGTAGCGGGCGCCGGGGCGGGAACCGGAAATTGCATCTGCAATCCAAACAACTACTGATTCAACTGACGAGAATTGTCTATCTTCGTGATGCTCAGCAACACAGGAAATTACTTCCTTAGGAAACCCGTGTTTTTTGAGAACGGCTACACCCGCATCAACGTGAGTTCCTTCCTCATCGGTAACTACCTTACCTATGTCGTGAAGAAGACAGCCTAGTCTGACTGTTTCGACATTTGCACCAATCTCATGGGCAACAGCAACTCCAATTTTTGTCTCTTCAATTGTATGAAGTCCTAAATTTTGGCCATAAGAAGTTCTAAACTTGTATCGCCCGATGAGGTTCAATATCTCAGTTGGCAGATTATAAACACCACAATCTTCTGAAATTCTTTTCCCCTCCTCCAATAAAATATCCTCCATCTGAGCTTTTGTCTGCCTAACTACCTCTTCGATTCTTGAAGGTTGAATCCTTGTATCTCTAATAAGAGTTTCAAGTGCGCGCCTTGCAATCTCCCTTCTAACCGAATCAAATGAAGAAAGCCTTATCTCAGCCGTCTCATCCAGCTCGAGTTCAACTCCCGTTTCTTTCTCAAATGTCCTAATGTTTCTTCCACCTGCTCCGATTATCCTACCCTTAACTTCTTCGTTAGGAACTGAAATTGTTGAAACCGTATATTCTGCAGTATAGGTGGTTGCACCATGCTTCATAGCGTCAGCCAAAATCTCCTGAGCTTTTTCATTTGCCTCAATTTTGACTCTTTCTTCAAGACGCCTTATTCTCTTGGCCATTTCCTCTTTAATGTCTTTTTCAACCGACTCCAGGAGTAACTTCTTTGCCTCTTCGATACTTACTTTGGAAGCTTTAGCAAGTTTTTCTTTAAGATCTTCCTCATAGGCTTTTAATTTCTGTTCACGTTTATCTAATGCTCCTTGTTGGCGTCTTAAATCTTCTATCAGTATTTTGATGTCATCTGTAGCCATAATGTTTAAAATTCAAAATCCTAAATCCTAAATTCTAAACAAATTCTAATTTTAAAAAATCAAAATTTCAAACAGTTTGGAACATTTAAATTTAGAGTTTTGATATTGTTTAGTATTTCGAAATTTGTGCTTAGAATTTATAGATTGGAGAATAAGAAAGTCCGCACTTAAATAAGTACGTTGGTAGAAAAAGAAACTAAAAGTAATGTTTCTTTAACCATATTTTCCATTCTCCTAGCTCAAATTCTACACATCAAAAGAGTCTGCGTCAATTCCTTTTATTACTTCTCTAATAACCTCCCAATTAAAACCTTTCCTTAATAAAAATTCTGACATTTTTTTGCGGGATTCAAAATCGCTCAATTTCTCCCACATGTATTTTCTCTTTTTTAATAACTTTTTCGCCATTGCAACTTCGTCTATTTTAGACTCAGCTAAAACAGCATCAATTATTTCTTTATCTATTCCTTTAATTCTCAATTCCTGAACTAACTCCTTCTTAGACTTAGACTTAAATTGTAATCTCTGTCCAATCCACCAGACCGTAAACTTTTTATCATCAAGAAATTCTAATCGCTTTAGTCTATTAAACAGCTCTTTATAAAGGCTTTCGTGAACTTTATACTTCCTTAGCCATGTTAAATATTCTTTTTCCGACCGGGGACGCAAACTTCCAAATCTTAAAATCTTGTCATAAACTTTCTGAAATTCCGCCTTTTTGACAATTTCCTCTATTTGTTTCTCGGTCAATTCTTGTCCGACTTTTAACCCTAGTTTTACAAAGTTTTCTAAATCTAGGCCGAATCCGAATTTGTCGTCTAAATAAATATTGACGCGTTTCTGATTTTTCTGAGGTTTTATCGAAGTAACAGTTGGCATAGTTAGATAGTTAGATGGCCAGATGGTTAGAAAAAACCATTCAACCACTCAGCTATTTAACCATTTTACTCTTCTTTCTCTTCACCCAACTCCTTAGGCACTTTTTTTCCTGCCGCAACTGCTTCGCGAATTCTTCTTTCAATTTCCTCTGCTAATTTTTTATCGTCCCTCAAGGCCATTTTAGCACCCTCTCTACCTTGAGCTAAAGGTTTTCCGTCATAGTTAAAAAATGAACCTTTCTTTTCCATTAAAGCCATGTCAACCGCAACATCTAACAGTCCTCCGGTCCTGCTGATGCCTTCCTCACTCATGATGTCCAGCTCGGCAACACGAAGGGGTGGTGCTACTTTATTTTTTACAACTCTAACTCTATGACGCGAGCCAATTACAGAGTCCCCGTCTTTTAGAACTTCTATTCTTCGAATATCCAACCTCACTGATGAATAAAACTTTAAAGCTAGGCCTCCCGGAGTTGTCTCGGGATTTCCAAACATAACTCCGATTTTTTGGCGTAATTGGTTAGTAAAAATAAGAACCGTTTTTGATTTACTTATTGCCCCGGTTAACTTTCTTAAAGCTTGACTCATGAGCCTTGCCTGCATTCCCATTACGGCATCTCCCATTTCTCCTTCCAACTCCGCCCTGGGAACAAGTGCGGCAACGGAATCAACAACTATGACGTCAATAGCTCCCGAGCGAATTAAAGTTTCGGTAATTTCCAAAGCTTGTTCGCCTGTGTCCGGTTGGCTCATCAGAAGATCGTCTAAGTTGACTCCAATTTTCTCTGCCCATTCGGGATCAAGCGCATGCTCTGCATCAATAAATGCACACTGGCCACCTTTCTTTTGTGCCTCCGCTACAACTGATAATGCAATTGTCGTCTTACCGGATGCTTCTGGCCCATAGATTTCTACTATACGCCCCCTCGGAAGTCCGCCAACACCAAGTGCCAAATCAAGCGCAATCGAGCCCGTTGGAATAACGTCTACTTTAAATCGTTCATCTCTATCGCCCAATTTCATAATCGAACCCTTGCCGTATTGTTTCTCAATCTGTTCCATGGCAAGCCTTATGGCTGCAAGTTTTCCTGAAGAATCTGTTTGTTGTTCCGGAGCTTTTACTTCTTCTTTTTTAGACCTACCCATACTTTCAACTTTTTAACACACTATCTGCTAAAATACAATAGAGATTTTATCCGATAACTAATGAAAAATTATAAATTTTGTCCTTATTGCGGAAATCCGTCAAAAAAACAAAAAGAGTTTTTTAAATGCACAAAATGCGGGAAGAAAGTTTTTATGAACTCCCATCCTACTGCTTCTGCTTTTATTGTTGAAAACGGAAAATATATTATCTCCAAACGCGCAATAGAACCCAAAAAGGGAACTTACGATGTTATTGGGGGGTTTTTGAATAATGGTGAACATCCTGAAGCCGGTATTATCAGAGAATTCAAAGAAGAAACAGGACTAACTATAAAAATTATTGATCTACTTGGAGTCTATATGGATAAATATGAATATCAGGGAGATTTAGTTAGCACACTAAATTTTTGTTATATAGCGGAAATTGTTAAGGGAAAGGCTAAACCACAAGACGATGTGGCATCTCTTTATTGGTTTCAGATTAGTAACACACCTGAAAATTTAGCTTTTACCTGGATTAAAAAAGCTCTAAAAGATCTTCGGGGTTGGTATCAAAAAAATAATTAGGATGGAAAGTTGGCAAAAGATAATCATTATAATCTGGGGAATAATCTCATTTGCCTTATTCGTTAAAGGATTTAAAGAAAGTAAGGATAAGAAAAATGCTTATGGTCTTACTCCCTTTTTCCCTTTCGGCGCTTTTGTCTGGGGAGACGCAGTTGTTTTTGGATTCTTTTGGACGGCGGTCTTCGTGGTAGTTCTAATCCTGAATGACTGGACACTCTTTCTTTTAATAATTTCTGTCTTTTGGGTCGTGCGAAGTATCGGTGAAACAATCTACTGGTTCAACCAGCAATTCTCAAAAATAAATAGAAATCCGCCGGAGAAAAACTGGATGTTTAAATATTTTCATAATGACTCTGTCTGGTTCATTCATCAGATCGGATGGCAATGCGTCACTGTTATCTCTATAATTTTCTCCATCTATTTTACCCATACTTGGCTAAAATCTTTATGAGCGAGAAACTGAAACTAATTATTGAACTTGTTCCATCATCCTCTTGGAATCAAAATTTAAGAAGCCTTCTCAAACCCCAAATGTGGGAAAGATTAAAAAAAGAAGTTTACAAAAAATATGATTATAAGTGTTCGATTTGTAGAGCTGGTGGTAAATTACATGCTCATGAGGTTTGGGATTATGATAACAAAAAGTATGTCCAAAAACTTGCCGACATAATTGCTCTTTGCTCAAAATGCCATGCTGTCAAACATATCGGTTTAGCCGGCATTCATGCAAGTGAAGGAAAAATAAGTTATGAGAACTTGATAAAACACTTTATGAAAGTAAATAATTGTGACCGGGATGTTTTCGAAAAACACCAAGCGGAAGCTTTTAAAAAATTCGAAGTACGTTCACACTTTGAGTGGCAAATAGATTTAACTGAATATCAAAATGGGTTAAAATAACACTTATGGCGAATATCATAATTTTTGGCGATAGTATCGGACAAGGATATTACGATGCTGAAGGTGGCTGGGTGGTAAGATTGAAAAGATTTTATTCTGCACAAAATGCTAAAGATCCTTATAAATTGAGTGTTAATGTATTTAATCTATCTATTTCAGGAGATACAACACAAGAAATACTAGATCGTTTTGAAAAAGAAACTCCTGCACGTGTATGGGAAGATCACGAAATAATTGTTACTTTTGCGGTCGGAATTAATGATTCCGTAATTTTATCTGATGGAAAAAACAGGACATCTATCGAAAACTTTAAAAAAAACTTAAATAAGCTCTTAAATCTCGCAAAGGAACATTCGAATAAAATTATCTTCATTGGACTTACTCCCATAGAACAATCCAAGGTTGACCCAATACCCTGGGCTCCAGAAAAATCTACTAAAGAAAAGTTTGTGGAAAAATATGATAAAGTTATTAAGTACTTCTGTAAGAAAAATAATCTTCCTTATCTTTATCTTTACGATAAGTTAACAACAAAAGATCTTGCGGATGGCGCCCATCCTAATACAAAAGGTCATGAAATAATATTTGAAACAGTCAAAAATTTTCTTGAGGAGAAAAAATATATTTAGATGGAAAAAATTGTCATTACGGCTGGTGAAAAATACACAGATATTGATGTTTTGGCATGCGCTGTAGCGTATGCAGAACTTTTAAATAATGAGGGAAAGAATGCTGAAGCCGTAGTCTCAAAAATCCTTAATAAGAGTATTACGGTAAGTATAAAAAAATGGAATATAAATTACTCTACAAAGTTTACTGGAGCCAATCATTTTGTAATTGTAGACACATCACATCCTGAATACTTATCCAGTTTTGTCGACATTGAAAAAGTAATTGAACTTTACGATCATCACTCGGGGTTTGAAGATATTTGGAATAAAAAATTGGGTAAAAAATCACACATAGAGCATATTGGTGCCTGCGCAACTCTAATATGGGAAGAATTCAAAAGAAGAAGTTCGAAAAAAATAAGTGAAACAAGCGCAAATCTCCTTTATACGGCAATAGTGTCAAATACTCTGAATTTCAAGGCTCAAATCAGCAGTAAAAGAGATCTGTCCGCTTCAAATGAATTAATAAAATATACACAATTGCCCGTAAATTGGATTGAGATTTACTTCGAAGAACAAGAGAAAAGTGTTTATAAAAACCCAATTAAAGAGATGCAACAAGATGTTCATACTGAGGAATTTCCCCAGCTTAATGGCAAGATTGTCATTTGTCAGACCGAAATGTGGAACGGTAAGAAATTTATCAGTGAGTATTTAAAGGATATACAAAAAGCACTTGATTCTTTTGAAGAAAAATATAGTCTATTCACCTCACCAAGCATCAGTCAGGGTAAGAACTATTTGTATACGAAATATCCTGAAGTAAAAGAACTACTTGAAAAAATTATCCACGCCAAATTTGACGGAGACATAGGAACGACTGATAAACTTTGGTTAAGAAAAGAAATTCAAAAAAAATTGCAAGATATTTCAATTAAGCAAATGGATATTAAATCTTATTACGAGAGGCAGATTTCCCTAAGTGAGTGGTTTGAAGGTTTAAGTTACAAGTCAACAACCGAATTCAGAGTCGAAGATAATGAAAAAAGAGAAAGACTTAGATTCCTTAAAAAAGAAATCGGCATGCCCTTTGACGAACCAGTCCAGTTCGAGGCCACCGATTTGAGCAAAAAAACTCATAAATTTGAAAAATATTTTCAAAAACATAGTGAAGAATACTGTGCCTTACGACTTATCCCAAAAGACCCACAACTTCCGAAACTTAGAATGCGGGGACTTATTATACGGAAAGCCTACGACTGGTTTAAAGAACAGGAAATCGATCCGACAAAGTATAGGGCAGAGTTCATCCCTCATTCGGAAAAACCCATTTGGTCTACGATTTTTATAGTTAACAAAAATGGCATTTTTGGAGAAATAATCCGCGGCATGCACAACCAGTTAACTCAAGGGTTTTTTGATGTCAATAAACCTATTCTTTTTTCTTATAACTTCAAAAAACTTGCACTCAGTGTTGAGGACAAAGAAGCCGAAGAAGAATTAAGGCGGATTATCGATTATTTATACGTTAAAGACAGAAATAAACAAAAGGCTATTCAGCAAGAATTGAAAGTTAAATTTTTCAAAAATTATTTTGAAGGGTATTTTGAAACAATCTCTGTCGAGGAATTTGGCCTCTGGTTTGTAGACTTTAATAGAATCCTTGGAAAAGCTTATAAAGATTTCAAACTTGATCTCAAACGATCTACAAAAAGCAAATCCAATATAGCAAAAGTCCTTCAGGGCAGAAGTGCTAGTCTGGGAACTGCTAAAGGGGTTGTTAGAATTTTGACCGACGGAAATGTTTTCAAAAAAACTTTGAATAAAGGCGACATACTGGTTTGCGAAATGACAACTCCGGACTACATAGTCCATTTAAAAAAAGCGGGTGCAATAATAACTGACAAAGGTGGCATTCTTTGCCACGCAGCAATTGTCGCAAGAGAGTTTGAAATCCCTTGCGTTGTGGGAACTAATAATGCAACTTCTACTTTAAAAGAAGGAAGTCTGGTCGAAGTAGACGCGGAGAAAGGAATTATAAAAATTCTCGAATGAACTCTTGTTTTCTTCATTATCGCGATAGTATTTGTTAAAATACAAGTATTCGGGGTGTAGTTTACCGGTAGAATGGGCGCATGGGGTGCGTCCGGACTGGGTTCAATTCCCAGCACCCCGACTAAAAAATTCCTCAAATGAAAATTTACGAAATTTACAAAAAATACAAAATTCATTCATATAAGCCCACTAACTTGGCTAATATGTCTATTGAAGA
>LBWB01000003.1 GCA_000993405.1 Candidatus Woesebacteria bacterium GW2011_GWB1_39_12 | reverse complement strand
TGCGGTTGAGTTGAAGCTTTGCAGGGTGTGGAGCCGTTGCAGATTCCAGATGTTGCGTTGTAGTTTCCAGTTGAAGGCGTGATTACGGTTACTCCGTCCGGTCCTAGAACACCAATCGAATATGAACCTATCAAAGCCATCTTCAAGGTGAGCGAGTATCGTGGTTGAGTTGCGGACTGCGCAAGAGGAACTTGAAAACTAAATTCGTATTTAGAATTCCCACTGACCACGTACAAACTGTAGGATTCGCCGCTCTGAAAATCCGCCTTCGTAGTATCCCATGTTCCAGTCGAAACTGTGATTGAATCCACTTGTAAAGTACCCTTGTAGATGGTCGCGGTTAACAAGTCTGTGAGGGGCTGATTCGTGTAGAGGTTCACGAAGCTGAATCGGATTGGAAGTTTAAGCGCACAGCCGCCGACCGTGCAGGTCTGCGAAGTGCCCGTCGTGGTTGTGCTAGTGGTTGGCGTGAGCAGTGACGCTCCGAAGAACAACGTCGCGCTGACAGCTACAATTACGGCGATTAGCCCGCCCGCGATAACTGCACCGTGTTGCGTCAAAGGCTTCCTCGAACTCCATCGTCATGACGGCAAATTAATACATGCTTATTCAAGGTTTCGACACGGGTCATGGTTTAATTGCATGTAGCCATCTGTACGCTTTACGCTTGACCTGTTCACTCACAATGTACGACCTGATGTGTAGTGGTGTGTGGGTTCGCATGAACTGTTGAAGGTCGCCGATTTTGCCGAATGATGGTGGCGAGTAGAGTAGACCTGAGTAGTGGGCGAGTTGTGTGTAGAACTCTGGATTGTCCTGCCAGTGTTTACCACCAAACCTATCGGTGAACATGTGCCTAGCCTTTGGGTCAAGCCAATCCCGCAGCGTTGCAGGTTCATCCCAAAGTCCCTTCGCTAGAGCCGTACCGGGATAGGGCGTGTAGATATTCACCCCAATTCTAATGCGTGGGAAAATCGTTTTGATGTCATCAAATAATTCAATGGTTTCTACTATGTCGGCTCTAGTTTCTCCGGGGGTTCCGAAGAAGAAGTTCATGGACGCATCCATTTTTCCATTATGTACGTTAGCTACTCGTTGGGCGGCTTGAAGCAAGTGTTCTTTCTTGATTCCTTTACGAAGAATGTTCAATACGTGTTGGCTACCTGATTCTCCACCAACGCTAATGCTACGCAACCCCGCCTCGTAGAGCAAATCCAAGTAGTCGTCGTCAACATGAGCGATTGCGAGATATTCGGCTCGACAATTGGCACACCACTCAAACCGCAGTTTACGTTTGAGAATCTCGTTAGCTACCCCTTGCATGTGATACGCGTGCTGGAAAGGGTTGTCGTCAACGAACTCAACGTAGGTAGCTTCAGTTACATTCAACCCGTGCTCGATGTCGGATACGACTTTCTCAGGTGCTTTCACACGCCATGTACTGTTCTTTAGTGCTGGAACTTCGCAGAATTCACAACGATAACTGCACCCGCGCGAACTCTCAGCTTGAAGTCGTCTTCTGTTAAGCCAAGGACTCGGTGTGTTCGCGGGAATTAAATCGTACGCTGGGCATTCTATGGAGTTTATGTCAAGGTTGTGTTTTGGTCCGTGGGTGAATTGTTCTCCGTCCTGAAAGCACATGTTGTTAATGGATTGGGTGTCCTCGGTTCGGATTACATCTGGAATGAACTCTTCACCTTCCCCAACGCATACGTAGTCAACAGATTTGTCTGCGGCGATTACGTCATGAAATAGTTGAGCGTGTTTTCCTCCCCAAATGACGGTTGCTCCATGCTGTTTCGCGATGTCCGACGCGTCAATCCCACCGGGAATCTCAGGGGTTAGCGCGGAAATAGCGACTACACAATTGGGTGATGCTAGAGCGTCTAGTTTTCTTTTCCAATTTTGGTCAATGTTACCGTTCACCAACAAGAAGGAAATTTGATGTTTGCGTAGATGCGAGGCAATTAGGAGAAGCCCGAAAATGCTATGGTGTTCTGGCCCCAAGTCGTTTGGTGGCTTCACCAAAACTACGCTTTTCAACGTCATGTGAAGTCAGTTCGCGATTCTCTCTAAAACTTCCGTGGTAGGATTATGAGTGACTTTCACACCATTCTCATTGTGTGTTTCATAGTATGAGGCTGCCCAAAGTGGGCATTGTTGGCAAATCGCGGCAATCTTCCAGTTTTCGTCAACAAGGGCATCACGATATGCTCGGTATTGTTCACCGTTCCAAATCTCGTGTAATGACCGTTCTTTAATGTTGCCCATGATTGGCACAGAATCGCGGTCGGTTAGCAATAGGGTTTCGCAACAAAGCGATACGTCACCATTTGGAAGCACGTAGGTTTCTAGGAATGGGCTACTACATACAATTCGTTCTTTTGGAGATGCTAGGAATGGACGGTCGATTTTGTAGTCGTGCTTGTTGAATTCGAGTAACGCATAGATTATCACCATGTCAGCTTTCGTAATCCAGTGGTCTTTGAAGACTTGCATTTCATGTTCGTTTTTTGGTTGACGTATGAAGCTCACTCCGAACTTCACGCCTTTGAAGCCCTGCCTGACTTTCTCGATGTTGGCGACAACTTTATTGAAGTCTGCTCCTCGCACCGTCTTGTACGTTGCTATCGAGTGGGCATCCAAGCTCACGTACATCGTTGAAAGGTTTTGCAAAGTGTGAAGCAAATCGTCAGTGATTAAAGTCCCGTTAGTAGTTACGTGAACTCCTAGTCCTTTGTCTCTCAGAGCCGTAGTTATGCGCTTGAATCCAGCCTTGAAAGCCAGCGGTTCCTCGAATCCCCCGAATTTAGCGTTAGTCTGATAGTGCGGCAATTCGTCAACTAATCGGTCAATGACCTCATCACTCATCTTATCAAATTGCCTAAAGTAACTAGGTGCATAGCTTCCATGATAGGGGCACGCCGGGCACGAGAGGTTGCAGAAGTTTCCTAGCAGGATATTTACGCTGAGTGGGAAGTCGCGGTGGTAGAGTACACGTTTGGCTTGTTCGCGGCTCATTTTGATGATGCGTGATTGGGCTTGGTTGAAGCCTAGTTTCCTTTTCGCGTAGCGTAGGATACGGTGTTGGGGTCGTAGGCAGGATTGGTAGACAGAGATGTTTTCTGTCACTAATTGTTTCTCCTGAGAACCGCGATTTCGCGTGGGAACCCGTCGCGGTAGACCTTGGTTAAACGCTTTTCCTCTATTAGTTCGTTGTCAGATATGAATGAGTGTAATTCGGATTCAGAGGTTAGACGGTAATGATTGGTTGGAAACTTACTTGACCAGTTTGCTTCGTATTTTTCTTGGTTGATGTAGCTTAAGATAAGTCTACGTCCGGCGTGTCCGAGCCATTTGAATATGGGTTCGGGTTTTTTCATGTCACCTTCCCATCCGACTAGGACAACCCAATCGGCACTTACAACAGGAGCCTCATCGAGTAGGTCGTGGCATTGAAATGGTGGAGCGTTAATCTTCAAGGATTGGTATAGGGTCTGTCCGGCCTTCATGCGTTTGTATTCCAAATCTATCGGGACATACCGCATATGTTTATCGCGAATCAGTAATCCCAATAAGCCCCACCCTGCGCCTAAGTCAACTACCTGTTCATCGAGCCTTCCATGTTTCTTCAAGTAGTCTGCGACTGCATTGAGGTGTGGGTGTTTTGCGGTGTCAAAGTACGGCGTATCAACGTACCGCCGGTTTATGGCCTTCAAGTGGCGCTCTAGTCGTTCGTCCGTGAAAGGCTCCGCATCTAGTCCATCGTATTTGGCCCATCCGTTTCTTACGGAGTAGTATTCGGGGTGCCAAAGGCAATAGTACAGTTTGCCTTTCTTCAGTTTACCAATCACCTGAAGTGGATTAGACGGATACATGACTCCGAGACTGTCCGCGATTCTCCACGCGTATTTCCCAGTGCCTTCAACGAGGTTTGCGAAGCCAAAAGGCACCTGCCGTTCCACGTCATAATTCGTAACTGCCGGTACACCTTTTGCGTCATCGTATCCGTGGGCTTGAACGGTTTCAATGTTGAACGCTGTTTTCGCCATCGCGTATTCACCCCAAAACTCGTCCATTGCCTCCTGAAGTGTCAAGCCATGTTGATGTATCGCGGTGATGTGTAGACCAATCTCGAAGCCTTCATGCTCAAACATTTTGTACAGTTGAGCGTTGTGGATTTCTCCGCACCGAACATATGTGACGCTTCTGATGCCTAACTGGTTTTCCTCGTGAACCATAGCCATCCACGAACCAAGACTTCCGCAAATGTCATGACGTAAGATAACGTTAGGCACATCGTTAGACAGCCCTATACCGTGAAGTAAATCCCGTGGGAGTAAGAAGCGTACATGTCGGTGTTGTAAGGCTAGGAGCCATTGCGAGTATTCACCGTACTGAAATCGAGGGGCAGGTTTCTCAAGAACATCAATGCGGGTAGATACCCCAACGGATGGGCCTGAAAGAATGTGTTTGATGAGTTCCGCGTGGAATTGCCCGTCAGGACGCGTGCAATCAACATTAACCCACTCTCCGTTAACGAGAACCTGATTTATCACATGACCTCGATAGAAGGCAATTCGTGAGGTTAGCCCTTCACGTGTTGCTAAGTATTGAAATACCACAGCGCGATGTCCACACCTACCGTATCCCTCTTGTAGAAGTCGCTCAGGGTCGAAGTGGTCTGGCTGCTTCTCATAGTCATGACGAATTTTCTGAATCACAAATTGTTGAAGCTCAATCGCGCTGTCAGGGACTTTGCTCAATTTGATTCCACCACTTGTTTGTATAGTGCTAGTTGCTGTTTAGCAACCACAACGTCAGAGCAATTTTCCATTACCCACTGTCGTCCTTCTTGTCCGAACCGCTTGCGCGTGGCCTCATCTTCTAAGCTAAGCATGGCTTCGTAGATGTCGTTCTCGGTTGACGCGTTAAGCACGGGCGGCATGGTTTCGTGATATTGCAACCACAGGTTCGGCTTCGCGTAACCCACCACAGGCACACCGCAACTTAATCCTTCGGGGCAGGTTGTCCCAAAAGCTCCGAAAACGAATTGGTCAAAAATCGCGGTTGAATCACGATAAAGATTCACTAGGCGACTTTTTGGTTGTACTGAAATCCATTCACACTTGTTCGCTATTTCTAGGTCTTGAATTAGGCGTTTACTTGCCCACAAATCTTCTGGCGACTGATACCACTCTACCATGCGTAGGAGCGCTCGCGGATTTCGTTTCACATACCTTGCGAATGCTCGAATTAGCAGGTCGTTTCCTTTCTCAGCCCAATCATGCCGCGATGGATGAAAGAACACGGGATAATCGTGGTCAATGTGGTTGGGCCTTGGAGTGTACTTGTCAGTGTCAATCGCGAACGGCGTGTAGTACAAGTTATGGTAGCCGTGTTCGTGGAACATTTGCTCAGTGTCAACGTTCGTGAACAAAATCATGGCTGCTTGCGCGTAGCCCTTTCGCGCCCGCGCGTATCCACGTGCATTATTTTTGAGGTAGCGAATCCAACCAGCATCATACACAATATACGGCTTACCGTATAACGTCTGATAAAGCGTGGATACTTTCGCAAAGGGAACGTGACCCACGATAAGGTCGTATCCTTTCAGTTTTCCAAATATTCGTAGCCAACGGAGAGTTCGACTGAACGGATACCAACTCTTGTTCGCGTTCCAAACATGCACCCAATCGGGCATGTTCCATGTGAAAGCGTTCCAGTTGGGGTCGTATGGGTTACCGAGTTGGAACATGTCAACTTCACCATCTTCCCACTGTGGAAGAGAAGCCACATGTGATGGTTTCTGGATTAGAAGCTCTGCGTCCACACCAATCTTACGAAGCCCGCGAACGACATTAAAACCATCATTCGCAAGATTGAACGCGTGAAGAACACGCAAAGAATTTCCCTCAGAACTGCCCGTAACAATCGTAACAGGTGATTACTTGACACTCCCATGAATAAATTCGTGGGATTCTCTGCTACTCATTAAGGCACGCTCCTTTCGTGCGGAGTTACGGGCACTGCCAAGATGCCCCGTTCCTTAACAGCTTGGTCAAGGAACCTCTCAGCTATGTTTTTCGCAGCGTTCAAGTCAGCGTTGTAGATTAATCCACAATCTTTGCATTCGAAGATTGGTTGTTTGAGCCTAGTGGTGTCGGTGGAACCGCAACGGTGACAGGTCTTAGAAGTGTTCCGCTCTGGGATTTGATGGACTGGTACTCCAAGCCACGCAGCCTTGTACATGATTTGCTGCGTTAACTTGTAGTAAGGCATGTTGCTGATGATACGGTTCATTCGTCTACCTCTCCTTTTCGTGCCGTCGCGTATGCCCTTCAAGTCACCCATGACGATTACTGCTCGCTCACGGCTTGCCTGTTCGACGATTGTGTGACTGATTTTATGGCAAGCGTCGTTCACTTTGCGATGTTCTGTTTGACCGATTTTGCGGATTGTATTCAACGCCTTCTTCTCGCCCAGCCTCTTCCGAAGCCAAGCGTAATGTCGCCTAATTCCACGAACTTCCCGCCCGTAGAATCTAGGTTCCTTGAAGGCTCCGTTAGCGTACAACACAGTTGTAGCTGGAAGTCTCTCACCTAAATCCACAGCTAGGATGTTCGTGAAATCGGTGTGACATGGAATTTCTTTCTCAACAACCAAATGCGCCCAGAACACCCCGTCCCGACCACGAGTAACCTTGGACTCGCAGAGGGTTGCACCTTCAGGGATTGAGGCGTGTGGCTGTACTGGTAGCCATAAACGGGTTCGTCCACCTACAGGAATGGAAAACCAGAACTTTGATAGTTTACAGTCATTTGTTTGGAAGCGAATTAGGTCTTTCCTAATCGTCAGCGGATACTCATGGGTTACTAGTATTTTCTTGTAGAACCGTTTCGCTTGCCGCATATTCGTCTTACAAAGCCCTGAATCCTTTCCTGTTTGCAGATATACTTGGAGGCCGTTGTATTCGGCTTCTAGGAGTCTGCGCTTTCGGTCAGTTAACGCGATGATTTTACATTTGATAACTTTCTTCGCTTTCATTTCTTGCTTTGCGCCTCGATGTATCTGCGTATCGTCTCGTTCGACACATTCCCTGCTGTTGAACAGAAATAGCTTCGAGTCCACAAACTCGGCAGTTTCAGTAGTTCTGGAAACTCTTTACGAAGCATGTTGCTGCTGCGTCCTTTGATTGCTTTCACAATTTTATGTGGTGCTGTTGATGGGTCGGCTGAAACGAAACAGTGAACATGGTCGGGCTGGACTTCCAAGGCGAGAATCTGCCATCTATTCTCTTCCGCTAGTACCTGAATAATCTGTGTCAATCGCTTTGGTATTCTTCCTAACAGAACGGGTCTGCGTCTGCGTGGAATCCAAACTAGGTGATAGTTTACGAGAAAGACTCGCTTGCCTTCGTGTCTGTAGTCCACGCCTAATCGACATGTCTTTATTCGCCTCTCCTACTTAAAGCTCGCTTATCCCCCGAATGAATTCAAGGGGTTTGCGCTCGCCCTGTTTTATCACTATCCTCTAAGCCCCACATCATCATGATGATACTTAAATATCTTAAGCCAAGCAGTACCATACTCGGAGCACTGAACGTTGGGAAAACAAACTAAGCCTAAGCGTAAATCTGCTGGGCGGCTCAAAACAGTTTTCTGGATGCTACTCATAGTTTTCATTCTCACGATTGGGTACTTTATTGTTCAGCCACCCACAGGCTACCATAATCAGTGTGAGAAGTTACAGTACAGCCTCACCATAACTGAAGGAACAAAGGTTTTCACCGTTTCAATAGGGCTAGCAGACGTTGAAGTTTTCACTAACCCTCCCGCGCTGGTGCTTCACCCGTTCACAGTTGACGCGTACGGGCATAAGACGTATTCTCCGACGCAGGGAATTAACGGTCGAGTGCTGCTTAACCCGTTGGACTCCGTGAAGGAATTACAGGACAATTACGCTAGTGCTGACGCGGCACATTTCCCGCTTTCACAGTTCTACTGGGGGAGTATTACAACGGAGATAGGTAATGTTCCAGACGCATTATTTTACGTTCAGAAAAGCAGTATTAACAGTATTAGCTATGTGAGCTGTCAAGTTCCCAATACTTGAAAAATAAAAAGGAAAAGGAACGCGCAGGGTTTAGGTGCGCGTGTCTATGCTGTGGTAGTAATTGTGGCTTTGTACCCTTCTGATGCGCTGCTGCCTGTGCTAGTCAGAACTAGAAACTCCAAGTACACGTAGTATGCCTTTGACGCTACCATTCCCGCAGCGCTTGCGTGTGCTTTAATGTCCCACTGTAACCACGTCGCGCCTGAGTTGCGTTCGTAGACGAATAGTAGTGCCCATGTGGGTTGGTGTACGTCTACTGCGCTGCCGCCGTCATGGGCGTCAGTTGCTTGGTAGAATACGTACCTAGTGTTGGATGGGTCGTAGGTTGGTGCGCTCCATGTTTGTCCGTAGACCGTGTTGGTTTGCGCGCCGACTCCTTGAACTTTCAGTGACACTAGCCAGAACGAACTTGCTGCGATTAGTGTACTCAACGAGGACGCGGTTGTGTTCGCCGAGTTAGTGTGGCTTATCCACACGTTGATTTGTGCTACTGGTAGAACGTATCCTGCGCCGCCCGCGTATAGCATGTATCCTGTAATGTCCATGTCGCCGCCTGCTGCAACGCTGAACGTTGGGTTGCTGAGTGTAGTGACTGTTGATGTGTCAACCTTCCAATCGTAAAGGTTGAGTTGCACGGTTGGGGTTTGCCCGATGTTGTACACTATGCTGCCCAAGTCAAGTTTGAAGAGGATTTCGTACTGTCCGTTGTGGTCTAGGTCAGTGTTCGTGCTGTAGCTCTTAATCCAGTTCGCGTTGTTCGCGACGGTGAGTGCTGGGTCAACAATGTACGTCTGCGCTGTAGACGAGTAGAGTACGGACATGTAGATTATGGCTTGGTCTGCTGGTGCTACGGTTAGTGTGGTTGCTACTGGAACGTGGCTTGTGATTGTCTCCGAGCCGATAAGTGTCTTATCAGCGTGGTAGAACGTGTATGTTGGGTCATTAGTGCCTTCGTTGCTTGCCGCGCCTGAGTAAGCCCAGACTGGCGAAACTAGGAACGAGACTGAGCCAGCGTACTTCTGTGTGACTCCGCCGGGACCAGCGTTGCAGTTAGGCCATGTGCCACCGTACTGACATGTGCCCGGTGCAATAGGAGGTACCCCTGTTGGTGCGAATGGTCCGAAGCTGCCAATCCACATGACGGCAACGGAGCCAACAATTATGACGACGATGAGGGTGAACGCTAGCGCCGCTAGGTTGCCTGCTTTCATGCTCATATGTTTATCATCTCCAATTTGTTGGCGTTTTACGCGCCGCTGAAGAGGTCACGTCCGTGTTAGTCGCCCTTAGTCGCGCTGCGCCATTGACCACACACACGTCTTTGACGGTTAATAAAACTTCGGGAAACGAAACTTTCATCGTCATGATGATGCTTTATGGATAGATTTGTCGGAACACGATATTTGGATTACTCCAAACAAACAGCCACCGAGTGAAATCATTCGGACATTTGAACTCGAACGTACCCATCTTATTCGGGTGTTGAACGACAGAAAGACATTGGTTGCAGCGGATTAGAAATATTCGTTTCACGCCGTCCTTGCATAAGCGCCGTTCGTGAATTGCTCGGCAAGCATCACGAGTACAGATTAGAAAAAATTCTTTACCTTTCATTCCAATTTCGTAGAGGGGCGCATGGCAATTCTGGCATTCGATTGCGGTGAGGTAGTCATAAATTATTTTTAGTCCGCCAGCCGTTGATACGAAGACTGGGATAAAAACTGAAATCAGGTCGGCTGCGCTTATGGCTGTTTACCCCGGACTAAACATATTGCGCGAGGTGGAATTATGCATTTCGGCGCGTTGCAGGCTGATGACAACTTAGTCCTTGAACCAAGCATGTTGGGGAACATTTGAATAGTGCTCTTGTAGGGCTTCCTCGCCAGCAAACGACTTCTCACACGAATCACATTGTAATCGTAGTTGGATTGATGGTTCCGTTATCTGGCTTTGTGCGAATCGTGAACTTTGAGGAATGCCGAACAGCGTCGTGGGGCAACCGCAAGAATTGCAGAAACGTGTGCCAGAAAGGAGAGGGCTTTCGCAGTTCGGGCATACGTGCCATAGGTGGATTAGCATTAGGTCGGCTAGTTTGTTGCGTACTGGTATGGCTACGCGCAACGCGTTCTGGACTAACCCGTCAAAGCGGTCTTCACTGGGTCGCTCGCGGTCAGCCATATGCTACCAAGCGTAAGTATCGTCATGGTGACGTTAAAAAGCCTTCCCTACTTTGACTCCCGCATATGCCCGCTTGACGAAATTATGAACGTGCCTTCGCGTCGTGGTTTCTTTTCTGACGGTTTCGCTGGTGTTGGTGTGGTTTGTGTTGGCGATGGGATTGGTGTGGACTCGCTTACTGGTACAGTGGGAGTTGTGGGCGTTGCTGTTTGCGGGATTGGTTGCGCGAGCATTGCGGACGGTAAAGGTTTCCCAGTAGCAATAGCCTCAATGGTTTCACGACGGCGACGATACTCAGCTAGTAACCCTAAGCCCTCCATGTAGCCGCGTTTCTGAAAACGCATTTGCAATGCTTCGCTCGCTAGTGTTTCCATTAATCTGCTTTTGTTTATTGAGCCGTCAGGTCGAATTAGGTTGCTGACTTCTGCCTCTTTTTCTAAGCATTTTAGCAAAGGGTCATCAAGGCGACTAAGGTTAACAGCCCACAAATTGGTCTGGCGCTTTTTCTTTTCACTCATTTTGATAATGCCTTCTCAGTAGCCAATCATAATCTACATGAATATGATTTGGAGGATTATGAAGAATACTGCGGCTAACGCGACTTGTATTAAGATATAGCTAATATCGCTTATAGTCCTGAAGAGAAACTTATCCACAAGGTTGCTCATTCCGAACAGGTTTTTCGCAATATCATTACCAACTATGCTGATGAACCAGCCGGTGCCCTCAGTGAACAAGGCGTACACGCTTAAGCCGAGCACTTGAATTTGCAGCGGCCCCAACTTGTCAACCATGAATGTTACCGCGTACATGAAGAGTAAGGATTTGATTGGGATTAGAATTGCGGCTGCTGGCGCAGTTCTTTTAGTGACACCGTATTCAACTAATTTTTCTTTGAGACCCAACTGGCTTATCTCCCTTCTGTCCAGCGATTTTGAAGATTACGACTGCGCCGATGCAGATTATTGCAAATATGGCTATGGCTACAAGTGTGGTCATATCCTGCCCCTGCCACACTAAAGCGAGAGCGTTCGTCGTGTGAGTGGTCGTGGTTGTTAAACTGATAATGTTGGTTTGAGTGTTCGAAATCACGGTGGTTGACATGACGATTGACGGAAACGTGATAGTTGTCGAGGTGATGGTTGTGGTGATGGAAGTTGATGTGGAACTTGTAGTGGTAATCTGTTTCGTGGTTTCAGTAGTCGTAGTCTGCACCGTAACAGTCATGTTTGTTACAGTAGCATTAACTTGAGGAAAAACCACCATAGCGTTGGAGCCGAACACGACAGGACCAGACGAGACAGTCACCGGAAACACAAACAGCGAGAACCCGAGCAGCAAAAACGGAAACAGATTATTATTTCTCATTTGTCCATCATCCCGGTTCCAAGACATTTTCCGCACATCACAGTCCCGTTCCTCAGAAAACCCTCCCCGCGACATTCATCACAAGCAACAACTTGACCGCTCATTTTTAGCTTCGCCACCGTTCTCTGATTTGCCGCGCTGTGGGTCGCTCCGAGAATTGTCCGATAAACTCACCTGTATCTTCACGGTAAACTCTGAATCTGGATACCTCACTCCACGTTTGACTTCGTGGGTCATATTGCACGGGATATTCACGAATGATAAACGGTTGCGGTTCAGTGTTAGTTCTATATCGCACATTTGATTTTCCAATCATTGAACCACCAGCCGACGAGATTCCTTCAGCCCTCGCTGACCTGAGCAATGCGTTTGCGTTTCGTTCTCTAGCTTCTTCGGAAGTTATGAAAGGTCTGTGTCCCAGTAACGTGGCTTCTTCTTCGGTTTGAGTCATCACAGTTTCGATTGTTGAAAGATTCGTTCCGAGCCTGTCGTAGCGTTCAAGTCGTTGTGGCTCCGTCAGTTTCTCTCTTGGAATTTCCGCGTATCGTTCCTTAGCCTGATTCAGTTCCCGACGAGTGTTCGCCTCACCAATGATTTTTTCGAGTTTTTGAAGTCGAGGCTCAACCGCAACATTCTCCGCTTCCCTGTTCACAATAATGTCAACGTCTTTCCAGAGCGCACGCCTATCCATCAACCGTTGATAATTTTCAGTCAAGCCCTTCCAGTAATATTGCTGTGCGAGGTCTTTCACCATCTGCCGACGCTCATCCTCAGTCGCGCTCCAATAAGCCTCAAGCGGTAGACCGTGAGAAATTGCCCATTCCGCGAGCTTTACCTCTGAGTTAGTGGGTAATGGTGTTCACCTTTTGTTTCGCAATGTTAGTATGAGCCATGACGCTGAAAAGCCTACGCATGTAATTATGTAAGCGAGCGCGTATAGTGTTCCAGCGTATTGAATAGTTAGCCAGTCGCCGTTGCTTATTTGGAAGCCGCGTACTGGTTCAAGTTCTGGAATGAAGAACTTGGGGAGCTGCTGAAAAATCAGCGGTATACTGAAACCTCGCCAGAATAAGGACTTACGGTTGAATATTACGGATAGTAACCCCACGCTCATGCTTAGTAGGTATGGGGCGGCGGCGGTTAACGCTATGGCATAATTCGGTATGTTAACGCCAATAGTGTAGACGGCTTGCAACGGTAAATATTCAGTGATTGTTAAGCCTAAGTAGTAGGCGAATAAGGCATGGCTTGGTTCATGCGCAAACCCCGTAATCAGCACACCGCACAGCACACCAGTGATTAAGTGTAGAATTTTCATTTCTTTTTAACTTCTGCGTCCCCGCCTCGAAAGAGTATTGAAGCCACGCCGGAAATCATTCAACGTTACCGCTATCGCTGGACCAGCCATCAACCAGACTTCGTAGGGTATTTCCCCGTAAGGGCTTTGAATCATTGATACTTTTGCAACGCCACCGTACGCGAGCATGAACAGGCTGAAGCTGGAAAGAAACACTAGCACTAACTGTGATATACGAGCCCAGAGTAGAACAAATGCCCAAGCGAAATCATGGCGCACACGCCACAACATGAACCATGCAAGAACTTTCACGAGTTCATTTCTCCGATTGGAGTGGAAAGCAAGTTGGGTGACCCACACAGAACCTTGGGGACAAAGTTCTCCAATAACCCATAATGCGTTAGATACTTGTAATGACTTGCGGACACGGGAATTTCCGAGTTTGTTACGCCAGAGGATTGGGCAACGTATTCGATTGGGAGTGGGACGATGCGCCGGTGAAAGCGAACATAAACATTTGAATCTCTGGGAAAACGTCTGAGTAGCCGTTTCATGCCCGAGGTTTGCACAGCCGTCGGACTGAGCGCCCATAAGCCTTCAGGGTCTTTAGCTGATTTGAAGATTAAGAATGGGGCAAGTTGCTCATGAATAGCGAACCTGCTCAGGTTCTCTTTAAGTTGCGTGAGGGCCACATCGGATTTGAAGCGGAGCATAATAATCTGCCTGTCGCAAGTTCCGATGGTTATGCTTCCGAGGTATAGGGTTGGGGATGGTTCGAGGGCTGAGTTCGCAGAGCCAATCTGGTCAGGTTTCGATTCTTTTCTACGCGTGTGTTCGCCCTTACACCAATGAGGGCCAACCGCCTCTTTTTCATGATAGAAGAAATTTGTCATCGCCCTTGTGGGGCTTGTTGGTGCATTACCTTCCAGATTCAACTTCACTGCCTCAGTTTCCTCGAACCCCTCCAAATCCCGCACCCTAGTACAAACACATCCATTCTTAGAGTTGACGGTTCCAATGGTTCTCGTTATGCGCTTCGCGTCTAAAAGTATCTCTTCATCCACTTGAACGCCGCGTTCCTGCAAATCTTTAAGGATGTGTTTTCGCTTTTCGCGATATAAATTGAAACGGGCTTTCGGACTGACCCGCGGCAAATGCAACTCGTGCTTTTCTACGATGGTTTGAAATCCCTGCCCAGTGAATTTCACTTCGCTCTCCGCGTAGCCGCGTTCATACAGATAATCAAGAATCACCAGCGCGTCACGCTTCGCCTCGTTGAACGTTCTAATGTGGAAGTCTGTGTCGAGAACGATAGCGCCGTCCCACAACATGATATTCGAACTAATGTTCCAACCTGCTTTTTTCCCGTCAAACTTAACGTAAGACATGCTCGAAGGATTTAGAAAACAGTTAGCGGAATTATACACATCCATTGGGGTAAGGATAAGAAGCCAGCGCCGCAAATCTTCAGGTGAACGTACCGTGTCCTTAATGCCCAGCCAACTTCCAGATTGAAGCCGGAAACGAAAATGGTGAAATTTAGAGTTCTCTGGAACCGTTAACTCCGCGTGTTGGTAGTATTCTTTGAGTGTGTTCTCCACAATCACGCAGCCTCCGCTAACTCGGCGCACTTGCACGGCATCTCCCCGCACCATGCGCACTCAGCCTCCTCTTCCTCCTCGTCCACAATGTCCAAGTCGTTATCGTCCCCTAGAAGCTCAGGGTCATCGTCCTCGAATTCCTCACTCAAGCTTAGACTCAACCCCTTAGAGAACTTTCATGGGTTTTCGAGTTGCGGTGTGGTGGGCCAGTCTGCTGGCCCCAATGAGAGGTCGTATGTGAAGTAGTCTCCGTTCGTGTTAGCTGTGAACAATGCCCACCTATGATACTTCTCGATACCGCCCTGTCTGAAGTAAATCCAATAGGTCAGTTCAATGTAGAACGTTCCGTTGTACGGGAATTTGATGGTGGCAATTCCAGTGTTGTCCGTGACGTTTTCCGACAGCAGTTTCAAGTCGAATGTGTAGAGTTGAATGGTCACGTTAGGCAACGGCTTGTTTAATGGGGCATTGGTTACGTTGAATATGACCTCTCGAAATGTGGATAGTCTACGGCAGTCGTACACGTTCCCATTATAGTAGCAGCCGTCTGGTGGATTGAACGGTTCAGGCAGCGTACTCACGTACCATGCCACGTTCGAGGCTGCGAGCGCAACCAGCAAGATTACGATAATCACATTTTCATGCTTCAAAGCGGCTACAACACCTTCAGGTCGAGACGGTCTTTTTCGTCGAGTGTGAGTGCGGCTACGTACTTGTTTCGAATTGCGGCTAGGGTTGGCCCCCACATGTTCGCTGGCAATACTACGTCGAAGAAATCTGGTAGTTTGAAGATTACCAGCTTCTTTTTGTCTCCGGTATGTTCAAAGACTATTGGTGCGATGTCGTTCAAACTCTTACCCTTCCAACAATGAAGAATTAACAGTAGTGTTCTAGATTTTCTTGTTCCATCATTATTTTCGTTAACCAATTTTCAAAAATCCCTCCTATTCACTTTTTCCATCCACATACAAATACTTGGATTAGTACTCCGTTCTGAAACCATAATCCCGAAGTCATATCACCTTTAGCCATGTTGAATGGTGCGTCTTTGCTGTCATGTTGTCCGTTATTGATTTGCGCGCTGTAGACATCTGAATAACCGCTACTCAAAGTGCCTATGTAGATTTGCTGCCCTAACGCGGAACTTTCAAAGTTCATGTAGTAGTCTTGTCCATACCAGATGTGGAGTTGCTCGGGGGATTGGAAGATGTAATTCCTTTCGGTCGCTTGCGAATGTAGAGGCTCAGAGGAACACAACAAAGGCTTGTAAAAAGTTGATTGCACGTATGAATTAGTCAAATACGCACCAATCACAACAGCAACCACAAACAAAATCGCGAATATTTTCTTATGATTCAAAGTTCTTGGTCCACTCCGTACTTGATGATATGTCACGCGTGTCGGAATCACCGTCGATACTCTTGCAGAACTAGCTGAAATTTCCATAAACGGGAACGCGGTGGAAGAACGTAATCTGGGCGGTCAACAAGGATAAGCGTGTCATTAGCGGTAAGTTTCATAGAATCAACGAAGATTACTTCCTCGAACATTTTCTTCTCACTCAAAGTTCCTCACTCATTTCGATTCCTCGTTTCTAATGTGTATTTTCCCATGTCGTTTACAAAACTTTAAACCGCAAATGCATTCAAGTTTTGCGCGATTTAGACATTCTAAATGAGATTTAGTAATCGCAGCGTAGTCACACATATCATCAAAATAATCTAAACGATGGCCTCTCATTTCTTGTTCTCTCCATACCACCACATCAGAAAAGACATGTTCGCAGCGTCAACGGCTTCCTTGGTTTTTCTTGGGTCATTATAATTCTCGGAGCGATAAATTAGACCGATGAGCTGGTCGATTTCATCTTTCGTGAGGTTGAAGTATTCAGCGAACTCCTCGATGAAATGCTGTTCAATCTGTTCCCAATCAAAAGTCAACCAATCAATATTATCGTCTGTGACGCTGGCTCCTCGATGCTTATGCTCGACGGCTTTGAACTTAGCGAACATCTCCGCTCTGAAAGCGTCCAACTGCTCATTTAGATTCTGATTCAAAGGAAAAATTGCTCCTCCCACTTATTGTGAATCGTGCAGAAATATTTGATATGGTCTTCGCCAAGATTTTGAACTTGGGTGAAAGTATGCTTCTTTGGTTTGCTCATTTCTTTTCATCTTGTTTGATGCGTTTCGCTTTCACGAGTTTCCATCGTTCAATCGGGAATCTGTGTGTGCGCTCAAACGTGTACTCGACACTACATTCGGGACATGTGAATGTGGCTTTTCCAACATCATAGTTAGCTTCCTCAAACTGTAATTGATTTCGGCACTGGCGACAGGTGAAACTTCCCAACTTCACTCATCTCCGTTTCTCGTGATTACCACGCCAACCGCTAACCCCGCAATGAAAACTAAGCCGAGGGCTAGTAGGGTTTTCCGGTTCTCGTAGGCTTCAACTTGGAGTTCAGCGAATTTATCGTTGACGGTTTCCGCGATTTCGTTTCGGCTCGGTAGGTCTTCCGCGAACTCACGCAACGTCCTCAGACTAGATTTGTTCAAATTCAAACGTTTCTTCTGATTCACCATTCTTATTGAGCCTTCTTGAGTTCCACATGCCCGTCGTCTTGAACGATTAAGTGATAGTTCTCCCACTGACTGAATTGGTTAAGCCACTTCTCTTTCGGAATCATTACATGCAAGGCATGTTTGTACATGATAGGTTTCGGCATCGGTACGCCTTGCGCGGTCTGTGGCATTGGGGGCATTGGAACATTTATGCGATAAGCGAAGGAAACTTGAGTATACTCATTCCCTACTCCATCGAAGTCGGCTTTGATTTCCGTAACGGTCACATCAATACTGTAAGGCATTTCTCATTTCACCTTATCAGATTAATGCGTTTAATTCTTTGAGGAATGCGATGTTATCTTTGCTGTGCTCCGTAATCATCTTCCGAAGCTCACTAATCTTCTTCCGTTTTTGAGACTTCAAAACGCTGAGTTCCATGTCTGTTCCGTCAAGTTCGGCTTGAGCCTCTTTCCGGTCTTTCTCAAACTCTTCAATTTGATTACAGAGAGCACGAAGCTCATCTAACATTTCACTGATAGTGTCTGAATCACTCATTTTAGATTACCACCAAAATCTCGCAACTACTTCTTGCCCTAAACTGATGAGTAGACGCATTCCACACTGGTCGCAATAAAGACCGAATGGAATCCAGCTTCCGCAACTCGCGCATTGAATTTCTATTTCCACATCAAACGGCATAAGACTTCGGAAAATATGGAGCTATGGATGCACATAAAAAGGATAGGAGAAAAACCGATACATGCTCTCAAACAACTTTATTTCTATTCTTTAGCTGTGGAAAGATGCCACAAGTTCTTGCCCTTTCTTGGTTAGGTGCCACACGCTTACTGGCGAACCGTGGTGACGGTTATCGTCTGAGGGAGTTTGCCCATACTTGTGTATTAGCCCCTTCTTGCTGAGACGTAGGAACGGTACGCCGACTATGTGTGGGTCGCGCTCGGGAAAGATTTCCTGAATCTCATGCCGCACATCGTTCGGTGAACAACCCTTATCGTCATGCTCCTTCAAGTAGCCTAGTATGATTCCTTCCGCAGCCTCCTCTTGGCTCTCCGTAACTTTGCTTGGGTTACGCCAAACATGAAAATCAGGCGGCTTAATCTCCACAATACTACGGTGACCTAGAAAAATCCAAAGCTCCCCCTCATGGACATCACTCGCACTCACATGATTCCCATATGATGGGATTGGATACTTGTGTGTGGTTATTCCTGACTTCGTTCTCGTCGTTACCTGCGAGACGGGAATCGCGAGCGGCTTCTCAACCCCAGAAACGGAAACGAGCGCAAACACATCACCCTTCGCAGTCTTGTGATAGGACACGTTCGCAACTTTTCCCTCGAAAACGCTTGTCGTCTCCGAAGCATACGCGTCAAGAGCAGAACTCATTTCGGATACTCCTCCCGATGCGGATTATGAATTAAGTTCCCCTTGAAAAAAAGTGGTGTATGTTGCTCATCCATAACTTCTAACAGTTTGTTTAGATGGTCGGGGTTCGGTTGATATTTCTTCGCTCCGTTCGATGCCGCTCCGATTACAGCCCAATCTAAACCATGATTACGAAACTGCTCCGCGCAATCCAACGATAATGGTTCGATAGAATACCATTTAGTTTTCACTTTAATCTCTCGTAACGTTTGCAAGTCAATTTCGAGTTTACGAAGTTTCTGCCTCATAGATAACGCGTGACCCCACATAACATCTGGCGGAGTACTGACTCCAACCCAAACATTCTGCGGAAACTCAATACCGAGCAATCCTTTCGGATTCTTTGTCAAAGATTGAAAAGTGTGCCAATACGCTTTCTTCGGCATGTCAATGAGAACGGCGCGTCTTTGCTCATCTGGAACCCAAAATCCCCCGACATCGCTCATAGAATCCAAGAAAATTCGTGACGGCTCTTTCACACTCAGAGGCTCATCTAATCTTTCAGGATAGTAGTAATGGTGAGCAAAACCTTGTGGATATGCTGATGACGCTACCCCCTCAGCCGTAGTTTCCGCATAACATGGAGCTTTACCGTCAGTCATAAGCCAAGCGCAACCATGCTTGCAACCTGCAATGGCGTTGATTGTGTAGTCTGTCCACTCTATGCCTCGTGACACTAGCTTTCCGTTAACGTATTTTTTCTGTTTATTCACGACCTCCGCATCCTTCGAGGCAATTTTCCCGAATGCCTACGTCTACGGTGATGCTTCAATTTTTGACCTTGATTCTATGTGCGGCTAGGTTGCCTCTTTTCGACCTGACATCGCTAGCTCTCTGTTCTCGGTCACCTTTAGGCTTGCTGAAAGTGTCTCCGCGTGTTTTGTAGACTGTGAGTGGAATTCGTATTACTCGGCGTTCGCATTGCGTACGCTTTCTACGGAGTATTTTAACTTGCCAACTTGTTCCGCATTCGAGGCAGAGAAGTTTCTTCAGTTTCTTCATGTAATGCGTATCTTGACTACGGCAGCGTGGGCAGGTTTTTCTGCTGAAAATGTTTTTGTAGATGTAAGTTATTTTCGGGATTTTGTAGACTGATGCACCGCGAACGAGTACCTTAGTCGAGTCTTCATAACACCCTGCTGCTTGCAGGTCGCGCCAAAGTTTCTCGTCGTGCAGTATGATATTGTCGAGTTTAGCGGGTTCTGTTTCATGGTCATGATGGGACTTCATAAAATCGTCGCCGTGTTCCGAGTTGCCACAGTTAGAACATGAGTATGTGTCACTGCCGCAATTCGGGCAAATCATGTGGTTAGTTCCTTCACGATTGTTTTAACAGTTGTCTTAGAAAGATGCGCTCGTGGTAAACGTTCATATTCTTTTTTGGTGATTTGCTTCATTCCATGAATCCAAACTGGCGTGTCCAAAGTCAAGTTAGGGTTTCGGTGTGCGAGTTCAATCAGCAATGCCGACAGCGAATTGGGGACCATGAATAGGTGGTTTGGCTCATGCATGATGAAAGTTGTGGGTTCGTTGAATCCGTCTGCAACCGCATCGTTCGGCTCCAATTCTCTAACTAATTTCCTTATTCGCGGGTCACGCACCTCAGCATAACCAAGTAGCTTCGAATGATAATAGGAGCCACTCCAAACTCTATGTACGCCGATGCGGAGCGGGTGTGCACGAATCGTAGTTTTCTTGCCGTGTGTTTCGAACCGTTTCCAATTTTCTAATGTCATTCTCAAGGCGGAGTCATCTCGGTTATCAGTTTGACGGCTGCTACGTATGTGCGGCTTTCTTCTATGGTCATGTCGTGTGCGCTCTGCATGTGTTTTTCTAGGGATTCAACTGAGTTGCGGATTATCTCACATTCCCCGCACAGGTATCGGCGACCCTTACTTTCCATCACCATCTGAACCTCACCTCTCACTTCTTGACGATTTCCAGCGTGATTCTGATACGGTCACCTGAATGAATTTCGCCTTTACCTTTCCAGTTGAACCGTGTTCCGTTAGGTCGAATTATCGCGAGTTCTTTGCGTCCAACCTTAACATCGATTTGGGAAAACGTGGACCCCTTCGGATTGAATAAAGCGGCTTGCTCACCAATCGAACCCGTATAATCATGGTGAATACAGCTTATCGTGCCTTCTAGCACTAATTTCTTAACCATTCACACTACACTTCCATCTGTGTTTGTGTTTCAGATACCTGTATTCTTTGAGGATAGAATCGTAGGTAATTGTTGCTTTGCTTGCGAAGAATTTCCCAGCGGATTAATTGGTTCACGGCGTCTTCAACGCCCGCGTCGTCCCATGCGTGGTTGCGAATGTGCGTGGTGATTCTTTTCGTTGTCCACGCGTCCTGTCTGCCTCCCGCTTGGGCATCATTCTTTAACACTACACACACGCGACCTAACGCTGAAGTTGGTTCCTGTAAGGTTTCCACGCTTAGTTGAATTGTGGGTTTGAATTGTTGAACCATAATGTTTGGTAAGGTTTGATTAACTCTGACCGTTTCCATTGCGGCATCAACATCTTTCTGTGTTGGAACTGGCAATCGCTTTGTTTCTCCAGATTTGAAAGTTACAGGTGGTTCGATTGGAATATTGAGAACCTTATGTTTCGTGTCATACGTTGCTTTTTCTGGAACTAAATGCGGCTCTGGTTTAGATACCGGTTTCGGGGTTGGTTTCGGTTCAAATTTATCTTTGAATTTCTCAATGAATTCAGTTGCATCCATGAGTTTGATTTGCTGCGCGTGTTTAGTGAGCATGAACTTACGTGTGGCGTGGAAGGTTTCTCGTTCTCGGAATTGCACTTTCTTGAATATGTTCCATTCTTCGTCAGCGTTCCATACCCATGCTTCGCCTTTCTTTAATCCGTTGAGGCTATCGTACCATTCTTCAAGTTCATGTTTGTCTTTCTCTGAGTGTTTTTCTACCCATGCTTGAATTGCGGCTTTATCTTGCGGCGCTGTGGTTCGACCAATCACTAGGCAATCAGCTTGGGTTAACACGTTCTTATTGAGGGATGCTGACCTTTGAGTTATCAACGTGCAACCAAGATTACGGTTACCACCCCGTTTCACCAAGTCCTCGAACGCACCGAGGCAGCGGGATTCTTCTTTGAATGGTTTCTGAGGCGCGAACATGTCTGCTTCTTCAATGAAGACGTGTCGTTCTGCTGGATACTTGAATGCGAGACGGTAGAGTTCTTCAACGAACGCTGTGACCACACGCATTTGCTCGCCCTTACGAAGTTGCCCTATGTCAAGAACCGCACTAGTGTTTGTTTGAAGCAGAGCCTCAACAACCTTCTCAATTTTCGTTGGGTCGAGTTTAATGTCCGCGTGTTCACCACCTAAAATCACAATTGGTAGTCCTGAGCCTGTTCCGTCTTTGCCGGAACGTAGCCCCCACCACACACTCATCCCGTCAATAACTATGACCGGGATTTTTGCCTTCAACATTTCTTCGCACAAGTCCGCGGCGTTATATGTTTTTCCAGCGTTCCTTTTCGCAAGAAATCCGATAACCCATGCTACCGCTTCAGGTGGAAGTTTTAGATGTTTGGAAATTTTGAATCCGTTCATGGCAGTTTCTCCTTTCTCCGTTTTCCACACTTGCACCTGAACCCGACGCACCCCTCAGACGGAATTAAGCCCACGTACCGCATGACCGGATAATATCGGTGCCTATGCTTCCTGTTCATGACGCTTCAAACTCTCTGAATGAAACATCGGTAATCTCAACTTTCGACGGTGTAAATTTTATCCAACTCCACTCTACCAATTTTGACCTGATGCCCCGGCCTCTAGATACTTGCACGTTTAATGTGTCCGCGATTTTCTTCGGCAACTCCTCCCAAGTTAATCCTTCCAACAAACGGGTTCTGATGAGAGTGCCGAAAACTAATCGTCGAAAGGCCAGTTGTCTGTTGCCGGACGAGTATGTTCGCGGCTTCTTCTTTTTATCAGTCAATTTGTCAATCATCCTCTTTTGGTCGTGGAATGTATTTGATGTCTCGAACTTTGAATTCGTCTTTCAAGTCGGGTTTGTACGTGAAGTCGGATTCTAAATCGGCACCACCTTCGTCTCGACATGAATTGCATTTGAAGAACACTGACACGCGTCCGTCCTCAGGATAATTTTTAACATCCCCTATTTCAGCGTCCTCGAAGGGTTTATGGCATTTCGAGCAACAAGGCATGTAACCGTCCTTAGCCTCATTCCGCATGTAACATTCATCACTCATTTCTTTTCTTCCTCCAAAACATCAAGAACCAATTCTATTGCTTCCTTAATGTTACGAACGATTTCTTTCATGGTTTTACCTTGCGTAAGAGCACCTGATAATTCTGGTTCAATACATTGAGCAATCAGGTAACCGTCCTCACCGTCACGCACCTTAACGCGAAATTCTCGGCGTTTCACTTTGACTTTGATGATTTTCAAAATTTACATGCCCCATTTGTTTGGTGGAATTTTACTGAACGTGTGCCCCGTGGTTGCTCGGTGTTCGAAAGCCTCGTTCTGGTCGTTGGTCCTGAAGTAGCATTTCCCACATTCATAATCCCAAACCGTACTCATTTCAATTCCTCATAGTAGTGGTAGGGTTCCAGTTACTTTGTCAACGTCTTCAGAAAGTGCGGGGCCGATAGCTATACATGTTAAAGTGTTAGGCTCAACCTGAGTCTTACCGAAGTCGCGAACTTGAACGACTGGTAATCCTTCCCTTCTAGCTAATTCATCAATCCACATTAATTCGTGAGCGTCCTTAACTTTGAGAATAACTTTGAATTGACCTTCCGAATACCACGCATTACGAGTTTCTATTGTAGAATGTAATTCAGATTGGTTGACCCAAGCAAGTAACGTAGCGTGCCCTGCTTCAACACACATTTTACCTTTTCCCATATCAAGGTCAGTTCGCATGACAATGGCAAGTTTGTATTTGCTCATTTCAATTCCTTCTTGAATTTGACTGCGCCCATCTTGATTAGTTTCGTTAACCGTTTGCTCGGCCTAGCCTTCCCAGTTCTTCGAATCTTTTTGATATACTCGTTGCACGTTTTGCAGACGAATGCGCCGTTAATAGTGTATTGGCTCCACTGTTTCATTTTCAGGTTTCTACCGCATACACCGCAGACAATGACCACTTTGTAGTGATTAGCGGTTACGTATCCGCCTTTCACGAGCCAATCAAATAGGTAGCCCACTTGCTTGTTAAGTTGCGGTGCCTTTACATCAGTGAGCTTTCGTTCCCACGCGGGTTCGCGTTTATCAGGTTTGAATTTGACCTTCAAAGACCGTTCGTAGGCAGTATGAAAATCATGAGCCCAAAGTTTTTTAACATGCATCTTTTATCAACTTTTTGTTCTTTTCATCACGCTTTGTTTCTAAGATTTCTATTAACAACGTTTTCGCAATGAGATATGTAATTTGTTAAAGATAGACTACCCTTCGAAGCATTACAACGATAACAAATTATCATGAAATTGTTTTTGTCAATAAACTGTTCATTATTCAATCTGTCAAGTGATGGGCTTTTCATAATCATTTGCCTTTTATCTTTCTGCCCATATTTCCAATTCAAAACAATCCCGCATAGGGCACAATCCTTACTCACCTTAGCAATGTCGCCCAATTCTTTGAGTGAAATTCTTACATCAATTCCTTTACTACGATGACTAAAAATTGTTGCGCTGGCCCAAGCTTTTTCTGGATTACGCTCCCTATACCTTTTTTGTCTAACGGTCATACATGGTTTGCAATATACCTGTAACCCATCATATCGGACTCTAGTTTTCGAGAAATTATCGCGTGTTTTTAGTTGCTTACATTTCGGACATTTTTTGGCATCAATGCGATTATTGCTGAGGGCTTCAAGCTGAAGGGGAGAGCCGATAACCTCACTCATGTTCAAGCAACCTCATGGAAGTCATGTGCCCAAATCTTACGAGTCATTTTGATTCCTTGCCTTTTGCATATTTATTGTGAGTATCAACCGCTTCAAATCTGTGGTACCTATGTTCGTTACCGTCTGCATCCCTGTATTCGCCAACAGTCATTCTCAAGTCCTCTCCATCTCTAAGCCTAGCTACTAATTTCTTCAACCCGTCACCACTAAGAAAGAAACTTATCTGCGAAGGGATAACTGGGTGTCCAATTATCACGTAGCCCTCGTCAAGCTTTCTTACGTGATTATCCGTGTTGTTCATTTCGATTCCTTCTTTTCTCTAATCGGTTTAAGCCCGAATTGCTTTCTAAGCCGCTGAGCGTTCTCCCTGCTTTGCTGTTTCATTTTCTCAAGTTTCTCAGGCGCTATTTCTTTTACTGGCGGAACATTCAGTTTGTAGAATTTGCATTGCCAACATTCCTCATCAGGTTTGAAGCCTGCTCGTATCTTCATGCCCTTGATAACATGAGTTACCTTTCGTAGTTTCTCCGCATCTTTACTATTGCAGTATTCTTCGAACGCGTCGCTATCATATGAGTAGTGAACACATTGCCCGTAAATTTTATGTTCCTCTCCTCTTGCGACCATCATAAGCCAACCTGCGAAGCCAACGAACTTATGCCACATCTCCAAATCCGACTTGAACGTAACCCGCTTCCGAGCCTCATTTTCTTCACTCATTTCAAATCCCTAGTTTCGTGTAGATTTCATGAGCCTGTTTGTCGAACGCCTGTTCTTGTTTTTCGACTTCTTGCTCACATTTTGAGCATGGGTCGTTCGCTGTTTTCGTTAATCCCGTCTTACATGCGGGACACTGATGACCTTCATCTAGCCATTCTCGGAATCGCTTATCGTTCTTTTTCAAATCCGCTATGACCGCTTCAAAGTTTGCAAACTCCCAATAGGAAATTTCAATTTGGTCGCATGACAGTTCTTCGGTTTTCGTGTCATTATCCAAAGTTAAGTAAAATGATTCACGCCTAGACTCTATCCCCATTTTCCCAATGAATTCTCTACAAAATCCCATGTTTACTTCACATCGTCATGATGATACGTATAGCGATACACTCTTATCAAACTTATTGCGAACCTATTACTCAGATAATCCTTGCCAGCCGTAGGACGACGAAGGGGAATACGACGCCAAAGACCAAGTAGACAAGGTGCGCTTGCGACGGGACGCCCACGAGGCCATGGAGGTCGGCATTTGGTCGGAGGCTTGCCGAAAAGTTACGAAAGGGTTGACCCCGATTCCGGGAAGCCGTACTATTACAAATCGAGGCATATGTACTTCAATTCGCCGAAACGTGACCGCGCCCAGAAAGCCAAGAATGTGAGAGCTCGAAAAGAACCTCGGCATGTTGGTGACGCTCAGGGTAGCCGCTATTAAGACGGTTCTCTGAACGTAATTTTATAATTCATACAAATCGGCATGTATGGTTTTATTAGAGCTACAAAGGTACCTGTGCTTGAACTCGGCACTTCAATTATGGGATGAGTTGGCTTATGGGGCCTTGGTGTAATGTGAGTAATTATATCAAATTTATCTAAAAACCACTTGGAGATAATCTTCGCCTCATCCATTGTGAAACTATCAGTGTAAATCCGCAAACGACTTGTCTCAGATGATTTAGTCCCGTCATCACAGAACCACACTGCAACCCCTAACCCCGTTAACTCATTGAGGGCTTGCGTTGGAAGTATTTTGTGACCATCTGGATAAAACTGGTCATGGTACGGTTTTAACCATTTACCGTACATAGTCATCGCTACTTGCCAAAGAGTACGGTTCCAACGAGGGTCATATCGCGCATAGGGATGAAGTGAAGAAACCAGATGCCCAAGAATTTGTGCCTTCCATTGTAAATAATCCTGTTGCCCTATGCCGTGTGGTTCACGATATGTATATGACTTAATATTTCTACGAATTATCGACCCATCGCCAAGTAGACTTCCTAATAGAACTTGTTTTTGATTTTCGTTTAGAGAGTAATCGCGTTGTGGTTTTCTAAAACCAAATTTATGAGTGATATGTTTGATTGAACGACGGGTTCTACTTAATTCTATCCCAATTTGCGTTGCGGTGTGCGTAGGGTATAATTCACGAACTCGTGATATGTCTTGTTGTGTCCACGGAGGCCCCATTTCTATTTCTCTAGTGCATGTTTCACCTTACCAAACATCCGCATACCCTTCGAAGTTAAGTGAAATGTTTTCACGGCGGTAGGTTTTGTTCGCGTCGAAACCAATGTGAACTCGCCTTCGATTAATTTATACTGTATTAGGATTGAAAGATGGAAGATAACGACTTTGCGTTCTATTTTCAACGTCCTAGATAACGCAGAGGCGTATGATGGATTCTTATTGAGTTCGGTCAGTATTTCGAGTCTAGTTGGATGTGAAACGATATGTAACACTTCAATTTCCGACATGGGTATCACCTACCCTACACGGCTATTTAAAACCGAGAGATGGATGAAACTAATCGAGAATTTGCCCGGGTTCCCGTGTTTGACTTATCGAACTTCTACATCTTGTTCTACGGGTTTGCCGCGTAAGATTTCACAGTACCCTAACCTTACCAACCAATCATGCTTCTTTTTGTTCACATGGAACTTTGCGTTGATTGCTTTGGCAATGTCGGAGAACATGAAGGCGAAATCTGTTTGAGCGTCAGCAAATAATTCTTTTAGAAGATTTTCTTCAAGCCACCTAAAATGTTCTTTACGGGTTATCGAGTAACCTCTAACCTTGAGTTTATGTCCTAACGCGTGACCAACAATCTCGTGATGGTACACACCCCAGAACATTCCTAGAAAGGTAGCGAATCTATCAATCCCGTCCGGCTCGTTATGGTGTTCTTTACGCCACGAGTTAACGAACATGCTGTTGCCTTTTCGCATTAAATCCTTCATCATCAAATTCAAATTTAGGGAAACGTTCCAACCTCCATTCGAAAAATAATTACAGTAACCAAGATAATGCCCCCGATAATTCACGCACAAATCCACTTGAGGCTTAACCCGTTTCCTACTCATTCTCGTTTCACCTTTTTCAACGGAACTTTCACGTTGTTTCTGTTCGCATCGTTCACAGTAGTAACTATTCGCGGACACACTGTTGCTGAGGCACTTGATGCATAAGAAGCCTGATTCAGAAACACTCAAAGTTCTCACTCCGTTGTGTCTATGACTCCTTCATCATCATCCGAACATTGCACGACAGGCAAACCATCCTCATCTAAAAGTTCCCATGTGCCGTCATTATAATGCCTCATCGTGAAAGTTTTACGTCCATGATTGAAACGGTGCTCAAACTTGATTTTAAGTTCTTGCTCACCCATCCTCAATTACCCTCCGAGTAGGTCAGATTTGCCGACCCGCAATCAGCACATTTCGCTGGCAGCCACTCAGCGTCATCACGGAACTTTTCAACATGCCCACATGAGCCACATGACAATGTTGGAATCCCACCGCTCCACACGTTACCATAAAGAGCCATGTTCTTCTTCCCGCATTCCTTCTACTCAAAGTTCTCAGTTTCTCCATAACAACACAATCAGTCCTACAGTAGTCATCGTTATTGTTAGAAGAAACAATTGCGGAGTGATATTAACACCGTCAGATAGGAGAAGCCAATCACCGAAAAGAATACTTGTAATCAACGATATACCTATGCTGATTTGCCACCACTTCACTTTACTCAAAATTCTTCACCTTGGTTCGTCCACTTAACCCATAACATCCGGCAATTATTGCAACGTATGTTTCCGTTCCTGAGAATTGTGAGGAACCCGCCGCATCGAGGAATTGGACAGGTAACCCGTTGACACCACTTACTCATTAACGGTAACTTCCATTCTGGTCACACCATGAACAGTATCCTTTTTTACGCATTTTAGGATACGAATTACATATGAGACATCTCAAAGTTCTCTGCCTCGATGTAGGTTTTATAGAGTTTCGCGTATTTTGCGGTTCAGTAGAACATACGCGGCTACATGCCCATTGTCGAGTACGCGTGTGTCGGATAGTAGTGTGCCTACTGGTAGCCCCTGCGTCATCCGCTGCTTTTCCTTGAACCGCCGCTTGTACTCACGCTGCTTTCTCCTCCAGTACGGGTCAAGATGTTGTTTTCTAATGTGGTCTGCTGCACATGGACCACAGCGTTTCGGCGGCTTCCCCTTCTTGCTGATTGGTTTCAAAATTGGTTTACCACACCTGTGACATTTATAACGTCTGCATACGACGGATTCATGGTCACCCATCAGAACGGAAATGGTCGCACTCATAACTACCTCCCTCATCTGCTCCAACATATTTCCATCATCCTCTAATTTTCGTAAGCCTCTGAGTAATTCGTGCAACACTGGCAACCATCATGCAGACAGCCCTCAAGGTCAGTATGACCACATTTCTGCACTCTTCCTCTTCAGTCATTTGCTTCATGTTTCCCTCAACCTCAACATGTAGAATCATTTATCAGTTTCTCGTATAGTTCTTCGGGAACTTGAATTCCCTTCACAACGAGAATCGGTTTGTGTTGCTTGCTCATGTTTCAATCAACCTCAACCGTGATTTGCGGCATCGTTTGCAAGTCTCTGGTCCCTCGGCTCCTTGCCATGCTTTACCAACAATGATTCCGCAGAAAGTTCGCTTATCATCAGCCGTGAGATGAATCTGAGTGATATGGCTAGTTGTCCATGACGAGACAGAGTAGACGTATGCAATTTCTTCACTACCAAACTGCCGTTCTTGCTTGTTCATGTACCCCTAACCCTCCACCTAATCATGGAATCTCTGGCCAAACAACAAAACCCTTCTTTCTCAGTTCGAGAATAACTTCATGCCCTTTTCCATCGCACGGTACATTATTCCCGCAGATAGCACAAAATATGCCTCTCTTGATTCCGCACGGAACGCAAATAGTGTACGAGCTAACATCCTCATCACCCATGTCCCTACTACAATCCTCACAAATTGTCATTCTTGTTTTCACCCCACACCAAACTCAATCAAGCAATCCTACCTTCAATTTCTTCATATGTTTATTCAAGCAATCTTCACACTTCAGCCGTCCATCTCCAATAGCAGGGAAACTTGTTTTCATTTTCCCACACACTGAGCATAGTTTTGGCTTCTGTTTCGGGTTCATTGTATCCCCAACACCCCATCAGTTACCATATCTCCACTTTGAACACATCGAGATTGTGCACCGATAGATTACCAAATCATTTTCAATCAGCCTTACCAATCATACTTCTCAATTTGAAGCTTGAAAACGGCATGGCAATTACTACACTTCCACGTTTTTAGAAACAACCGAGTTAACGGTTTTTTACTTCGACAAAACGGGCAACGTAAAGTACTCATCTCAAATTTCTTCTCACATATATTTCCTAGCAGACCTACACCAAATTCGATTCATCATTGGAACATGGTGATGAGGTTGATTCGAATAAAAGCAACCGGAAACTTTTGGTAGGTGTTCGATTTCCGCTTGAATTTTCTCGGCGCACGTTTCTGTTTCCCATGTTTCCTCATCCGTAAATCTTACGGTAGGATAACCGAGGTCTTTCAGAATTTTATCCCGCTGCTCATCCTTCGTTGAACGTGAAATAGATTCATGAGAATCACCATCGACCTCAACAATTAATTTTTTCATGATGAGAAAATCTGTTTTGTAAACCATATCTGCCGCGAAAATTCTTTCTTGACTCCCGAACGGAACTTTCAGGCTGATGATGATTGGAAACATGCGTAATTCCCCTTCTGTATACTCCGAAGGAGCAGGCATTAATCAGTCTCTCGTCCTTCAAGCATTGCAACAATTTTCTCAAAGGTTTCTTGTTTGAATCCGAATTGAGGACGAGCATCAGCCATAATCTCGAACTTATTCACGAAGTCGGCACCCGTCCATTCACTGAGAAGAGATATGATGAATCGGCATCCGTAAACTGAGGCTTCAATTTTAACATAGTATCGTCTAGTGTTCTCATTGTAGAACCCATGCATCTGCGTTAAAATATGCATCAAACGTCTATGCAGTTTCGCAACATCAGAAATGCCGATTACGCCAGAATGATTTTTGAACGGATGAAATTCTCGCCTAATGAATTGCGATTCTTCCGTCTCTTGTTTACTCATTTTTCAAACATTCCTTTTAGTCATGTAACTTGTGTCTGAGGGTTTAAGTCCGCGTGTGTTGAAAAGCCACGAGAATGCACGGTTCAAAAGCAGTAGGTCATGTTCCGTTGATTTTGAAACTTCCCTAAAAACTCGCGACCCGTTATCTGGCAATATTGCTTCTTTTTCTCGGAATTCGCGGATTAGGTCAGTGATTTCATTCTGGTCCTTCATTTCTCATTCACTTCTTTTCTTTCGCTTCGGAGAAGCCTTGCTCGGTTAGTGATACTTCAACTCGTCTTGGGGGAAGGCTGGGGTGTTTTTCGACCGTAATTATGCGCACTTCGGACATTGGGTTATCGGGTCGCCAAATTTGCAAATTCATGAAACCTCGATGCCCAAAGATGTTGCCCGCGACGGGTTTAGATGTAGCTCCACCACCGTACCCAACGACTGGCACGGCAATTTCCTGATTAGTTAGAATTGTGACTAACCCAAACATCCGTGTCAATTTACTGATAACTTGTAAGTGGGCGTTAAGGGTTTGTTGTCGCGGCGATAATTGGTCACGACCCGGATACTCACTTCGGAAATGGGAAGTTGCGCTGTCCACGATTAGCAGTTTAACGTTATTCTCCTTAATTTTCTTACCTGCGTGCTCAATGATGAGCCGTTGAAAGGAACTGTTAATTGCCTCACTATGGATTACTCGCGCTAAGTCCTCTTTACTTCCACCCAATATGTTTAAGAAATTAAGAACACGTTCTGGACGAAAACTATTTTCCGTGTCAACAAATAACACTTGCGCGCCCTTATCATCTGCTAACATACATGCCGTAGCCCAATGTGATGTCTGGCTTTTGCCGCATCCATATGCACCATGAATAGTATTTACGGTTGTTGATTCAAATCCTCCACCAAGAACTTCATCTAGCGATTTAACATGGGTTGAAAGTTTCCAACGTGCCTCATGCTCCTTGAGAACTTGGTCGGCGGTCTTGAACTCTAACCCGAAACGGTGCACCTGCGCACGCGCGGCAGAGATAATTTTCCGTGCCTGCTTATCCTCAATGTCCAACGCTTTCAGTTGTTCGACGATGGCACAGGCAAGCATCTCGATGGTGTTATAGCCAGCGTCCTCCAATTTTTGCGCGGTAACAGCCCCGACTCCTTCAAGGTCTTCCACATTCTCAACTTTAGCAACCTCAGTTTCAGTAGGTTCGGCTTCCTTTTCTTCGGGAACTTTCTTAGTTCGTGGCATGGTTCATCAAAGTGCCCTATTCTGTGCTGGTCCCTTATTGCTTAGAGAGCTGGGTGAAACTACTATGAACTTTTTCATCGGCATACTCGGCCTTCTTTCACGGCTTGTTTAACGTCTTCAATATAGGAGCCTATTGGGTCTAGTTCTCGTTTGATTTGAGTTTCCATTCTATCTCTTGCAGTTTCCAGTTTCTCCATCAGAAGGTTAATTTGCCCTATTTCACACCAATTATTATGGCAATATCGTAGAGCTAGCGGATTCTCATAAAAATCTTTGAGGGAACGTACGTTGTCTGGAAAATGCCCAATATGAGCATATGTTTGCTGTAGCGCGGTGATATGTTTCTTTCTAAGTAAATCGAGTAGAATCTGCATGTCTCTATATGAAAGGTCAACGTTCATTTTCTCAAGCAACCTCCAAGAACTTACGTGCCCGTTGCAGGCCGTGGAGATAACCGGCCTTGTAATGGTCGTCACGAAAATCTACGAGTTCCTCGTCGATATGCTCGTTTCTCAGGTCGTCGCTTTTCATCATAATTTCGGTCTTAAGTTGCTCAAGGCCCTTCAACAGTCTGAACAGTTTGTCTTCTTGTTTGCTCATTTCCATCTCATCCGATTAGGCTAATTTTGCCGGGTGCAGGTTCGTAGAGTTTACCGTTCTTGATGAGGGTTTGAATTGTGTTGCAGACTTCTTCCTCAGCGAGTAATCCTTTGTTGACGATTGCTTGTATGACGAGTGACATGTCCATTGTTTTTCCGAACTGTTTCTCTAAGTCCCTCATGGTTTTGATGGTTAAATCAATTTTCTCCCGCAAACTCTGAGGAGTCCCGCTCATGATTACGTCTATGTCCATTTTTCCTGTGGTTACGTCTACGCCGACTTCTTGCATGGATAGTGTGACGAGACGTGTGATTGCGTTTGCGTCCTCTAAGGTTACGGTGTCACGTAGGAACAACCGAGCGCGGGCTTCGCAAAGTCTAACTAAGGATTCAAGTTGCCGAGCCGTTATCGCTATCGGGGCTTCCGAGCCTGTAGTTGAACGCATTTTCATGTAATATGCCCACAAAGCATCCTCTGCTTCTTGACCAAGAACTGGCACAACCCGTTTCGCGTACGATAAATACTTACGGAACATCTCTGGCGTAATCGGAATTTTCTCTGGCGTATCCCTTGTCCTATGTAAGGTGAGGATATGCCGCGCTAACCGTCCATCCGCTTCCGCGTTTGGGGTGTCTTTCATTATGAAAATTAAATCAAACCTTGACAGGAGCGTTATGGGCATGTTAATGTTATCAACGATGTTCTTGTACGGGTCGTATCGTCCGAATGCTGGGTTAGCTGCCGCAAGCACCGCGGCACGCGCGTTCAACGTTGCAACAATTCCTGCTTTAGCTATTGAGTTCCCACTCCAAACGGGAACACCATGCCGTCTAACATAGAGAATGTGATTTGGAACTTCTACGCAGTAAACATCCCCATCATACCCATGCATTATTTTTAGAGTGCCCGATTTACTTCCATGACTTGCATGATATCCCACTTGTGGGGTATTCTTGAAAACGAAAGATACGTCTAATTCATCATAGTTAGCTTTACCGAAAGCCCCCATTTTACCTTTGGTGTGGTGGTTCCGGATGTTCCCTGAAATCCCTGTTTTCAATAAAATTTCTTGCACATCATCAGCAAGTTTCGGTGAGGTGGTGTAATATGTTCTTTGTATAGAGCCATTAGTGTGCTGTCGTGTTCCGCCATCACCAACCATTAGTGCTTCCAAAAGAATTGTGAGTTGCCGCGTTGACAATTGTTTAAACATGTTCGGAACGAATTTTGTTGCCGCTCCATTGCTCAATGGTTTAAAGTAACAAGCCAATTGAACATTATGAATCATGAAGTTACCGGAGTCGCTGTTTTTGAAGTGTTCAAATTTATATCTAAATGGTAATTGGGCAAGGCATTTTTCTATGAGCTGATGTTTCTTTCCTTCTTTCTGGGTAATCATTATCCGATAATTGTCTGCACTTCCTTCTGAAAGCCAGTATCCTAAGAATTCAAGGAAAAGGCCCATCTCGATTTTAATTGCTGGGCGAGTTTCATACCTATTCGAATATTGAGGTAGAATGAAATATTTTTTCTCTTTTCCGTGCCAGTTTGCGCTTCTTTTAATTTTAAACCGCTTGTTAACTAATTCTCGCGCGGCCACTAATGAGAATGGAAGCCATGTGTTTCCTGACCGGTATTGTGAGGCGTATATTTTATGTTGTGGGGTAACTAACAAATTCACTTTATGTGAATTAGAGATTGCCACCATGTCTCCTTGATATTTACAGGTGAAAACACGTGTTGGAGATTGATATTTCAGTTGACCCTTGGAGGTTAAAGTTGCAACAGTGTCGCGAGTAGTAACATCTTTGAAAAATTTCCATCCCTGAGCCGTGAGAAGTTCTGTTTGGTCATCGTAACATACGGTGTGTTGCTCTAGTGTTTCATGCATTGCTACTCTGTCCTCGGGGCGCATTTTATCAACTTCATCCACACACGCGACTCCTTTATCCGCGAGAACCAAAGCCCCAGCTTCAAGGACCATACCCCCAGCTTTATCCTTAAGTACGGCTGCGGTCAGACCGGCAGCACTAGTTCCGCGACCACTCGTATAGAGTCCTCGTGGTGCCACTCGCGCAACATATTGAAGTAGTTGTGATTTTGCAACCGCGGGTTCACCAATTAAAAGTATGTTCGGGTCACCCCTAAGCTTCATTCCGTCCGGTAACTGTTTCGCTACACCTCCGGCGATTAAGTAGAGTATCCCCTCTTTGATGTCGCCGTAACCGTAAATGCTTGGAGCGAGAGAAGCGATGAGTTTTCTGTGTATAAACGGGTCTTTGGATAATTCCACGATTTTGTGTTCATCTTCTGGTGTGAGTTCAACTACGTCTACTTCTTTGCCGACGACCTCAATGTAGTTTGCTTCCAGTTCAAGTTGGAAGGTTGTTAACGCGACTTTTCTTCCCATATAATTCTGTTGGGCTTTCACGATTGCTGTGACGGTTACACGGTCACCGGGACGAGCCGTGTTCACTAAATCCTCAATCACACGAACATTGATAGTTTGTGGAAGTTGGCCGGGGGGTAGGTCTTCTGGGCGTTCCTGAATGCGAAGCTGTTGGCTGTTAAGATATGAGGATTCTTTTTCTACAAATTCAAAAATTTTGGAGCGGCAGTGAGCGCAGATACCGGGACCGCGCATGAAGGGACGGTTGAAGTTCTGTTCAACATCAATGGTGGCATTGCATTTGCGGCATTGAAACTTCCCTTTCGTAAGTAGGGGGTGTACTTCGGTTGACCGTACGATTATGCCGTCTACGGCGGTTAGGTGCCCGATTTGCGCCGCGCCAAGTTTACGGATGAACTCGTGGGATGGCAGCTTGCGGAAGTGAAGCTTCAGAGTTTTGGCTTGTTCGGCGTATTCGGGGTCTTCCATTTTCAGTTGCGCGTACGCTGCCAGCTCAAGGTCGCGTAGGATTGCGTTGGGGTTGTCGAGGAGTTGGCGGGCAATGTTGGGGGTGTGCGCGATTAAATCATCGAAATCAATCAGGAGTGCCGTGCCGCCCGCATTGCCCAATTGGGATAGTCGGAGTCGGTACTTATCTTTGCCGTTCTCATCTTTGAAGTCGCGTAGAAACTGTTGAAGCTGCTCATCAATACGAGGTTCACGTTCCGCTACTTGCTCAGCCAATCGTAATCCTCAACTATTCCTGTAGCTGGCCTTGCCCGGTCCACACATGTTCGAAGGGTACGGGGTTACCGGCACGGTCCCTGAATAGTCCCTCCCAGTTCTCGTTCTCCTCCTCAACCTTAACTGTACACAAGCATTTCTCACATTGGTTGTTAGAGTAGAGAATCAGGCATTCACACAAGCAAACCCGCTTCTCAATAATTAATCGGCCACCCTCGAAACGTTTCACCACTCCAACACAATCTTTGCACACGGCTAAGAGGCTCCCATGCGCTTAGCGATTAACGTGCAGTATGAAAGAAAATCTGCGTGTGAAAGGTGCCCTTTAGATGTGTTGCAGAATCGACAAACGATTTTAGTGTTCTCCATCGTCATGATTTTCTCGTTGTTAGTTCTATCTAATGTTGGGCTGTCTACTTTCGCTCCGCTTCCGCGATTATACCAGTTCAACGTTCGTCCGCAAATACCGCAATCAGTTGTCCTCATCGCTAATTCCGCGAGCTCAAATTGCTTAATGTTAACAGTGAAACCTGAGTGCTTATGAGACATAATTGTTTGTGAAGCCCATTTAGATTGTCGAGCACCCCAGTTTGAACACTCAATGTTCGGGTTGCGTTGCAAGAGCTTCACTTCTTCGGATTCAACCGTTGAACCCAATGTTCTTTTGGGGACCAGATGACCCCGTTCTTAATCAGAATTTCAACGATATGGTGTGCTTCCTCATACATCATGCCGTTGTTATGTACAAGGGCTTGGCATAGGGCGGTTTCTTCAACCATCCCAGTAGGTTTCGCTAATTCATCTAACATTTCAAAAGCCGCATCAATTTTATCGCGCATACTGACTGGTTTCCCGGTCATGATTACGTCAATGTCAAGTTTAACGTCTGACTGCTTGCCTTCTTCGTTCGCTCGGTCTTGGTCTTGGAGGTGAATGATTTCTCTATGTAGGTTCGCCATCTCAGTGTGTAAGAAGCGGTCACCAAGTTTAGTGCCGGATGAGTCATAATATTCTTCGGTGGAAGATAGTTTCAAATGAAGTTGCGCAGCATCATAATGCAGTTGTTTGAGATCGTCTAACAGCCTTTCAAAGATTTCGATTGGAGTCTGATTAAGAGTTAGCAACTGCTTTCTTCCGGCTAGCTGTTCATCTTTCTTGTTCCCGCTCATAAGTTCCTTGCCTCTCACACAATCATCATGCAACAAATCGTTCATTCTAAGTAGTTGTCCCAATCGATTGCGCTTGTTGCTTCAATCACATTTTCACGCGTTACGCTTGCTCTCAGGGAAACTGCGTATGGCCGCCCTCGCTGTTTCAGTTCAACCATGTCAATGAGTCCGATTGGGTCTTTCAGTTCTCTAAGAAGCCTTGTGACCTGCGTGTAATCTAATCTCGCGCAACCATGCTGTTTGCAGAACGTTGCGTATAGGTCGTCGAGTTTCGGCATTGTGATTGGCCGCTCTTGTTGGCAGATAAGATGTGCGAGGGCGGCTTGATGCCGGTGAAGTGCGCGAATGTAATGTGCCCAGTAATCTTTCTTTTCAATCGTCCAACTCTCTCGCGCGTTCTCACTAGTCAAATGTCCGCTTTGCAACCAAAGCCGCAATAATCTAAGTGCCAGACGCATATCAGAATCATGGCGAAGTGTTTCTAACGTGAAGAAGTTTAACGCGCCCTCTTCATAATCTATTTTCACCCCTTTCGGAAAGGCTAGTTTGAGCCGCTCTGTGAGAATCTTTTTGATTTGTTCTTGGTCGTATGGTATTAGGGATTCATGAGCGAATTGCCCTCTGGACTCTGACCCTGCTTTTGAGGCGAACCCGTTACCAACTTCACCTGACATTTTCACGTATGGTTCTTGAGAAATCATGAGTATGCGGTTTTTAATTTTCGGTAGTCCTAAGCTCGGCTTTGCCGTTAGTCTTCTAAACAAATTGCCGATAAAAGTGTAGAAGTCCTTTGCGCGCCGTAATTCTTGTAGGTCGTCAAGAACGATTAGAATTGGCTGGTGCATTGACTTATCACGAAGTCTCTTTTCCAGCATCCCCATGAGGATGTTTGTTCGAGTGGCTACGAATGGACTTGTAACGCTGAGGAAATTAGATAATGATTCTGGAACCGAATTGAGAAATTGAATGTAGACATGGTTTGGGTTTTTTGCCATAATTTGTTTAGCTAGAAATGTTTTTCCTGTGCCGGGTTTAGCGAATAGGTAGACGTGACGGTCTTGCTCTAAAAGTTCCTCAACTTGGCTGAGTTCTTTTCGTTGAACAATGGGGTCTGGGGGAATGTAGGTTTCGTCGAAAACATCTGAATTAATTTGAATGGTGGACGGCAATGACGCATCAACTTAACATCATCAATGATGCAATATCACGCTATATAACGCTTACTAAACCATATGGAATACTTTCATCTTGCATGACTCTGTGTTATGCAATAAAAGCCTTTCGACTCATCAATCACACAATCTCCATGCAATAAAAGAAATCTAACATATGACCGGATAACTATGTTAACGTATTAACGTATAGTATCCATCCGCGCCATTACACCCTCGTATTAGTTGCATGGTTTATGTGTGCGCGCGGCAGGATTTCTGAAAATTGGAGGGTTGTGGATTGAGATGGAGTAACATCTAGCGCGGTGAGGAATGAGCGCGTTTTAGGTGGTGTTTGTGTGACTAGTTTCGTTCAGGGTTAAGGGGTGTTTGGTGCCTGTAAAGTTCCGTTTGCTGCGGTTTTCGGTTCCGAGTTTAAGTTCCGTTGGTGGCATTAACGGGCTACGTGGCATTGCTATCACAATTATTGATGAGTGACTGGGGGAAAGCGGTTATATTATCTGTTGGAGTTGGGAAAGCGGTTGACGGCCCATTAGGGTATAGGTACATGTCTGCTAGGCCAGTTAGATTATGTCTCACCCCCCAATGTATACTACAATACCCGCCCCCGATTAATCGGTGGGTTATTGATTCCGAGTATGAATATGGTTGGACATAGAATCTGAGTGTTTGTTTATCGAAAACTAATGCGTTCCCGCTACCATGTAATGATGGAAGATAAGTAAAAGCTGCGAAAGCCGTGAGCCCAATTAGGATTAGTCCATAGTAGAATTTATTCATAAAAATTCTCACCTATCCATTTTTCAATGGTCGATTTCATTTCATACATCACCATAATTTCAATTAATAGTCGGTTTTCGCCATATATCGGTTTCATGAATTGCATATAAATAGGGGTGGCTATTTGGTGGTTCACATATCAATTAATGTGAGGTGAGTGTGAAAATTGAATGGTAACCTGAAGACAGGACTCAGCGTTCTAGCGGGTATTATTGTTGGTGCGGTCGGCGCGGTGCTGGCAACGAACCCGAAGGCGAGGGAAACCGTGCGGAACGGGGGCAGCAAAGCCGCAAGCCGCGTGAAGGGTCTTAGGGAGCGCGTACGCGGAAAACGGGACGAACCCGTGGTATAAACGGTTCTAGGGCTTCAACTCTCCCTCCCTATTTTTTAGGGAAATTTTTTCACTTTATCATTAGAATTAACATGATTATCCAAAGCGTAATTGTTATGGAAGGAAGGCAGCATTGAATTATGGTCTGTGTTATATCATCCAACGTTCTTTCACCTCACTTTCTTAAGATTAGCCATGCTCCGGCGAACATGTAGAATCCTATTGGCACCAGCGCGAGGGGAACCAAGCTCGGGTACAGGTACACTTTGCTATCCCAACCCGCGAAGAACAGTAACCCCATACCGATAACACGGTTAACAGGTGAAGCAAGATTCCTCAAAGTTCTCACTCGGCTTTTTCTTTCTGTAAAGTTGCTGATAATCCACAGGCAACATGCAAAGCAGGATTGAAACCGGAATCCACAAGAGCAGAAAACCGATAAGCCAAAAGATTATGCGAAACCCCCAGTTCAAAAAGCCTACATCTAACCAGCAGGCAGCATCAACCCTAACCATTAGCATCGAGCATACATTCAACGGTTCGAAGAAACCTGTCTCAAGCCCTACAGATAGAACAAGTGCTAGAATTTGATTCAGCGGCCACCAATCCCAAATTGTCGTGTTACCCAAAGTTCTCACACTCTTCACGGATGAAATAGGGCGTATGTTGAAATGACGAGGGCTAACAGGGCGAAGATAAGGGCCGCAAGATTCAATATTTTGTTCCTATGCGCAATGTGTTTATCCATCTTAGCCCAACGCTCTAACTGTTCTTCCGTAGGCTTTCGACTCAAAGTTCTCTCTCCTTGGTTCATGGTACTAAACGTGCCTTACAGTTGTTCCTTGCTTCATGCACATGTAGACAATTCTCAGAGCAGAAGTTTAGGCGTTGATGATAGACGCATTTCCACGGTTCAGAATCAAATCCAATGTTACATTCATTGCAGGATTTAGTCGGCAAAGTTCTCTTATTCTCCATCTAGAGGTACGCTTACCATTTTCAGGTTGTGTTTCCGTGCGGCTTCAGCCAACGCCAAATTGAGTCGAAAGTTCTCGTAATCGTTCTTCGTAATAATGTGCAACGCCCGGAATAGGGTTGCCAGCCCAACCAGAAAGTTCCTTCGCAGTCTCATTCAAGAGTCCTTCTTTCTAACCACTAATGTTAGTAGGAGTGCCATCACGGTTATTGGAATTATGCTAGTCGGGATTTCTGGGATTGGGGTAGCGGGGCTTAGGAGGGACCATTGGCTTTGCCATTTCTGAGCGGCGTCGATTAGGAATAGTAAGAGGTTTGAGTTCGTGGCTTGTGTCGCATTCAACCATGCCTGTAAGTTCCGTGATGAGTGTCGGTTCCCTATGAACATGAGCCACGTGTACGGTTGCTTGCCATATTTGCGGGCTAGGTCACTGTTCCATTGAACGTATTGTAAACTGTCATAGTTGTCTACTGCAATATCCACATTTCGCATTTCTGCGGTTAACGCGTAAAGTGTTATCAGGTGTGGCAGCGACCAATCCGTAATAATGAAACGTACCTGTGGGTACATTGCAGTGACGTTCTCTACCACGCTAACAATCTGGTTTTCAGTAAACGAATGCGCGAACGGCTCATCAATCTCTATCACGTCAAATCCCAATTGAGCGGCTAACTCAGCATACTTCAGAGTTGTCGTGTAGTTGGAGTAAAGCATCGTAAACACCCGCATATCCATATCATGAAGTTCCTGAATGAGTGGAACAAATTTCTCTAGTTGACTTTCATTGTAGTAGTTTAACACACCCAACCCGACTAACGTGAACCTGTTCGCTGAAAGTTCCGTGAAGCTGGGTCTGGGAAGATTGCCTAGTAACACATCGCCGTCAATCATTATTCCCTTATCTAGTTGATTCGGCTGAGCCCCGCCTAGAGGTAAACCACCCAACATAAACAGGGCCACTACGAAAACAGGAATTATCCGCAACACTCTCACTTTCAAAGTTTCCCATTATCTTGTTCTCACAATGACTTTCCCGTTTGGATTTCGGATTTCTCCAACTACGCGGAATGGCTCAGGATTATCATGTGATGCGGCTCGGTCGCTTCGTGCTTGAACAAAAACCGTTGAACCATCAGCCGCTTCACCTCTGAAGGCGATGCCGTCACAATCGTACTCGATGATGAGCTTTGAAAGACGGAGCTTCTTATCAGGGTGGTCGAGTTCTTTAACTTCAATCTCAATCAAAGTTCTCATCTCTTTCGTATGGTTTTGAGGGCAGAGGTAGGAAGGCTAGAAAAGGGATTTGCAAACCCCAAAACATGCCTCTCATCCGTCGCCGGTATGAGCCTCTGCAAACCCCACCATTCTACCGTAAAGTTCTCTTACGAAGTTTCTTACGGACTGTTTTCTTGACCGTTGATAGGAATTTGTATTTGACAAGAAAATCAGTTATGGCTCGTGCGCGCTCATACGGGATTTGTAGGGCATTAGCAATATCGCTCGCGTAAGCCGATTTATGATGTTTGAAATGTTTATGCAGGAATACTTGGGCTTTGAGAATTTCATGCCACGCATCCGCTTCCTCTTTACTCATAATCATTTTCTTCGCCCCCGTAATTTCTTACGTAATATGTTTCGTTGTTGAATGTTCCGTTTCCGCGTCCGTAAACAGCCTGTGCAGAGTAGAGTTTGTGCTTCTTCACTTCTCCGCTTAACTCGCTTCCATGACCAACAACAGCGGCAGAGTATCCTCATTTACTATCCGCGACCAATTGCTTTCTTACCTGCTTTAGTGCGAATTTCTGAGAGTAAACCTTTTCCAACGTCAGCCATGTACCAAGCGAGCTTAACGCTATCCTCATCCCAAATCTTATTGGGGGTATCCGAGCAAATCCATCCAAGCCCTGCTATCTTTTCGTACCGTCTAGTGTGAGGCTTCGGGTCATCGCATTTAACGTCAAATCTTGATAGACCATGGAGAATCAAGCGATTTCCATGTAACCCCTGAGCGAACGCTTGCATTTCAGTTCCCTTAGTCATACTTCACATCACATCGTCAAGTTTCTCGCTCGTATACTTCCGCTTACTGTACTCTCCTAGAAATCTAACCGTTTGAATTGTTCCATCAATTTCCTTCGGGATTGTTAACGACAGCTTATAGAAGCCCCTACCATATTTTACGCCTTCAACCGGAGTAGTGTTAATCTCGTGAAACCGACCGGACACGAACCATTTCAATTTTTGACTGTGTAGCTTCGCAATATTCTCCGCTTTGTCAACGATTTGCTCTATGGTGTCTCGAACCACGCAACCGCCGGACATCAAATATGAGCCGCAAGCCCTCACCACACGAGTTGGTGTATCATCTATGAATTGCACAATGTCCAGAGTTTTATTGAATCGCTCTCGCGCATCATCTGTAAATCCATGAGGAACAACCGCGTCAACAGTGAAATATCCAAATGGAATCAAGCACCCTTTAGGCGCATAAACTTCACAATGTTTCGTTTCATCCATACGTGCCAATATGTCTTTGGGTTTAACATAGCGTCGATGATTCCCGTAAAGTTCTGTTTCTTGGCTCTGCCAATCCGCAACCACAACGGGTTCAGCCCATTTGATTTTGCTCAAAACATCCGCAGGAATACTACGGTTGCAACCGAGCTTCACAGATTCCACGACGAACCGTTCCCTAGTGTACAGCCGACTAGTCACGATAGTTCCGAAACATTGTCTGCTTACTTTTTCGATTTGTGTTTCACTCAAAGTTTGATTAACTCCATACAATTCCATCGAATTACCTTTGTTATCAATGCTTCATCTGACAAGTCAAGAATACTTGGATAATGAACAAAAAACTCTCCAAGCTCCATCCCACAATCCACACACTTACTCAAAGTTCTCTCTCCTTGAATGGTACATTCACATGTCGCCCTTGCGCTATGATTAACGCGTGCTGCTTGCAGTATTCACCGTTCGGTCCGTAACCACGTTTGCGTCTACATTGAAGGTAATGCCAACCGGAATAATCCAAAACTTCTGCAATGCACAAACGCTTATCCTCTAACACTTTCCGAGCAACACTTGAACCAGAATCATACACGCGCAACTTAGTCAAAGTTCTCAATACCCTCTTATCATCATTCTATCAAAAAGCTCTTCTGAAATCACATATCCACAATTCAAACATTTACAGGAGTCTTTCGGGTACACATGTCCAAGCTCGCCGCATGTACCGCCAATATGATACGGTTTCTCTGTCAAAGTTCTGTTCATCTTCTTCTTTGTAGGGCTTCTCGGAATTGGAATACGGCTAACCCTAATAGCATGACGGTTTCCAGCGCGGCGACGGCTGGTGTTTCACGCCACATGATGTACTCAGTGGGGCTAATCGTAACAAGTAGCATTTGTAACCCAATCATGCCGAGTGCACCCGCAGACGCAGCACACAACAACCCACGCACAGGAACACCATGAACCTTTAACAAAGTTCCGTTTACTCTCCAAGAATTTTAGAAATTGCTTTAGGATTATAGTCTGGGCTGTCGGGGTCTGCGATGGAATAGAGGGTTAACCGAATCATTAAGGCGTTTAGTTTTAGGTCGTTAATTTCGGTGGCTCTCTTTGCAACTTGCCGCAATAAGTTATCTAAAATCTTGATTGGGATTAGGATTTGCGGAGCGTTGAAATTGCTCGAAATCTCTTCTAACAAACCACGAGTATGAACTTTCCAACCCAATGACTGTTTGTTCTTCATCAAAGTTCCGTTACCTCACTTCTCTTTCTGTAGTCGTTTCTGACGCGCTTTCATGCTTCGCAACCAGTCGCCTGCGAGTTTGCGGGTGGCAAGTAATGATGCATAATCAGGAACCTTATTGCGCGTGCTTGTGGCTTCTTGAAAATTCCGAATAATAACGGAGGCTTCCCCAACCTTACGGGCAAGAAAATAAATCCGCTGAAACTCACTCACCATAAAAGTTCTCACCTCTCGTGTTCTTTTATCCACATGCGGTATTGGAGTACGGCTTCGCCTAGCAGGTTCGTTAACGCATCCTCGTTTCCGAAAGCGGGAATAATCACTAAGACCTGTTCATGTTTCCGCGAACCCTTATCGGTTAGAATTGCACAATCGTCAACTTTGATTCTGAAGGCGGGTTTACCGTTGAAGCCATTCGGTTGAAACGTAATATCCCTAAACCGAGTTCCACGAACTATCGCTTGCATAAAGTTCTCACTTCAATTCGAAGTAGGCTTTGCCTGTGTCAGCGTCTACGGGAATTAACGGGGTAGTTGCGTTCTGTCCCATGAGTTTCATTAATCGCCGGAGTCGTGACTGTGAGCAATTATCGGGCGTGGATATTTCGAAGACTTGAATCATTTTGCGGGATTTAGGAGCCCACAGCCAACCCAACATTTTCTCGTCTTCCCAGACTTGGAAAAGTTCCGCGTTTCCTAGCTTCTTCAACTTCACAGATGAAACCTTACCTTTGCGATAGGTTTTTAGAAATTCAGATTTCGGCAACTTTCATCATTCCTCTTTGTTTTTGCATTTCTTTTCATGCCGTTCCGCGTCACGCCACATTTCCTGCAAGTCACTTCCCTGTCCAACATAAAGGCAAAACGAGCAAATTACGAGAGGCAAAGTTTTCACTCCGTTTCTTCTTTCCATTCCACTAAATCAATCAACGCGTCGTGAATTTCATTAGCGAACAGTATGTTAACTTGCTGTCTGAGTGTTGAATGGAGAATATCAAATTCCGTGTTCTGTTCTTTTCGTGTGGGGAGAATACTAACCGTACCACAGAAATCCCGTACCTCATCAACCAACTTATGCACGAAAACCTGAGTATTCAAAAAGTTCTCACCCGCTTCTTCTCATCCTTCTACGGTGTGTTCACATTCGTAACAATACGCGCTTTCGCTTGGCGGTGAACCTGCTGGAATAACTGCTTCCGTCACACAGCGTTTACACGCGCAATTCAGCGTTTTCCCTGCTCTAATGCAACCCTCACACAAATATTTCGAACCTCATTGTAGCATTAGTCTTGTTCCGCATTTCCCGCAAATGTTGTTTTCTCCATATTGGACTTTGATGTATTCTCCACAGCCATTACATTTGATTACGGTGAACGGTTTCGTGTGAATCATGCGAACATGTATGGCTTCCCAGCCGTCAAGAATTTGCTCGCGGCAATACGGGCATGGAGAACATTTCGGCGCGACGTATTCACTCATTTTTGGAGTCCTCATTCTTTTTCTTGTATTCGACATATTCTTGTTTGGATTGTTCCCAGAACTGGTCAAAGGCAAACATTTGGTCTGCACGGAAATAGAGTTTGATTTGAGGCACGCGTTTTCCGTCTGCTAACTGTACATTATCGAATTTAATCTTGAATGTCTCTGGTGGTTGAAAAGTAATTTCTCGAAACATACCTGCACGAATATCCATGCTCATTTTTCGTTTCACCTCTCTATGTGTGGTAGACGTATTGTCGTTTGTAGTAGTCTAGTCTGTGTAAGAGTTCCTTACCGTCAATTTCGCTACCGAAATATTTCTTCACTTCGTTCAGAGCGTAACGCTCGATTTCAGTTCTATCCAAAGTTCTTTTACCTCAACATGGGAAGACCCGGAGAAAGACCTTGCAATCGAGACAGTATCGCATAAGGACGGGGGGGTTTTGTCTAACTTGATGTCCGATATGCAATTCTGGGCAATCTAGTTTGTGTTGCTTCATTTCGTTTTCACTCCGTTAATAGTTCTTTGAGTTTGTTATGGTAGGCACAGATTCGTTTAGGCTGTACGCTGCACACACAATTGTACCCGACAACGCCGACTTGAATTAATGCTCGACGTTCTGGATTCCACAACCATTCAACCATAAAGTTCCGTTCTCCTTTTTTTCTCTAGTTGGTTACGATATTCGTGCATACGATTTTATCTTCTTCTTGGATAAGTTCTGTTTCAGGTTTAGGTTCGGGTTTACGTTCGATTGGTTCGTCATGGTCTTCGATTCTTGGAGCCAAGAAATATTCTACGGTTGCCCCTTGAATGTTTTCACCTGAGATTTTTAGTGGTAAGTTCGTTGACCATTCAAGTGTGACAATTTCAAAAGCGGTTTTCAGTTGCTTCAATATGTCGAGCATATACTTCAAGTTGAACGTAGCCTTACTCGGTTCGCGTACATCTAACTCTAGCATTACGTCTGAGCCTTTCTCGAACGGGTAAACTTGTTCCGTTAATTCCGTGACGGTTTCGATTTTGAATTCTTCTCGTGTTGCGGTTAACCGGAAATTGTCACCATGCTTCTCCATGTCCTTGAAGACTTCGAGTAAGTCTGCTAACACGATTTTCACGTTAGCGTTGAACCGAATTTTCGGGTATGGTGGTTCCTCTTCGCTTGCTTCGAGTAGTGGGATTTTAGCGTTCTTGCGAAGGTTACCGAGAAATGAAAGTTCCAGTCGAGATTTCTCAAATTCGGTTTCACCACGTAACTTAATGTCCATCAGCGAGGCTTTGATTTTATTCGGGAATTGCCCGACTAGGCTTGAACCGTTCCCATAAGTTCCCTTACTGTTTATCGCAAGCCGGATTTTCGTATCCTTATCACACGCGTATTCTTCGAACATGCTTTTCGCTAACTCAATCCGACAAAGCGCGACGTGAGCCGGGTCCATCGTGTTCACGCGTATGCCTGAAGTTCCGAGCGTGATGTCACATTCTTCGATTAGCGCGGTTGGCATACTGATTAGGTTCTTGAACTGCTCCGCATCCACTTTACATTCAAACAAAGTTCTCAATCATCCTCTTCATAGTCAGTTTCTTTCTTCGTTTCTGAGTAGTAGTCTCTTACTTTTCTTCCACATGGTCGGTACAACGTCAATAGACAATTACTGAATCCTTTCGCCTTCCAAAATTCCCAAGCTTCTAATGCTTCTTCGCGGTTACGCGGATAGTCTAAGGTTGTGAATCCACTGTCGAAACTCGTATGGTTAATCTTCCACAAAGTTCTTAGTCTCTCCTGAGTTTTGCGTCTGTCACATATGCTGACATGTCGGGAAATCCGTACGCGTATGGGATTATGGCTTTCGCCTTAGCCTCTTCCGAATTGCGCGCGATAACTTCAACCCGTAGATTCACAATGAACCTAGTCAAAGTTCTCTTACTCCCTCACGAATCCTTCCGGCGCGTTTGGGTGTTTGCGTAGTTCTTCGCGGGTTGTTGTTACAGCTTCTTTCGCGTGTGTTAGGCTATTCTCCGCGTCCTCAATGTTACGTTCAATTCGGTTTAGGTATGTTTCGCGTATGCTTCGAATGTTCACTTCATGACCAGTGAAAGTTCCTTTAGGTTCTCCGGTATCAGGCCACGTATCGACAGCCATAGCGAATAGGTTTGCGAGATTAATCCACGCGACAGGTTTCTTATCTTGAAGAATTATTACGTTAAATTCGCGGTTCGGCCATCTCTCAGTTGTAAGTTCCATGAATGCATTGTCTAGGTGTGAGCCTTCGACTTTTACTTCAACTTCTTGTTCGTCGGGTTCATGCCAGTCAGCCCCAACTTTCAGAGTCTTCGCTAAGTCTTTCAGCTGCTTAGTAGTTCGTATTTGTGTGATTTCTTCTTTCAAAGTTCTCTAGTCCTCTTCCTCTTCGGGTAGTTCCTTTAGTTTCGTGCGTTTGGCTGTGGTGAACTGCATAACGTTGTCGGCTACTAGATTTCTGATGTCGTCTTCGTAGAAAATATTTGCGTGCCCCTTGAAGGTTTCATCATATTTGTTTACTCTTGTTTTAATCGCGCCTTGTTCTCCAGCTACGTGTGAGAATTCGAAGTCAACGGTCATTCCACCGTTGTCATCATCGTCATAAATCCCGTTATCGAGAGCCACACTAGCCATGTCTAATGCTTCTTTCTGGTTCTGTGCTTGCACGTATCCGACAGTGTTTCCACTATGCCGAATCGCATAGATACTCAGCCGCTTCTTTCTTTTCTTGCTCAAAGTTTCTTTCACCTCTCCCAAAACCGCTTACGCTTACGAAACTCTCCAATAGAGAATAGTTCCTCTAAGCCATCCAGATTCAATTTCATCTTGTTTCTTTTCTCCTAATTTGTTGTGGCGTGTTTATGCGCCAACCCCAAACGGGGTTTCGACTGAAAGTTCTGCTTCAGTCATCTTCAAGGGCGCTCATTACTAAGCGACTAGGAAACGTTTTCTATGCGTATAGTTTCATGTTTGGTTTGTGGTGTGCTTCCATTAAATGCTGTTCATACTCACGCTCAGATTCAAACACGGTTCCATGTTGGAAACATTGAAAACGCTCAATGATGAGCTTCAAAAGTTCTCATACCCCTTGCACATCGCACATTTCCTGTAGTAAATCTATTTCGCAGTAATCGCAGAGTTCAAAGTTATCCGTGGTCGGGTTCCCACAATCAGGACAGCTATGCAAAGGGTTCTCCCTCATTCCGGGTCTTCGCTTATGTGTAAGTATGTTCTCAGGAAGTCGGCTAACGCTTGTTTCTTCGAGTAATTGCCTAACTCGTACACGGCGATTTCTTCATGTCCATTAGTTACGCTGATACGGTAAAACTTCTTTCTAGGCAAAGTTCTCAATCCTCTCCATAATCAGTCTCAATTTCTTGAGGTAGCAAGTAGGGTACATGCACTAACCATGAAACCCAAACCGATTCCATCAACAAAAGTTCTCACCGTTCATAATGCTTTTGTTGCGTGTTCAATTTCCTCTCGCGCTCGAAGCAAACAATTATAGATGTAGCTATCTTCGTTCTGGTCGCAAAATGATATTGCCGTGTTTATGCCATTCAAAACTTTAGAGAGTATTTGCTCTGATAGAATTACGTTAGACTTTCGCAAAGTTCTCAGTTCTCCAATAATGTGTTTTCGTGTAATATTGTTTCGTCGCCGCTTCGTATCCGCGTTTTTATTGATTCAACCTTCGCGATTATCCGTTTCACTAATCCATCTTCAAGTTCGCCGTCATAGATTCTAAAGTTACGGTAGCCGTCAACCGTCGCTGTGAAACGCCTATGTGTAACCCGAAATTCCTCATTCGTGTCGTAGCTCTCCGTTATCGTAGCATCCGCAACCCACCTATGACGTGCTAGAATCTTTCTCAAAGTTCTTTCATCTCTTATATTGTGCTTCTAGTTCGAGAACGGCTCGTTCTGTTTTTGGTGTCCAGTCGGGCATTAAACGGTGAAACTCTAAAGTATGTTCTGGGCATACGGCTTTAATCGTGTGCGGGGATTTACGAAAATCAATGTAACCATTCCTATCCGTTTTCTCTATCAGCGTGTGGCATACGGGACAGCGCATGAAAACATGACCGTTGCTCATTTGTCAAGAACCTCGAAGTAAGTTTCTAGCGGCACGTTATCCATAAATTCCATGTGCTTCGCAAACTCCGCGTTAATCTCGCTTAGACTGTTCCGTATGACGTTTCCGCACTTGCGACATTTCCACGGTTTCAGTATCAACAAAGTTCTGGCCTCACAGAGCAGTTAGAGCAGGGCATTAAGGCGAACCAGTCAACGCGGAAAATCCAGCCTAGCCCATCACATTTCGAACAAGGCATTTTTAGTAATCCTCCGGGTACATTATTGTGAACCCTTCGTATTCGTTGAATGTTAGCCAAAGTTTTAGCGTTTGCATTTTAGTGTCTTTATCCAACATGAGAACTTCAAACGGGACTAGGTGCTTGTCTTCCTGAAAGTTTCTAAACGCTCGTGTTGCCATAAAGCAAATGTCCCATAGTCTGCCTTTTCGGTCTTGTCCGTTTATTCCTATGCCCTCTTCAATTGTGGAATACACAGCGCGGGTTAGTGCTACGGGAATTTTGAACCCAGCCTCTTTAGCTTCACTCGTATTTGATATGTCTACGAGTATACCATCTTCTATGGCTTGCGCTCGTGAATAACTCGAAATGACTTCAGCATTTTCCATTTTCTTATATCTCCTTTACTTGTGCGTATGCGGGGGGTTCGGCAAAAAATCTGCCGATAAGGTTAGAATACCACGCTCTATTATAGGGCGTGTCCACAACAACAAAACGGTATGGTTCTTTCAATTTTCCCATTTTCTCCTAAAGGTTCAGTTCGGGTTTAGTACAAAACAAAGCCCTAAACAAAGGCATAGTTAGGATAGCTCTTTCGGTAGTATTCAACCATTCTGCCGTTTGGATTATTCACGTATGCGAGCGCGTCATTATGTGCCTCTGCAAAGCCTTCGCTAATTTCGTAAACTGCGCGTGAATCGCCTTTGACTGGTTCTAGCAATCTAACTAGTTCCTTCCATGCCGCGTCATACCCTTCTCGTTTTCTATCTATCATTTTTCACCTTCTCCTAATTTGTGTTTGCGCCAACCCTCAAAAAGAGGGTTTCGAATTAGAGCTTGCCTAATTCATCATCAGGGCACTTATCGCCGTGACCTAGAAAGTTCTCACCGTTCTATTCTCGCGTTCTCTCTAGTGCGTCTTTAGCAATGCGTAATTGTTGTTGTGCAACCTCGCTTAGGTTTCTATGGTTAATATTACCTAGCGCTATTATCGCTATGCCTATTTCATGCTCCATTTCTTCAGCGTTCAATTTTCTTTTCACCTTCCTAAGACTTTGCTTATGCGTAGAAACTCCGCACGCTGAACGTTTAATGTTACGGGTTTTGCTACCTGTCCGTATTTCTCGCTTGGAAACGGGACGCTGTGGATTATGATTTCTAGACTTTCTAATCCCGCTTCCTCTATGGTTATTACTGTCGGGTTATGAACGGGCGTGGTAATATCACCTTTAATTTCCACTTTCAAAAGTTCTCACCGGTTTACTACTTTTCCGACTTCGTGCATTGTTTCTAAGAGATGTTGTTTGGCTAAGTTCTGTTTACGAAAATATCTGTCACAGTCTTTACAATAGAATCTCATATTCTTCACCGACACATTCCGCGTTTTCTAATCCGCGAAGTTTTCCTTCAATCTCTTTTTCCCTTAGCATGAATTCCGGTTCCGGTAAATCAGGATTATCCATGCGTTCCTCAGTGTCGAAATGTTTTTTCCCCCATATGCCGCCGCAACCGTCCAACCAATTATAACAAATAGTTCCGATACGTCCGTCCGGTAATTTGATTACCGTGTTCAATGGTTCGACACCTTTAAGTTTCATCGTGGGTTTACTTCCCTAAATTCGTCGTGCGTCGGGGTTTTTTCTTGATGATTCCATGAAGTGTTCCAGTCTTTATCATCGGCGAAAACTTTACCACATTTGACACATTGAAACTTAGCCAAAAACTTTTTCACCTATCTTTTTTCTCGGTGCAGAACGGGCACGATTTAAGTTCGCCTTTAGCGGTTCGCTTAACAATCCGCCCGCACTTAGCACAGTGAAAGTAATTCACCTTAAGGCGTGTCGGCATTTGTGCGTATGCTTCTTCGTCTAGTCGGCGCGTGTCTAGTTCCGTTATCGTTTCAACGTAAGCCAAAGTTTTCACTCCCATACTTTAATACGAAGGTTTTTGGCTTTACATTTTCCATACCATTTACTGCCTTGGTCTAGGGCTAATCGCACGGTTCGTTCCGGGTTCTTACGCGCGTAATCTATCACCGCTTTTACTCCGCCCCGTATCCAATGCCAACGAAAATCTTCCCCTAATGTTGCTATTCCGTCATCACCATTAATCGCTAACTGCCGTAAGGTGCAGAGTTCCCACGTTCTATCTGATTTGATAATGTCAAAAACTTCATCGCTAGTTAATCTAACAACTCTAACGTTCAAAGTTCTCTAGCCTCTTATGGTTCTACCGAGCAATTAGGACAGATTTTCAAATGTGCGAACCACTCCGTGTTAGACTTGATTTTGTGCATATGCTCGTAATAGATTGAATTGTACTTAGCCATTTTTTCATTTCTCCTTTTAGAATGGTTCGAATATTGAAAGCGGGGTTAGATAAGTGAGCCTATCGCCTGTTTGTTGGCTCGGTTCGACTTGACTGTTCTCCGCTATGGTTCGCGGTTCGCTAGTCAGCATAACGTTATCAGTGAAAACTAGGACAACTTTAGCGTTAGGGTTTTCCTGTGCGTGTCTGCTAATGCTCATAGCGTTAACGCGAATTTGGTCTTTGAAATGTGTACGCGGATAATTGATTTGCTTGATTTCAAAAGCCGCTTTTGTTTGCGTATCAATCCAGTCTGGCTCTCTCTGGTTCCCATGAACTAAGCGGTGTCCGGTTTGCTTTTCATACCGTGCCTTAAACACGAATTCAGCTGGGGAATTTGACATGGCTAAATTATCCCTAAGTGTAGAAGCCAAGATTTTTGTCCATGTGCGCAAATTCCATCAGGTTCAACGCGGCAACCGTCAAGAGCTTTAGCTACTCCGTCATCGCTCCATTTCTCCATAGTTGAAATGCTCGGTTTTCCGACATATTGAAAGAAGCATTTCCGGTTGCAGAATATGGCTCTAGGCTTCTCTGGGTTACTTAGAATTTTACCACAGTTCTTACAGGTTCCATCAGGTAGGGGTTTAACGTATTTCCCGTTTTCAAAAACAGCTTTCATTTTTTCTTTTTCTCCTTTTCGTTTTCGGGTTTGAGCAAAAAACTTAGGCTCAAACTGGGAATGATGCGCCGCACTTCTTACACTCGTAATGGCGGTCTATGCCATATCCGACAAGTTGATATGATTCCGTATGGCCGCACTCTGTCATTTTACATCCCACGCCTTTGAATAGTCGGTACAATTCGGATTGAAACAGGTTCCATCTACTCTAAGAGATTGACCGCATTTCCGACATCTATCCATTTCCCTTTTCTCCATTTTTGTTTGTCTCATATTGGCACGGTCATAAGAAGATAAGGCTAAGATTATTGAAACACGCTAACGTGCTGAAAGTGTGTCTTATGACCGTGTACTCTCTCACCGCGTTAAGGTTTGAGACTTCGAGAGAGAAGTCCAAAAAAAGGTTTCAGTCAAAGCATTAGGGGTTTTTACAATCGGATAGACTTCTATGTGTTTGGGAATTAGTGCTTACACTTCTACGTAATTCCGACAACGCGCCTCAGACAAACACGAAATTACTAAGAGTAAATCAAAATCAATATTCCGAAATGTTGTTAGCATGAACGGCTTATGCTTTTGGCCTTTCAGCGTGGCTTAGCGTTATGTACCTCTTTACGGCTCGGGTGCTAGACTTTCACACGGTTTTGTGTTTGTGTGACTATCCGTTCAACGTGTTACTTGTCGAAATCTTAAGCCGACATCCTAAGTTAGCTTCAAAGCCTTAAGACGTTTTTGTGACTTGGCTAAAATTTGTTTACTCGTTGATTGCTTGGTGTTTGCTGTTTTGCGTGGTAAGCGTTTGTCGCATTTTTTCGGACAACCCGATACTTGACCTAACATGCCCGTAAAGGGGGTTTAGGCTCGTTCACGGTTTACGCGTCCATGCCTTAAGCGAGCCCCCAACACTGGGAGCGGCGAGTCGCACGCCCTCGCCCGCTATTCCTAGCGAGCCTGTGAGGGTTTGCCCGTCGCAATCGGCACGAGCATTGAATGTACGTGGTGAATATTTAAAATGTGAGTACGTACTATTCAAATTCGGTGTACCAGCGTTCCGTGTACCATTTCCGGCACACCCATGCGCCAGTTTTTTTCTTCTATCAT
>LBWB01000002.1 GCA_000993405.1 Candidatus Woesebacteria bacterium GW2011_GWB1_39_12 | reverse complement strand
TGTAAGTCAAGACGGTAATTTGTAGGCAGGTTGATTGAAAAACGTATCATATTTGGGCAGCTGGTAACAAAAAAATCTCGCAAAATTTGCGAGATATGAGCAAATTATACCTTGTGAAATTCAAAAAGTCAAAAAAAGAGATATTTTGAAGCACAGACTTAGATGTACTTGAATATCTTATTTTAAAATTGTAGGATGTAAAAAGACTGTCCCATAGAAAAATATTAAAGGGGGTGAGTACTTTGAGCCTTCAAATTGTAAGTATTATCGGAAATGCCACAAAGGATGCGGAATTAAAAGTTTCAAAAGACGGTGTTTCTTACGTCACATTTAGAATTGCAATAAGCGGACAGGATGGGTCTACCACCTTTTATAATATTTTAGTTTTTGGGCACTACGGAGAAGTTGTAAGAGAACACATAACACGGGGAAGGCAAATTTTTGTGAACGGCAAACTTCAGATAAGCGAAAAGGGTTATATTAGTGTAGTTGCAGATCATATAGAACTTCTGGCCAGACCGAAGCCGAAAGCGAAAATAGAACCCATGGAAGAGGTTTCTGATGAGAAAGAAGAAGAGGAAGAGGTTGAAAAATAGATAGGCAGAGTATTGAGACCCGTGAGGGAGTCGAACCCTCCTAAATGGTTTTGCAGACCATCGCATAGCCTCTCTGCCAACGGGTCAAGTTGGGTCTATTTTAACGCATTTAATTCCAAAAACAAAGCCCCGTCGGTTTTAACTCGACAGGGCTCAAATTGTAACAATTACTACACCATCCTTAATTTCTGCTTCTGTTTTATTCCAAGCTCCGCCGGATAAGGCGCATCGGTAACTAGCGCTCTCATCTAGTGAGTGCCAAATAATATAGAGTAATAAAGCATTACCTTTTTGTCAAGAGATTTTTAAATGACTTGCCAGTGATTTTTACTAGTGGTAAACTCACTTACTGTGAAGAAAGCAAGGCTAGTCGGGATCATTATTCTTGGATTGGTGCTTCTGGTAGGATTGATATATTTTATCATTGGATATTACAAACCTAAGGTTGCGGGTGTTTTCATTATGACTGATCCTCCGGCAAATGTCTTTATCGATGGGGAAGAAGTAGGAAGGACGCCTTACGAGATAAACAGAAGTCCCGGTGAGGTAGTTATTAAACTTATTCCAGATTCTTTCCAAGCGCCCCTCACCCCCTATGAAACTAAAGTCAACCTAATTGCTGGTGTACAGACGGTAATAAAACGTGAATTTGGAGAAAGTCAGGAAGCATCATCCGGCGAAATAATTTCCTTTGAGAGAATTGCCAAAGAAGAAACTAGCCTTACGGTTGTTACTATTCCAGACTCAGTACAACTGGAAATTGATGGAAGAGATAAAGCATTTACTCCCCACAAAACCTCATCGATTTTACCAGGAGAACACACCTTGGTTTTATCAGCTGAAGGGTTCCTAGAAAGGATTATTGAGGTTAAAACACATCAAGGTTATAAATTAACAGCAATAATTAAACTTGCTCAGGCCGAAAATAAAGTGCAGGAAACTCCAGGCATTACTCCGACTCCGATCGACGAGAACGAAGCAAAAAAGGAGATGATAGAGATTTTGTCAACACCAACAGGCTTCTTAAGAGTGAGGAAGGAACCTTCTACTTTAGGGGAAGAAGTTGGGCAAGTTAAGCCGGGAGAAAAATACCCACTTCTCGAAACAGATGAAAAGACAGGTTGGTTTAAGATTGAATATGAAGAAGATGGTGAGGGATGGATTTCAAATCAGTATGCAAAAAAAGTAGAAGGTAGTTCAAAGGCAACTCCGACACCAACAAGAAGAGTTTCTCCAACACCAACTCCGAAGATAACCACCAAACCTACCCCGACTCCCTAGCCCAAGCTAGTTACACCACCATAGAGGATCCAGATAACAAGTCCAATCCAAAGAAGGGCTGAACCCACAAGCTCCTTATCGGTCAAGAATAGCTTTTCCGGAGCTTCGCTTCGATTCTCAAAGATTAAAGCTTCATAGCGCATTATCCCAAAGATTACAACAGGAATCGTAGCCATTAGAAGTTTACTGATAGCAGTGGTTCTCGATATTTCGGCCAAAAGAATCCAGACTCTGGTAATGGGTGTAGGCGACTCAAAAAAAGTAAAAAGAGCCCAACTCATCCATGCTGCGTTTCCGAACATTGTCACATATGAATTTAATAAATCCCTTCGGTATTTGGTAAGGCTTATTCTGGTTTTTCCTTCGGGAATTGTTCCAAGCTCAGCCCGCCTTTTGCCAGATGCCAGGAAAAGGGCGACAGATATAACGCACAAGAGAAACCAAACCGATAAATGCGCGTCAATTACAAAAGCCCCGCCATAAACTCTTAAAAAAAATCCAGATGCAATTATGAGGATATCAATGATGTGGAAATTTTTAAGTCCAAGACTGTAGAGTGCCTGGATTGAAAGATATGCCGAGACCGAGAGTAAAAAAAGCGTATTTAGGTTTACCGCAATATATAAAGAAACAAAAACATATCCAAACATTGCCAAAAGGGCCGGGAAGAGAGAAAGGCGTCCTGATGCAATCGGTCTATCCTTCTTTATCGGGTGGAGTTTGTCTCTTTCGGCATCAGCAATATCGTTGAAAATATAGATTGCTGAGGCCGCAAAACTGAAAGAAAAAAAGGCGAGGAGAACTTTAGTGAAGAGATTGCCTTCCAGGAAGTTTCCGCTAAAAATGAGCGCCGCAAAAAGAGATAGATTTTTAATCCAGTGGACGGGTCTGGAAATCCTTACTATTTGATAAAGACTCCCGAAAGGTGAATTTAAGTTTTTGATTTCTGTGTCAACCATAAGAGTAATCCTCCAATAAGAATGATGACCCCTACAATTGTATAGAACTTGGATTCAGTGTTCAAATTAAGAGCAAAAATTCCCAAGGCTGCAGTAGTTGCCCAATAAAAAAGTGCTACCTGTCGTTTTGTCAGACCTATATCTAAAAGTTTATGGTGAAGATGGCCTCTGTCACCCCAGACAGGAGACTTGCCGGAAGCTATTCTTCTTATTATGGTGTATCCAGTGTCGACCAAGGGTACTCCAAGAACCACAACTAAAGTACCCACCTTCGTTGTTGAGAGAATTGAGAGGATTGCCAAAAGATAACCTGCCAAGGTTGCCCCTGAATAGGAGGGCATTATTTTTTGGGGGTAAAAATTCCAGGGCAAAAATCCAAGGTAGGCTCCAGCCGTAATTGATGCAAGAATGATTACAGACCATTGAGTAATATCGGCGGAGAACTTTAGAGAAAGAGCGGCAATTGTTATGGCGGCAATTACAACAACACCCGGAAGCTGACCATCTACTCCTTTCGCTCCCATATTAAGCATATTCATCATAAGTACTATCCAGAAAAGGGCAAACGCATCAGAAAGAACCCAAATACTTCTTTCCTCTCCAAGCAAGAAAAATTTTATTTGAGGATGGGAGAGATCGAGAATTCCATTAAAGGGGTTGGTGATAAACGAGATTCCAATGCCGGCTAAGATTGGAATTCCTGCCGCGACAAATAGAATAATGAGTCTTTTATAAGGATTTAAATCATATTTGTCGTCCAAAATGCCAAGACTGGTAACCAAGGTTGCCCCCAAAAGTATTCCAATGAGGTGTTTATCAAGAGGAAGAAAAACGAAAGATGCAATCAAAACCCCCAAAAATGTGGCAACCCCCCCTCCTCTCGGGACAGGATAGGTGTGAATTACTTTGGGGTGTTTATGAATTTTAGGGTCATCGATTATTCCGATTTTATGAGCCAATTTTATAATAATTGGAGTTACGGAGTATGAAACTGCTCCAGCAAGTAGTGCCGGGAGAAGGGCGAGATTGAAAAGCGAATTCATTAATTTAAAAGCTACCAACGAGTAATATTATTCTAACTGTAGTCACAAAGGAAAAAACACTAATTGCCAGGGAAGAAAGAATAAGAGATTTTTGTAAAAATTGATTTTCTAAAAATAAAGTAATTAAAGTATTGATACCAGTCATGATAAGAGAAACCATTCCCGGAATGACGAGTCCGATAGAGGTCGTGAGCTGTTCCTCTCCAACAGGAGCTCCGTAAAAAAGCGGTGTTTGGGGAGGAAGATTTTTTTGACTGGAAACAACTATTAAAATGGCCAAAACGCTTATGATGAGAGAGGAATAAACGTACCTAGTTAAAGGAATTGTAGGCTGAACTTTTTTGGTTTGAGATATTAAATTTTTAAAGGATGGAAACACCCTTTTATTAATTGACTTTTTCGACGGCCTCATAGTATTTTGGACAGATCTAATTGCTAGATTTTAGCAGATATTACCAATGTAAGTAAAAATGGGAGATTCAGTTTGAAATAAGAGATCTAACTTTGGGATTGAGAAGTTTCCAGATTTCGCTTCCATCAATGGTTTCTGCTAGGCCATAATTTTTTCTCAGGAAAAATTCGAGCTCAGGGAAAGAACTACTTTCTGGGAGAATTACTATAAAAGAAGGCAAATCGGAGGACAAAATCTTGATGGTTTGGTTGGGATTTGAAAAATCTTTGATATGATAATCTGCTACATATTTTCCAGGAGGAAACCTTCTGGAGAGAGCATAAATTGGGGATGATTCTCCCCAGACAAAGATTTTTTCATAAGGTTTGGTTAGCGAAATTAAAAAGTCAGCTATCTTGTAGTTTGTGGGGACTTGACTTCCAAATGTGGCTAAATAGTCATTTTTAGACATTTGTCCAAGAGTGAGTTTTACAAAGCGGGCATAATAAGGAAAGGTAGGATAGTACCAAAACCTGAAATAGAAAGGAACCAGAAAAGTTAGAGCCAGAGGAATAATTGCAAAAACCTGCTCTTTTTTTTGATAAGTAAAAAGGATGGCAAAAAGTAGTGCAACAGGTGCTACTGACTGGATGAAATAATGAGGATAAGGACGTTCGGATAAGGTTACCGCAAAAAGGCTAAAAAGAAGCCACGACGTCGCAAAGATAAATTCGCGAGAGAGCCTTCTTTTCTTTATAAAAAGAATAATAGTTCCTGCAAGGACAATTCCTGTTCGTAATAATAGTGGTGCATTTCTAACTAAGAACGGTTTTTGTAAATCACCGGGTCTGAAGCTGGATAAATAGCCTACATTTTGCAAAAAGGCTGCAACAAGGTATTCATTCAAAGCTCCTTTTAGCCAAAACCAGATTACTGTTAAGGTAATTGGGGCAAGATATCCAAGGCCAAGAATTAAGACCCTTTTACCTATTTCGAAAAGAATCTTTTTGTTGAGTTTTTTTTCAGTTACAAGCCAGATGAAGATGATTGCCGGAACGTCAAACACAGCCGGAAATTTAAAAAGAGTCGAGATCGAAAAGAGCATTCCCGAAATGAAAAGATTATTCCTAGTTAGTTTTTTACTAAGTAGGAGGTAAAATCCTAAAATAGTTGGTCCTATCATGAAAAGTTCTGCGTTTACGATGTTTCCTTCGAGAAGGGGAATTGTGGTCAGGAGTGCAAAAATTGCCGTTGCTACCTGTTGAGTTTTTATCTTCTTCGGGAAAAGCGTTTCTGATAGTTTCCAAAAGATAAAGATTGTCACTAAAATCCACAAGGTCAAAATCGCTTTGAACCAAAAAAGATTTCCGGCAATAGCCGCCATGACATATAAAAGAGGAGGTTTGTTGTCATGAATTCCGCTGTATAAAGGTATGCCACGGCGTATTGCTTCACCCAAAGTAAGATAAATCATTTCGTCTCCGTACGAATAAGGTTCGAAAAGAGAAGGAATCCTCAAGATAAAAACGGTCATAAGAAGTATAAAAAGCCAGACAGGAGTATGGAGCTTTTTCAAGAAATTTTTCATACAAGACCTGTATCCAGTTTAGCACAAATTGGTGAGAGTTCTGCAACTAAGAGATCCGAAGCTTTGTTTGAAATTCATACAATATTATTGTATGATATAGTAATTATGTTGCAATTATCTAAAAGTTCGGAACAAGTGCTTGGCGCTTTATTTGAAAGCGATAGTCCCTTGTTTGTTAATGAGATTGTGAGGCAGACCAAGCAGTATCCAAATTCTGTACAGAGATCTTTACTTACTCTTGAAAAACAAGACATTGTTACTTCTCAAAGGCTGGGTAATAAGAAGTTCTACTCTTTAAACAAAAACCACTCTGACATATCAGCAATTAGACTTCTAACAACAAAAATTACGGTGGATAAAAAGAGAACTCCCACGTGGATTAAATTAGTGAATAGAGAGACTTCAGTTGCACTTAATGCGGCTGTGGGTATTGCACAAAGTAAAACTAAATATATAAAGAGATTCAAGATTAAACCCATGAAATACATCTGGTACAACTCCGTGACAGGCGGGGTTTATGATTCACAAGATGAAATTGTAAAAAACGGAGAAATTCTCTCTCGAGAAATTAAAAAAGACTATAAATTTGCAAAGTATCTTGCCGATAGCTGTCTTAAAGATGGGGAGAGTCTGATTCGAAAAACTAAAGAATCTGTAAAAAAAGATCTACCAAGATTAACAAACAGAGAGCTAATTTTGAATTTCAAAGGCCTTTATGAAAACTTCCTAAATTTCTTGCCGTATCTTAACATTCCTCATTCAGTAGAGACTGCAATTGAGACAGAGCTTAATTCGAAAATATTTGATAATTCCACAAAAGAAAAACTACTCGAGCCCACTGAAGTGGTTTCTGAAGAGCAGATAGATGAACTGAGACTTGCCAGCTTAGTCAAAAAAGAAGGCTGGACCAAAAAGAACAAGAGATTGTTAATTGAACTTACTGAAAAATATTGTTGGTTACCCATGATGGCGCTTCACCACAAGCCGTTTGACGAAGGATACTATAGAAAAATTGTTGAGGATTTGGTGGTTAGAATCAAAAGCCCTAAAAAGGAAATAACCAAACTAAGGAAGCAGGAACAAGTCAGAAAAGACGAACTTAAAAAGACATTACAAAAAATAAATGCAGACGAAGACTTAACTAGGCTAGTAAATCTTGCCCAAGCGTATATAAAGTTACGAACATACAGAATTAACGTGATAAGAAAATTTCATTTTTACCATCTACCTCTGCTTAATGAAATTGCAAACCGGATTGATATTTCTAAAGAAAACGTGACATTTCTCTCATACGATGAAATTCTTAAAGCTTTATTAGACAGAAAGACTAGAAATAGACTGAAACGGGAAATAAGTAAAAGACAGACAGGATTTGCGATTCTTGGATGGAGAGGCAAAACCAGAGTTATATCGGGAGTTGAAAATATAATTCACGCAATGGAGCAATATAATATTTTTTCAAAAACACCAGATGTCAAAAAAGAAATTAAAGGCAATCCTGCATGTCGTGGAATTGTAACTGGCAAGGTAAAAATTGTTAAAAAACTTTCTGAGTTGGGAAAGGTAACTAAGGGTGATGTGTTAGTTGCGAAAATGACCACGCCGGATTATATGATTGCCATAAATAAAGCAGCGGCGATTGTAACCGACGAGGGAGGGATTACTTGTCATGCGGCAATCGTATCAAGAGAGTTTAATGTTCCTTGTATCGTAGGAACAAGGAATGCTACACAAGTTCTAAGCGATAATGATCTGGTAGAAGTCGACGCCAATGAAGGTGTAGTTAGAGTTATTGAGTCTGTAGATTTACCCGAAGACTTAAGGCAGTTACAAGGCAAAACTATTTTTAAGGGTAAAGTAAAAGGAACGGCAAGGGTCATTTTGGATGCATCCGACTTTGACAAACTTCAGGAAGGAGATATTGTGGTAGCGCCGCAAACCACACCGGAATATCTGTCGCTTTTGTACCGGGCAAAGGGTTTTATTGTAGATGAGGAATCAATTTCTTCGCACGCAGTTTTGTATGGCAAAGCTTTAGAAATGCCGTCTATAATGGGAACATCATTTGCAAGAAGTGTCATCAAAGATGGAGAAAAAATTGAGCTTGATGCAACAAATGGTTTTGTTAGACGCTTACAAATATAGCGCTTATTTAGTCCACTAAATTAGATACGTACCTAACAAACTTCAACCCGCCAAATTCTTTGAGAGTTTCTTGCTTGTATCCGGGCAAATTTATTTCTTCAATAGGGCCGCTGGTGACGACGCCGACACTCTCGACCGTCTCCGGGATTTCGCGGATTATGTCGCCCTCTTCCATTAGAGCGGTTCCTACAAAGAAAGGGAGATCTCCACCCTCGGGCGGAACATAAATAGGTGCAGGAATGCCGTAGTATTTGGTTTCCCAAATATGGTGAGTTCCATTACTGTACCAATTAATTAGAAAGTCTTCTTCAGTTTTTACCTCTTTTACATAATTAGCCATTTCCCTAAAAGGAAGTTTGACGGGGTGGGTGAAATACTGATAGTCAATGATTCCAAAAAATATTATCAATATAGTGAGCGAAACTATTGATAACTTGCTTCTTGAAGAAACCAAAACCAACATTGCGGCGGGGATGGTATACAAAAGATATCGGTTAAAGAAAATAGACTGGAAGTGCTGAGAGATAAACCAAGTTAATAAAATTGGACCGAAAAACCAGAGTAATAAAAGAATAGTTTTTTTAATGCTTTTCCACCATTTTCTTAAAACCGCTGTTATTAGTACTAAATATAAGGACACATGATAAAGTGGCATATTAAGAATCGGAAGTTTGAGATTCTCATTTTTCACCCCTTCCGCCAAGTATTCATAAATTAGATTTTTTAAATCATTTGTCGTTGGTGTGCCGAGCCAAAACCCACCTGAAACCATTTTCGTCTGGGTATACAAAGGATATAACCAAGGGACATAACCTGCAGCTGTTATCAAAAACAACTTAAACATCTTTTTAGCTCTGACCCTTTTACCAAAAGCTAATTCATAAAGCCACCATAATCCTTGAATTGCCACCGCAAAAAAGGCAAAGTGGTGCGAATAAAGTGCCCAAAGGGTAAAGAAAACATATCCTACTTTGTCTCTTTTTCTAATTATCTCCTCGTTATAAAAAATTCGCAGGAAATAATACATTGAAGCAGCTACTCCCAGAGACATTATTGAATACATCCGTCCCTCGAAAGCGTAAATAAAGAAGAATGGATTCAAGAATGTAAAAATAGCCGCAAAAAGTCCGGTTTTTTTGCTAAAAAGAAAAGACCCTATTTTGTAAGCAAAAAAGACTGTTCCCAGGAAAAAAGTGAAAGCCAATCCTCGAATATAAATTTCATCGGTTCCGAGCGTATTAAAAACTACCCATTCCCAGATATTCCATAAAGGGGGAGACGTATCTCTGGAGATAATCGATATTATTTCGGGAAGAGATTTCATCGACAAAATAGCCGAGAACCCCTCGTCACCCCATAAGCTCTGATTAAATACATTTTCCATAGAATCAGTTTACAAAAATCCAGTAGAATTAACTAGCATGGATATTGGTAAGACAATATATATATTACGCCGGGATGAGTGGCGGAGATGGCTTGAGAGAAACCAAGATAAACAAAAAGACTATTAAATATACTTTTAAAAAGAGGAGGATCGTTTTATAGTTAATTGTGGCGAAAAAAACTGCAAAGGGAAACTTTTGGCTATTAATTAGCTCGATTGCGATTTGTCAGGGGGCAGGAATACTTGGTTCCTTGGTAATGGTTCCTGCAATTTCAGGTTGGTATCAGACTTTGGTTAAACCTTCATTTAATCCTCCCAACTGGCTTTTTGGTCCTGTTTGGACGCTTTTATATTTTCTAATGGGGATTTCACTTTATTTAATTTGGACAAGAAAAGGGGAATTAAAGTGGTTTTGGGCACAACTTATCTTAAACAGTCTTTGGTCTTTTCTTTTCTTCGGGCTGAAGTCTCCTGGTTTGGCACTTATTGAAATCGTCTTTCTTTGGCTTACAATTTTAGTAACAATCAAATCTTTTTTGAAAGTTTACCGTCCGGCCGCGTATTTACTTTATCCTTACCTTGCTTGGGTGAGTTTCGCAAGTATTCTTAATTTTTCAGTTTGGATACTAAATTAACTTTTTGAAAGAGGGTGATGAATATAAATAAAAAAGTTGTTACCACAGGACTTCTTGCTGGTGTTGTCGTACTTGTTGCAAGTCTTGCTTTAAATTGGCTTTGGGGATTTCTTTTTCCGGGGGTTGCAGCGGAATACACAAATACTGCTCTTTTCAGGCCATTTACAGATCCCTTGATGTCGTATATTTTTGTCCACCCCTTTGTGCTGGGTTTAATTTTGGCTTGGGTTTGGGATAAAACCAAGGGCTTATTTAAAGAAAGAGATGTTTTTTGGAGATGCTGTCAATTTGCCTCCGCCTACTGGCTGGTTACAATTCCGGGCATGCTCATTTCCTATAGCAGCTTTCAGGTTTCTTTTACGATGATTTTCACCTGGAGTATAAGCATTTTGGTTCAAGCAATTGTAGCGGGGTTGGTGTTTGTAAAGAAGAATCCCTAATATTTAGACTTGATACACATGATTAAACTTCTGAAAAGGGGTAAGTATACTTTAATTGAGACAAGAAATGATGTAAAGATTTTGAAACTGGATAAAAAAACTTTTGTTTGGATTTTTACCAAATCGATTGGTGAAATTCTTGTCGCAACGCACAGAGGTCATAAAACTGACCAAAAATTGTCAAAAGGGGAATACAGAATTTATAAAGTTAAAGACGAGCCGAAACTGGTTGACCAACTTCATTTGGAACTTTCTGTTGGAGAAGGTGATTGGCAAGGCTATCTTCTTCCGACTGGTTTTCCGAAGGACCCGCAGGCCGGCGAGGCAGGCAAGAAAACTCGCAGTCGAATTATCCCAACTATCGAGTTAGTAACAAGATAGTTATTAATCTTGCTGGTTATTTTAAAATCCTCCGTAACCTGCCGGATACGCATGTGTGTCCCAGAAATGCTGGTTTGCAACAGTGCCTTGCGAGAATATTACCTCGAATTGTCCCCAGATTGGGTATCCTCCTTCTCTCCAACAACTACTATCTTCAAGCTGTGGTCCCACCCAGACGATTTTATAATGCCAAGTTTCTCCGCTTCCTTCCGGCACCTTTCCATTCCACTCGTTGTCTGTCCACGCCTCGCAGTTCCAAGACAGAGTTCCGAAGCGTGCCTGATGCCATGCATCTGACCACTTCATTACCAGCTTATCCTTTGCATAAGTCGTATCGCCCCAGAGTTTATCATCAGCCACTCTGTCAACTCCATCTGCCAAGCCATTAAAAAGCCTTGCATTGTAGTTATAGCCATATTGATCGAAGCCTTTATCCTCATTTTTAGAATAACTTAAGTTAAGTGTTTGGGCAAAAAAGACAACAGACAAAAAAATGCTTGCAACCGCAAGAAATCCGACATGAAAATGATTTAATTCCTTTTGTTTAGCCATTCATATCACCCCCTTGAAACCTTCCTATATTCAGAATAAACCATTTGTAACTTGTATGTAAAGAAAACAAGCTTACTGGTATTTATTGATACTTAAATTTTTAAAGGATATATTAGGCTGACAGTTGGGTAAAATTAGAAACCCGATTATTCCCACAAATGAATTGATATCTAAATAAAAAAATAATTTGTCTTCAAATTAGCTCGGGAGTGAAATTTACATTGTCAGGAGTTTATCTCTAAGCAGACGAGTTAGATTTCTTCTTTCTATACGCCGAACAGAATATTTCTCTACTTTTGGTACTGATATCGGTTCACCGAATATCACTGACACTTGATGGCGGTGTAGTCCGTCAGACAATTTCGGAAGATGTCCTTTCGGCATGATATCAGCAAACCCCCTAAGTCTTATGGGAATTATTGGATAACCGCCCTGTAGAGCTAAATCGGTTGGACCATTATGGAGTATTCGTTCTTCATCGGGATTTAAAGTCCTTGTACCCTCCGGAGCAATAACCAAACTCAATCCAGCATCAAGGACTCTTCGGGATATCTCCATCGCGTCTGACATACCACTTATATTTTGTCTTTCCATGGGATAAGTATTAAGAAATAGCGAATGAACCATCTCTCTAATCCTATTTTGGTACCAGTAATCTTTGGCGGCCGGAAACATTTCATACTTGCGAACATCTCTCTGGCTGGCAAATCTAACAGAGAATGGATCCAGATGACTTGTATGTGGGAAGAAATATAATATTGCCGGTGAGGTTGGGATACTGGCCAGATTTTCTTGTCCACCAACTTCGTATTTAAATATAAACAGGGGACTACAAGTAATATCTCTTATAAATTCAATCCCAGGACCGTTCCCAAAAATTCCAATTTTATTTTCTGCTGTCACAGCTGAAGAAGTATAACACTGGGGGATTTATCTTCAAATTAGCTCCAGGAATGTTAATATGAATTAATGCATCAGGTTTTCCTCTATAAAACCTCCTCCGGTCGGGAAATAATTGCGGAATTTATCGATAATCTGGATGAAATTACAAGAGGAAGAGTAAGAAACAGCATAAGAGTTTTGGAAAAACATGGTTTGGAACTTTTGAAAAATCAGTCCGTTAAAAAAGTCGCAAGAAAACCAGATATTTTTGAATTAAGAACCGTCGGGGAAAAACAAATCCGAATTTTCTTCACTCTTCATAAGTCTGACGTTTTTTTATTGCTTCATATCATTGTTAAAAAATCTCAAAAAACTTTAGTTAAAGAAATTAGACTTGCCCAGAAAAGAGCTAAAGAATTTATTTGAGAGTTGACATAATATAATACATTTGATATATTTTAGGCATGAAAAGAGATGTCAGAAAATTAACCAGCTGGAAAACTTACGAAAAAAAGCTTTTAAAAGATAAAAAATTTTTAAAAGTGGCAGAGTTATTGGAGCCCGAGTTTATCTTGGCAGACAGTTTAATAAAAGCCCGAAAGAAAAAGAATCTGACCCAGATACAGCTTGCGAGAAGGGTTGGTACCAAACAACCGGTGATTTCCAAACTGGAAACGGCAAATTCCAAGCCATCTATTTCTCTATTAAAGAGAATTGCTCAAGCTTTAGACTCAAGACTCACCGTAAAGTTTGAATAAAATTCAGGAAATGAATTTGTCTTCAAATTAGCTCCAAAGATCACTTATGATAAAATACAACCCATAATAAAATTTAATGGCAAATCCCGAAGTATTATCAAACCCCATCAGCCATCTTGATCAAATTGATGGTTATTTGAGAAGAGGAGACACAGAAATTGCCAGAATATTGAATAATATGTGCCCACCTAAAGGGGATAAATATATTAATAGTGACTGGAAAAAGGCTCTTGACTATGCAATAGGTGTTCCTTCCTCAGTTTTGGCCACGCCATTTATTATAGGTCTGGCAACGGCAAAATTGATTGAGGATGGAAGTGAGCCATTCTTCGTTCATATGAGAGCTTCAAAAATTGGAGATTATGCGATTAATGATCTTCCTGTTTGGAAGATAAGGTGTATGAAACCAAATTCGGATAAAGGTTCGAGAGTTAACTCAGATATTGCCGGAGGACTTACGCCTGATAATGATCCTAGAAATACGGCTTTGGGATCATTTATGAGAAAGTTTCAACTGGAGGAGTTGCCGCAGCTATATCAAGTTGTGTTAGGGAAAATGTCCTTTTTCGGCATCAGGGCAATTCCTTTGGATGAAGCCAGAGAGTTGGAAAACAAGTGGTCTTCGGAAAGATATCGAAGGTGGGTAGAGGCTTATAACTCAGGTAAAACTGGAGTTTCTGGGTTATCTCAAACAATTGGAAGCCCACTCAAATGGGTGCAAGATAATTACCATCTTGATATGTTTTATTATGAAAACGCCTCACTTGGATTAGATATGTATTTAATTTGGAGGACCGCGATTCGACTAGCCAAGATTAAATGAAAGTCAAAGATCGAATTTGTCTTCAAATTAGCTCTTTAATCGGAATTTTGAATATAGTATTTAGAATATAGTATAAGAACGCACCCCCCACGGCGCATTTATCTATCAACTATTCCTGATCTTACTTGGGTTTTAGCAAGTGAACCCTTTGAAGCTCTTTCCTTCAACTCATTCATTGTTTCCATGAAAGACTTTTCGAGATCAATCCCATACATTTCGGCAAGCATTATAACAGCCCAAAGTATGTTTCCAAATTCATGGGCTAGTCTTTCGTCAATATTTTCAATCTCCCGAAATCCTTCTTTTGCTTGGGTTAATTTAATTAATGCACCAACATCACCAACAAAAGCCTTCACATATTCTCCTCGGGGCCATTCTTTCCCGAGCCTTTTTTCATCCGATGCGGCATATAGTTTTCTAATTTCTTTTGCGCGTTCAATCAGAGTTTTAAAATCCATACAATATTATACAATTTTAATGGTAGAAGAGTAACGAATCCATCTCCACTGCGGCTTTTCTACAGTAATTCTTGATATAATTCAGTTAATGAAACACGTCGTGGTTGGAATAATATCTAAAAGAGTAAAAGGTATTAAGAAATATCTGTTGGTTAGCTCTGTTTTAGATTATGGAAAATATACAGGTTTTTATTACCCGCCGGGAGGACATATGGAAAAGGGGGAGGATTTGAAGGTTGCCTTAGTCGGAAAGATCAAAAAAGAATTATTTATCGATGTTGTTCCAATTAGAGAACTTGCGGAAACCTCTAGTGATATCAAAGACCAGATAACACACTGGTGGTTGTGTAAAGCGGTAATTAAAAAGTTAAATTACGACAGAGAACGGTTGAAAGATGTGCGGTGGTTCACACAAGAAGAAATAAAGGAAGGTAAAAATATTTGGCCAGCCACGAAAAAGTTCTTTCAGAAATAAATCTTCAATAAAATTTAAGAACCCCATTTCATCCCCTCCAAAGTGGACAAGTGCAGCCTCTACTCTTAAATTTCTTAGTTGTTTTCTTGATATACTTTCTTTATGAGAAAGCGTGTAGTTCCGCTTCTTTTCATTGTTGTAATATCGCTTCTTCTTTATTTACTAAGTAGAAGTTTTTCAGAGAAAGAAATTATTACTTTTATAAACGACGCGGGATTTTTCGCTCCAGTAGTTTATATACTACTTACCTTGTTAACACTGGTCATAGCTCCTTTTAGCGGAACACCGATAATCTTTGCCGGTTATTATGCCTTTGGACAAAGGGTAATTTTTTATAGTATTGTTGCGGCCTATATTAGTTACGTCCTTAACTTTTGGATAGCAAGAAAGTGGGGAAGAACAATAGTGGGAAAATTTGTTGGGAAAGAGGATATGAAAAAAGTTGATGAACTGACAAAGGACTACGGAATAGTTACCTTAGTTTTTCTAAGAATTTTTCAGGGGTCGATAAACGATTTTGTCTCCTTTGCAATGGGTTTGACGAATATGAAATTTAAAATCTATCTTGTTGTGTCTTTACTCGCATCAATACCGGGGACAATTCTCTGGTATTATTTATCATTGAATGCCGATACTCCTGCACAATTTACGATAATAATGCTCGTACTCACTTTAACGCTCTCTTTTGTCTTTATCATGGGTAGTATATTTTGGAAGAAATTTTTAAAAAAATAGTTGAGAGCCCATTTCCTCCGCGGCCATAGAAACGTTTGATTTTTTTAATTTCTTCTCCACAAATTTTTTCAATCTGTCTTACAAAGTTGATATAATGATTTTAATGAAAAGGGGAGTGGTTTTACTTCTTGGCATTTTTATTCTTGTCACTTTTTATTTCGTGGTTCCAATGCTACTAATTCGCCTGAACATTATCTACAACCTACCGATTTATAATAACAGCCTGCTTAGGAGTTTTGGCTTTGTAATTTTTCTTTTTGGTTTTTCGGCAACTCTATATACAACCCACCAACACCTTTTAACCGGAAGAGTTACACCCGTCGTGATTGAATCTCCCAAGAAATTTATTTTAAGGGGCTTTTACAGATACAGTCGTAATCCGATGTATATTGCAGTTCTCCTGACATTTTTAGGGATATTTATGATTCTCGGGCATTTATTACTCATAGTTTATATTTTGCTTGCAATTATCACCTTTCAACTAGTTGTAATTTACAAAGAAGAACCCGAGCTTAAAAAGAAATTCGGAAAAGAATATGAAGAATATGTAAAAAAGGTCCCCCGCTGGTTCCCAAATCCTTTCAGGTAATTTCTTTTCAAAAAACTTATTCTGGAATTGGTATAATTTCATAGTGAAAAAATGGCAAAAATACTGGCTATATCTCTTAATTTTTTATTCTTCTCTCCATCTACTTAGAGATATCTTTCAAGATTTAGGGATTAAGAATTTTCTTTCAACAGTACTTGTTAAGAAATCCGCAGATCCAATAGTAAGTTACATTTTATGGACTTCACTAAATACATATGTAATTGCTATTGCTGAGATAGTACTTGCAATTATTTGTCTTAAAAGAAATAGTTTTAGTAGGTTAGGAAATCTCACAATTCTTCTCGCATTAATTACGGTAGGCGCATGGCTGGCATACTGGTTCTTTCTCTAGCTAAGTTATTATGGTAGATACTAAAATTTTTTCTCTCTACAAAGATTTACTTAAAAAGTATGGCGATCCGGAGGAACTTTGGCCAGATTGGTGTTCGAAAAATAAAAATTTAAAGACTCGTGAATTAATTGCACTTGGAGCAATACTTACTCAAAGAACCAGTTGGCGGAATGCCGATTTGGCATTAAGAAATTTAATTAAGGAAAACTTGCATACTTTAGAAAAGATTGCGCAACTCTCTGATTTAAAAAAGCTTACAGGATTGGTTCGTCCTGCAGGATTTTACACTACAAAACCGAAAAGATTACTGGCTTTTTCAAAGTTTGCTATAGAAGAATGCGGCGGAATTAGAGGAATGCTAAACCAAGATATGTGGCCTTTGCGAAAGAAATTGTTACAGGTATATGGAATTGGGCCAGAAACTGCAGACACATTCCTTTTATATGCGTTTGATAAACCAAGCTTTGTTATTGATGAATACACAAAAAGATTTGTTAGGAAATATAAATTATCTGCCGAGAACAAGACTTATGATTATTTAAAGGAGGTGTTTGAAGATGCGTTACCAAAAGATGTGATGCTCTTCCAAAATTACCACGTACTAATAATCGTAGATCAGAAGGGAAAAGAGGCAAGTAGGATGGAAAACTTAATTATTTAATTTTGTTATAATTCGTTAAATGAAAGGTTTGCAAAAACAAGTTGATGATTGGACGAAAGATAATGGCGGTTATTGGAAACCGCATGCAATTCTCGCCCGTTTGATGGAAGAAGTTGGAGAATTGGCAAGAGAAGTGAATCACAAATTCGGTCCGAAGAAGAAAAAATCTACAGAGGGAGAGAAAGAATTGGGCGATGAAATGGCGGATATTATTTTCACCTTAATTTGCCTTGCAAACTCGCAAAAAATTGACCTGGATAAGTATTTTGCCAAAATGATGCAGAAGTTAATTTCTAGAGATAAAGATAGATGGAAGAAAAAGTGAATTTGCTTCCTAAAATTTTCTGGTGAGAGTAAAGTTGAAGTATGAAGATAAATGCAAAGTGGCATAGGGCAAATAAAATGCCCAAAAACCCTCAATTGAGCGTGAAAAATTTTAGAAGAAATTAAAAAAAGGAATTTAAACTGAATAATGTGAGCAGGATTTTGTTTGAAAATAGAAAGAAAGTATTTGTTTTATCCCTTCTTGCTTTAGCTATCTCCCTTTTTTTTTGGACAGATCCAAGCCCCAAGGTTAAGGGAACGATAAAAGTTTATGATAGAAACGAGGTTCTTATCTATGAATCTTCAACTGGAGTTGGACATCAGGAATTTGTTTCAATAGACGAAGTACCTCAAGAGTTAAAAGATGCGGTTGTTTTAACCGAGGACGAGAGGTTTTGGTACCACGCAGGAATCGACCCTAAGGCAATAACGCGGGCAATTTTTCAGAATATTCAGGAAGGGAAGATAGTATCCGGCGCAAGTACGATCCCTCAACAAGTTACACGCTTTAGCGTGATTTCTCCCCAAAAACCAGCCAAGATAAGTTTGGCAAGGAAACTGAGAGAAAGTCTTATGGCAATACGTTTATCTTACACCACTTCCAAAGAAAAAATTCTGGAGCGATATCTGAATACTATGCACTTTGGTAGAGATATTTATGGGGTTGGTGCCGCCTCAAGAGTTTATTTTGGAAAAGACGTGGAGAGTTTATCCTTAGCCCAATCCGCGCTTTTAGCAGGTATGATTGCAAATCCGAGTAGGTACGATCCGATAGGGAATTCTGAGAGTGCTAGCGAGAGAAGAAATAAAATTCTTGGAGAAATGTATGATGAGAAACTTATCGATAGCGAGCGTTATCAAAGAGCTAAAGAGGAAAGTCTTCCTTCTTCAACTAGTGAACTTAGGGTTACTGCTCCCCACGCTGTTGAGATGGTTTTAGACGAGCTGAAAAGGATGGACATAAAATCGGGTTCTGGAATTTCTGTTTATACCACGATTGACTCCGGCTGGTATGAATTAGTTAGAAACATTGCCAGAGGACAGATTGAAAGACTGAAATTTGAACACGACTTAACAAACGCTGCGGTTGTTATTATCGAAAATAAGACTGGAAATATTTTGGTTCTTTTGGGAAGTATTGACTATTTTGATGAGGAAATTCAGGGTCAAAATAACATGGCACAAGCTTTACGACAACCGGGTTCAGCCATGAAGCCTGTTAATTATGCAGCTGCCTTTGAAAAGGGAATTGCTACACCAGCAACCCCGATTGAAGATCTTCCCAAGGTTTATTTGACGAAAAGGGGAGAAGGTTTTTTACCCCATAATTACGATGGCCGATACCGTGGTATTGTTTTGGTGCGAGAAGCTTTAGCTTCTTCATACAACCTTCCTGCCGTTGAAATGTTATCCCAAGTTGGCATTGAGAGCTTTTTGGAACTTGCTCACAAAATGGGAATTACCAGTATGCAAAGAGTCAGCGAGTATGATTTGGCGCTTACTCTGGGGGGAGGAGAGGTTAGTCTTTTGGAGCTAACCAATCTTTACGCGACCTTTGCGAGAAAAGGTTTTTTTATCCCGACACGTCTAATTACAAAAATTGTAACAGATGGTGGCAAGGTTCTTTACGAGCCTGAGTTGTCAGTACCAGAAAGTGTTCTTGATGAAAAGGCGGCATTCTTAATTACCGATATTTTGAAAGATAAAAAGGCTCGTATCCCTACCTTTGGCGAAAAAAACCAATTAGTATTAAGTTTTGATGCGGCGGTAAAAACCGGTACTACAACCGACTGGCACGACAACTGGACAGTTGGTTATACACCTGACTATACGGTTGGGGTGTGGGTTGGGAATGCAGATAATTATCCGATGAGAGAGATTTCGGGAGTAACAGGGGCAGCACCAATCTGGAATCAGATTTTTGAGGAGATAATAAAGTTTGAAGGGTCAAGCGATTTTGTAAGACCTGAAGGGATTGTCGAGGTTGAAATTTGTAGCTGGGATGGGCTTTTACCAACCGATTCCTGTAATGAGCGGTATTTGGAAAGATTTGTCGCTGGGAGTGAACCTAAAGCGCATACTGCATTAACTCAAGAACCTGATTTTTTTGAAGATTCTCCTGTTCGAATCGTAAGCCCTGTTGTCAATGCAGTTTACGAGGTTGGCGCAAAAGCGGATGAAAAAATTGTTTTTGAGTTGGCGCCTAAAAAAGAACTAATAAATGTTAGCTGGGAATTGGATGACAAATCTCTGAGTCTTAAAGATTGCGGCGGCTTTGTTACTTCCTGCCATTGGACACCGATGGTGGGCAAGCATATACTGAAAGCAAGCGTCGAAACTCAAAATGAAGGTAGAGTAGGTTTGGCACCAGTTCCTTTTGAGGTTTTAGAATACAAGAAAGGATGGTAATTTAATGGACAATTTTACATCCGCCTCTCCTCAGGTTACAGTACCAAAAGATTCTTCGCAGGACATCGAGTCGCAAAATACTCCTAAATCAAGACTTATCCAAATAATTTCGGGAGGTAAAAGAAAGTATAGTTTATTAGGGCAGAAATTTTTAGAGAAGGTAAAACCGCTGGCTCTAAGAGTTCTACATAAAGTACAAGCGTGGCTGCAAAAATTTAAAATCTCTTCAAGAGAGGAAAGAGTAAGAATGATAAGAACCCCGGTAATTATCGGAGTAATTTTCCTTTTTATTATCCTTTATGGCCACTATTTTTTACCTCCGAGAATTGTTGTTACTTTCCCGGGTGAGGGAGGAGAAAGAATCCCCCTTGATTCAACGATTGAGGTACAGTTTGATCGCGGCATGAATAAGGGATCTGTCGAAAAATCATTTTCTATCTCGCCTTCGATTTCTGGTAAATTTGAGTGGTTGGGTGATGCCAAGTTTGTTTATAAACCCAATGAACCTTTCTCTATTGCTCAAAAATACGCTGTAAAACTTGGTTCGTTTAACTTATCCTCTTTTTTTATACCCAAGCTCAAAACCCACACTTTTGTTTTTGAGACGTTGGGGCACCCGGTAGTTCTTTTGGCAAGCCCTCAAACTGAAGCACCCGAAGCAAACAACCCCATAACAGTTATGTTTGATAGACCGATGATTCCACTAACCACTTTGGACGAAAAAGAAAGGCAGCTTCCTGCATTTACAATTACGCCCGAGATTAAAGGAGAAGGGCGCTGGCTTGGGACAACAGCTTATCAATTCCGCCCTAGTGAACCTCTGAAAAATGCAACTACCTACACATACAGGGTTCCTGCTGGGATTAAGGCAAAGGATAATGGAGAGCTCCAGGAAGATGCAGTATTTTCATTTTCAACTCAAAGACCGAGAGTTTTAGCAACGACACCTACTGTAAATTACAACTTTGCAAGCCCTACAGCTTCAGTTTCTGCAACCCTTAATTTACCCATTAATGTAAAGTCTGCTAGTGAGTCCTTTCACCTCTTCAAGGTTGAGGGAGTGAGTAAGGAAGAAGTTCCAGTAAACGTACGAGTAGATAAACAACAGGTAGGAATCTATTCAATAAAACCTTTGCAAAGAGAAATTTGGTATGAGGCTCAAATTGACGCAGGTCTCTTGTCGACAGAGGGAGAAAATGGACTCGAAAGCACGTATTCTTGGAGATTTAAGACTGCCCCGTTACCAAAAATCATTAGCACCGAGCCGAAAGACGCTAGTGAAAATGTGGACGAGCAACATAGGATAGTTATCCACTTTGTTTCTCCAATGAGTGAGAAATCTTTTAAAGATAATGTTTCTATTTCTCCAACACCCGAAAGAAACCCTTCTACCTATTTTTCCAGCTACAGAGATGAACATACTCTTTCCATTGGTACGTATCTAAATCGCTCAACAAACTTCACCATTACAATTTCTGGCAATGTCCGAGATCAATATGGAGTGCCTTTGGGGAAAGACTATACTTTTTCCTTTAAAACCGCGCCTTTTAAACCAAGTATATCAATTGTTCCCTCCGACACTTATTTTGCCAGCTTTAATCAAGAAATAGTTCCACGAATTGTGGTTAAGGTGGTCAATGTAAACGAGGTTATATATAAATTGTACAAACTAACCCGAGCCGACTTTTTGAATCTTCATCGAATTCATTACACTAGCAACGATAACCAAGAGAGAAATTTTCAAAAATATGACCCCTCGAAACACGAACTTGTCAGGGAGTGGAAAGAGGTCTTTGATGCCGACAAGGACGTTCCCGTACACGTTATTACCAAAGTTGAAAAGGGGTCAGATGAAAAGATTCCCTCGGGTTTTTACTTTCTGGACGCCAGCATTGGAGGTGGTAGACACGATAATCTGGTGATGGTTATCTCCCGGACTTCTTTGACTCTAAAAACCTCGCCCAACCAGGCTTTTGTCTGGGCGGTTGACCAGATAAGCGGCGAAGTTGTAAAAGATTTGGAAATAGAACTTTCAAGGCTTTCAGGGAATGTTGTTAAAAAAGGGAAAACAAATCAAGATGGCGTATTTATGACCGACTATGAAGTTCGCTCTCCAAGAAACACTTACGCCGATACCTCAAATCCTCTTTTTGCTTTCGCCAGGAAGGATGGTGATGAGGCCGTTGTTATTGATATCTGGCAGGGAGGAATAAGGCCCTACGAGTTTGGATTGGAGAGCTACTACGATCCTCAGGAGTCAGATTTCTATCAAGCCAAGGAACAGCTCAAAATCCACATCGTTCTTGATAGACCAATATATAGACCAGGACAAACCGTTTATTACAAGGGAGTTGTCAGGCGAGATAACGATGGAGTATATACTTTATTGGACGAAAAAGACCAGGTTCAGATAAGTGTTACCGATGCCCAAGGGCGCTCCGTTATTTCTGAAAATTCAAAACTTTCCTCTTATGGAACATTTTCAGGGTCGTTTACTTTATCTCCTGAGGGCTCAGTCGGCTATTACAAGATTAGTGCCAACATTCTTGGTAATGGTTTTTCCCAGCAGTTTCAGGTAGAGGAATACAGAAAACCTGATTTTTCAGTTGAGGTAACAACCGACAAATCCGCCTACGCAGATGGCGAAACCGTAAAAGCTTTCATCGACTCAAAGTTTTTCTTTGGCTCGCCGGTTGACCACGCCCCAGTTAAGTGGACTCTGACAACACAAGATGACCCCTTTCGTTGGCACAAGGATGTGCGTTTTGAATTTGGAGACGCAGATAGTTATTGGTATAGACCTTGGTGGAGCTACCAAGATTATTTCTATTATTCGGGTGAGAAGGTAGCGGATGGTACTGGAACAACCGACAAAGACGGCCATTTTGAGGTAAAAATTCCGGTTAATATTTCTGACAAAAACACGAACCAGAGAATGCGGCTTGAGGCAATTGTGACGGACGTTAGCAATCAAGCAATTGCAAATTCCAAAGACTTCGCAATTCATCAGGCGGGATTGCATGTTGGCTTAAAGCCCGAAAGATATTCGGGTAGATCCGGACAAGAGAGTCGAGTTGAGATCGTGTCGGTGGGAATTGCCGGAGATGAATTACCGAATATTCCAGTTAAAGTATCTTTTTACAAAAGAACTTGGGATTATGTCAGGGAAGAGGATAAAGAAACGGGAGAGTTTTATTGGGTAAATAAATCAATAGACATTTTTGTTACCTCACTCGACGTAGTTACTGGCGAATTTGGCAGAGCCATCGCATCATTTGTTCCACCTGAAGGCGGAAGTTTTCGTGCTGTTGCGGAAGCAAGCGACGATAAAGGCCGAGTTACAAAATCCGCAACTTACCTTTGGGTTTCGGGATCGGGGGTTGATGTTCCCCAGGAAAATCACGATAGAGTAGTTTTGGTTCCAGATAAGCAGGAATATAAGATTGGCGAGGAAGCAAATGTTGTTGCCCCACTTCCTTATGAGCAAATGACTGCTTTAGTTACTGTTGAAAGGGGGAGCGTGTTTGACTACAAGGTTGTTAAGATAACGCCCGAAAATCAGTCCTTTAGCGTTCCAATTAAAGAAAGGTATTCCCCGAATGCATTTATAGCTGGTGTATTTGTGAAGGCAGGAGTCGAGGTAAAAGACCCCCCACAGTTTAAAATGGGAATTTCCGAGATTCGCGTTGATAACCCCAAGACAAAAGTAACACTTGATCTTTCTCCCAACAAAGAGCGCTTCAGTCCTGGAGAGGAAATGAAGGTAAATTTAACCACAAAAGACGGAAATGGTGTAAATGTCAAAACAGAAGTTGCGGTTGCCTTGGTTGACGAGGCTGTTTGGAGTTTAGCAAGAGCAAACTTAGCCGATATTCACAAGACTTTTTATCGTCCAAGAAATCTCTCGGTTTTAACAGCGAATGACTTGACCATTTCTATGGATAGGATAAATGCAAACGTTAACCTAGGCGCAAAAGGTGGATCTGGAGGAGGCGGTGGAGAAGGAGGACCCGAGACTACCAGAGAAAAATTTCTGGATACTGCTTATTGGAATGCACACATTGAAACCGACGACAATGGACGCGCAGAGTTTAGTGTGAATTTGCCTGATAATTTAACGACTTGGAGACTTGTGGGAATTGCGGTAAGTCGCGAAACAGGAGTAGGAGATGCTGTCAAGAAGGTACTTGTAACCAAGGATGTCTTGATTCAACCTCTTTTGCCTCGCTTTTTGAGTGTTGGTGATAAACCCAAACTTGGAATGGTTGTCCATAATAACACCGCGAGTTCCTCAAGTGTTATCGTTGAGATTTCTCTGGAAGGAATTAAGGTATTGGACGACAAAAGAAAAACTCTCAATATTCCCGCCAATAGTTCACAAAACATTTATTGGGAGACTGAGGTAGAAAATTCGAGTGAGGCAATGGTTTTACTTAAAGCAGAGGGAAGTAGCGGATTTTCTGATGCGGTGAAAATAAAGCTTCCTGTTATTTCTTACTTTACCCCTGAAGTGGTAGCCACATCAGGTGAAGCAAAAGACGTTGCGGAGGAAAAGATTTATTTGCCAAAAGATATAGTGCCTGATTTAGGGAGTTTAGATATAAGTTTATCCGCGACGTTGGGCTCTGGAGTTGAAGATGCGGCTAACTATCTTTTATCGTTTCCTTACTACTGTAATGAACAAGTAATAAACAGGGTTGTTCCTGCAGTTCACCTTCTTACTCTCGCAAAAGAGACGGGTCTGGATAGAGTAGGTGGATACGAGAAAAAGTCTTTAGAAGGTATTGTTAGTGATGGGATTCAGCGGTTGACTAATACACAACGGCCAGACGGCGGTTGGGGTTGGTGTGTCAGTTACGAGTCCAATACCTATTTGACTGCAATGGTAATGGACGGTCTTTTGGATGTGAAAAAGCAAGGGTTTAGCGTATCGGATTCTGTTATCGAGAGAGCTTCAGGCTATCTTAAACAAAAGCTTAGCTCAGGTAAGGAATCTCTAGAAACTCAAGCCTATTTAGCCGCAATTATTTCCCGCGCGCAAAAAGTTGACTCCGGTGTTTTAAGTTTTCTAATGGATAGACGTTGGCAAATGAATGAGTTGGGTAGGGCACATCTTTTGCGGGCACTTCAGAGCGTGGGTGTTAGTAAAAAAGACCAGTTTAGATTAATGGATGAAATGATCTCTTTAGTCGAGAAGACAAATACAACAGCGCATTGGGAACTCAAAAAGCGAGAGTGGTATATGATGAGTTCAGACACCACTCTTACATCTGTTATGCTTGAGGCAATTGTTGCCCAAAATCCAAGACACACTCTTATTCCCGACATTACGCGCTGGCTAATGCAGGCTCGTTACGATGGACATTGGCAAACAACAAGAGAAACATCTTCCGCGGTTCGCGCAATTGTGATAATGCAACAGGCTCGACGTGAGGGTAAACCAAAGTACGGTTGGCAGATTTTGGTCAATAACATTTTGCGAAAAGAGGGGAAGTTTGAATCACAAGATCTCTTTAAGCAAATTACCGAAGATATATCGCTTGATACCTTGGTAAAAGAGAAAGATATTCCAGTTAAGATTCAAAAAAGTGGGAAAGGAGCACTTTATTACAACATGAATCTTCGCTATTTCTTACCTTTTGAGGAGGTTGAACCACAAGACGCGGGCATTGTTGTTATTCGAGAGTTCATTGATAGAAACGGGAAGGTGTTTGAAAAAGAGACTCTTGAGGCAGGAGGCGAACTTTGGGTTAGGTTAATTATCTTAACTCCCGCAACGACTCACCATGTAATTGTCGAGGACAAACTCCCGGCGGGTGTTGAGGCTGTTAATGAGAGTCTAGCAACAACATCTCTTCTTAATGTCGAAAGACTCAAAATTCCCAAAGATAGAAGTCCGCTTTATTTCAGACACAACGAGATTAGAGATGACAGAGTTGTCCTTTTTGCCGAGACTCTTCCCACTGGAGTATACGAATATACTTATAGAGTAAGACCGACAACCCCAGGTCGATATCACCATCCGCCCGCCCAAGCTTACAATATGTATATTCCCGACATATCGGGACACTCAAGCGGCGGTTGGATGGAAGTAGTTGAGTGATGATAAATCAATCACCCCCTCAATAAACTATGGGTATTTTATTTTTTCGGTGGGGGAGAGGTTTCATAAAATTTCTAATTTCTGATTACTAATTTTTAATTCTTAAATAAAAAATATTAGATTTTTCAATTTTTGCCTAAAAAAATTCTTAAACTTATACTTAGACTTTTTCTGTGACTTTGTATTCTATATACTTCCCCAGCATTAATCTTGTGTGGGCGTCAATTCCCGGTAGAGCGGAAAAGAAAAATCCGGCAATGGGCATCAAGAAAAATTCTAAGGGGGCAATTACTGCGCGCCACAGGGGATAATCTTTTGGCCTCTGGGGTTTATAGATTTTATCAAAAACGAGCATTACTCCCAAAAATACTAATGCGATTGTTAGAACTAAAGATGAAAGCTTGGGTACGGTGTAACCTAGAGTGGTTCTTGCGAACCTAGGATTTAAAATACTTGGAATTGTAAGTCCAATTGTAATTATGAAAAAATGAACAGGCCAAAGAAAATGTGCTTGCAGTACGTATAAAAGTCTCATTGTTTTTTCCCAAAAGGGAACGCCTGGAGTTAAAAAGTAATTTTTGATAATCCAGGGATCGTCCGATACTCCCCAAGCCCAGCGCTTTCTTTGTTGGTACTGGTTTTTTATAGTTTTCCAGAAAGACGTTGATTCGGCAGCATCAGCATAAATTGGCAAGTAAATTGGATCGACCTCAATTCCCCCTTTCATCTTATAATAAGCTTTGAAAAAAATTCCCCAATCTTCAGGGATTTTGTCAGGGTCCCAGTAGTCTATTTCGTCAAGAAGTTTGAAGGATAATGAATAGTTGGAAGTGCTTATCAATTTATCCTTTCTTGCAAGCTGCGATAAATTCCAAATTGATGCGAGAATGTTGGGCACTCTCGTTAACGCCGGGAGTCGCCAGATATTGTTATAGAAAAGAACCGCCGGCTGCCAAAAGCGTTTATATCTGTTCGGATTATCAAGGAACGCGTAAGTTAAAGCAGCAAAATGATTTGGATGGAAAGTGTGATCTGCGTCGGAACTCGTTACCGTAAGGTAGTTGATGTCCATTTTTCTTTTTTCCACGAGCTCTTTTTTTGTCCAGATGGCTGCAGACCTTTCGTTTGACGCCTTTCCTCTAATTTCACCGACTTTTAGCTCATGGATGGTGACAAAAAAGTTGGCAAATGCCGAGGCAAACTTTTCCTTGAGAACCGTTACTTTTTGATTTCTTTCTTCTTCAGGTTCGTTTTTTTCCATTGCCAAAACTAATGATATTTGTTTACTTGGAAGAGTTTGGTTGGCAATTGAGGAAATTGTTCTTTCTAAAATATAAAGAGGTTCTTTGTAGGTGCAGACGATTACTACGTGGTGTACTTTTTCCCAATCAGGGAACGGTTTTAGGTCGTTTAGCCAATCGTAGATCATTGAGGCTTGTACACGAAGGTGGGCGACGGTGGCAGATATTGCTATTTGAAAGGATTGATAGAACCAGTAAATGTTATAAGTAAGAATAAAGTAAGCGACCACATTTGGAATTACAAATATTGCCCAGTAAGGAAAGAAAATTATGTTCCACGAGACAAGCCCTGGGAGAATTTCAAGTAGTCTGTAAATGCCTTTATCGTGTTTAAGAATGAAATTTCGCATTAATCTAATCTGGGAAAAAGGGGTTTTTCGGATTTTATTTTTGGACCTTTAAATTGTTTTTCAATTTTTTCTGCGGTTTCAGGTAGAAATGGCTTTAAATCAGATGCAACTTGTCTAATTCGATTAATTAAATAGGTAAGCGCTGCTTCTTTTTGTTTCCCTTTGAGGTTCCATACTCCTCTTTCGTTGATAAAAACGTCGGCTTTTTTAATTTCTCCCCAAATAAGTTCAAGTGCTTTATCAACTTCGTATTTTTCAATTGCCTTTACGACCTCTTTACTAAATGATAATTTTTTTGGTTTAGAAGTAGTGAATTCTGATCTTTCAGAAAGTCCGGCAACGCGCGCGACCAAATTCCCAAGACCATTTGCAAGATCTGAGTTAAATATTGTTTTTAGTTTTTCCAAAGATATGTCGACATCGTTTGTCGAAGGTCCGAATCTCAAGAAATAATATCGAACTCCGTCTACTCCAAAATCTTTAGTTAACTCCGATGGTTTTATAACATTTCCTAAAGATTTACTTATCTTTTGACCATTAAGACTAATGAAATCGTGAACCAAAATTGTTTTCGGAAGCTCGTATCCTGCACTTTTTAACATCGCAGGCCAGTAAATAGCATGAAATCTTTGGTTGTCCTTGCCTAATACATGAAGGTCAGCAGGCCAACTTTTTTTCTCAACGCCATATGTTAAATAATTTATCAAAGCGTCAAACCAAACATAAATTGTGTGTTTTGGATCATCTGGAACAGGTATTCCCCAAGAGACACTTTGTCTACTTACCGAAAAATCCCTTAAGCCATTTTTGATAAAACTCAGGATTTCTCTTCTTTTGGTTTCAGGAATTACAAATTCAGGATGACCCTCTATGTATTTTTGCAAAAAGTTTTGGTACTTTGATAGACGAAAGAAGTAGTTTTCTTCTGAAATTTTTATGAGTTCGCGGTTGGGGTGAAATGGACATTTTCCGTCGACTAATTCAGATTCTTCATAATAAGCTTCGCAACCCTCACAATATAATCCTTCATACTTTCCAAGATAGATATCTCCGCTCGTTTTTGCTTTTAAATAAAATTCTTGAGCAAATTTTATATGGTCGGGGTCGGTGGTTCTAATGAAGCGGTCATAGGAAATATTGAGTGCATCCCATTCGGCTTTGTCCTCAGCCGCAATTTCGTCGACGAATTTTTTGGGTTCGACTCCCTTTTCAATTGCACTTTTTTCGACTTTCTGGCCGTGTTCGTCAGTTCCAGTCAAAAAATAAGTTTCTTCTCCCAATAATCGATGATAACGGGCGATCGCATCGGCGAGTATTTTTTGATAACTATGACCGATATGGACTGCGTCGTTAGTATAGTCAATTGCAGTGGTAATAAAGAATTTTTTGTTCATGATAATTGTATTTTACAGCGAAGAAGGTTTTGAAGCTATCTCTTTAAGCTGAAGGCGCTATTTTTTTACAAACTTCTTGATTTTCTCCGCCCATTGGTTTGCCCATTCTTCTGCCTCGATTTTCTTGAGTGCGAGCTTAAAACCCGGTTTGGTGATCATGTTCTGAATAGTGGCAATTGTTGCACTGGAGACTTTTAGATTATCTTTGATATTGCTGTAAGACCTACCTTTTTTGAGCCAATAGGCAATAGCGAGTCTTTTGGCAAAAGACTCATACTCGCTCTCATTGAGAAAATCGGTCAAAAAAACTTTTGTCTCTCCTAAATCTCGAAGATCAGCAATTATTTGAATAAAGACGGTTTCGATTTCTTTCTTTAAAGAGGTGTTTAGGCTTTTTTCCGATGTTCTCATAACTATTAAGGCAGGAGTTTAATTAACTGAAGTAAAGATTTGAAACAGTATAACAATTCTCTCGGTCAAGTCAATAGATATTTTTACTTTTTTTGGTAAAAAATTTCAAAAACTATCGCTAAACCGAATATCAATAAGAAATTAATAATATTGCCTACCCCAAAAGATCTTAGTATTAGAAATAAAATAATTGCTATTGTAATAGTCAAACCACGTCTCGTATTCGCGAAGAGGGTTGAAGTTGTAAAAAGAAGGGCGAAAAGAAGAATTAAGAAGAATAAAGGTATCGCTCCAAAAGACTCGGGATCAACGAAATAAATTACTGAACCCTGTGTTAACCAAAGGACCATGATTACCAATAAAGTTGGAAAGAAATTCTTACGGAGTTTAACCTCTCTTTCTCTCTTTTGTTTTAATTTCATCCTCATTACATTTTACAGCTCATTTCGAATCCTTGAAATGAGATGCTACGAGCTCGCCGTAAGGCGCTCAAACCCGAGCGTAATCGCGAAGTTTTGAAATAGCTTCTAAACTAGTAGGATGGTAAAATGACAGTTAATATGGATCCGACAGTTTTAATTATAATTGTAGTGGTAGGCCTGCTCCTTCTAGGCTTGTTTATTAATAGACGACTATCAGCCCTTTTAGAAAAACAAAAACCAACTGATGAACTTTTAGAATATTTAAAAACAACAAATGTTCGTTTAAACGAACAGAGTAAATCTTTTAACGAGAGATTAGACAATGCAGCAAGAGTAATAGGAGAAGTTCAAAGAAGTATTGGTGAAATGAGTGAAATCGGCAGAGGAATGAAAGAGCTTCAGGAGTTTTTAAAAAGTCCAAAACTTAGGGGAAACATCGGAGAACAAGTTTTAAAAGAGCTGTTAGCCCAAATGCTTCCAAAGCAATCTTTTCATTTGCAATATACGTTTAAATCGGGCGAGAAAGTCGACGCGGCAATAAAAACAACCGCTGGGATTATTCCCATCGACTCAAAGTTCCCGATGGAAAATTTCAGAAAGATGTCCGGATCTAAAGATGATTCTGAAAAGAAGTTGCATGCCCGTGAATTTGAGGGGAACGTTAAAAAGCACATAGCCGATATAAGCAGGAAATATATTCTGACAGAGGAAGGGACGATTGATTATGCACTGATGTATATTCCAAGCGAAGCCGTTTATTACGAGGTTGTAAATAACCAAGATCTTTTTGAATATGCGGGTGAGAAAAGAGTACTCCCTGTGTCCCCTACAACTTTTTATGCATTCATGCGGGCGATTTTAATGAGCTTTGAAGGCCAAAAAATAGAAGCCCAGGCTCGAGAAATTTTAGCTGCCCTTCGGGCAATTCAAAAAGACTATGGTAAAGTTGGTGATACCCTTTCTGTTCTTCAGAAACACCTAACTAATGCTTTTAATACAATGAGCAGTGTTTTATCAAGCTTTACTCAACTTGGTCAAAAAATTACTTCTACTCGATCCCTTGAAGAAAAGACTGAAAAAAATATCAGACAACTTGAAGACTAGAAATGGTATAGTGAATATAAAGGAGGTGAGAAATAATGTTATCAAAAGTTGTTGAGGAAATAAGTAATACTTTAGTTTCCGCAGTAAAAGGAACAGATGACGTCTTATCAGCTCTTCGCGGTGCTGTAAAAAATCAGGTTCTAGGATCTCTTAAAGACGTAAGCGAAGGAACAGGAGCCTTAATGAGTGTTGTTTCCGATACCGTTGCCGGTGCTGTAAATAGTGCTTCAAAACTTGGAGTTTCGGTTGTTGATGTGGCCAAAAATTCGGTGAGTGCGGCAATAAGTGGAGTAGCTGAAGCCGGAGGAGACGTGATGGAGGCAGTTAGTCAAGCTGCATCCGGTGCTGTAAAAGGAGTAGCTGAAGTCGGAGGAGATGTGGCAAATGTTGCCGTTTCTGCAGTTGAAGCGGCAATTGAAACAGCAGGTAACCTCGGGCAAGATACGACTGATGCTGCAAAAGGTGCAATTTTAGGAGTAGTAAAAGTCGCAGATGAAGTTGGAGGAGAGACTGCACAAACCGTAAAGAACGCACTTCTTTCGGCAGCGTCTTTACCAAGGGAGGTCGTTGAAACTTTATTAAAAGGCAAGCAAGAAGCTTAGATTGATTTTGATATTCTGACCATAAAATTAATGAAAAATGGTAAAATTGCTTCGTGGCAGCAAAAGCTTCAGGTAAAAAATTAAACGAAGAACAAGTATTGGCGGTTAGACACAAAAGTGGGCCTCTTTTAATTATTGCGGGGGCGGGGACCGGAAAGACTACCGTTATAACAGAGCGGATTAAGTATCTGATAGAGAAGAACTTAGCCAAACCTTCGGAAATTTTAGCCCTAACTTTTACCGAGAAAGCAGCTTTGGAGATGGAAGAGAGGGTTGATGTGGCAATGCCCTATGGCTATACCCAAATGTGGATTTCGACGTTTCATTCTTTCTGCGATCGCGTCTTACGCGACTCCTCCCTTAACATAGGCATTGATCCCCGATATAAATTAATGACTGAGGCGGAAACTATCCAATTGATCCGCCACAATCTTTTTAAATTTGAACTTAATTATTTCAGACCTCTAGGAAACCCGACAAAGTTTATTGGTGGGATGATTCAGCATTTTTCTCGTCTTCAAGACGAGGATATAAACCCAAGCGAATATATTCGCTGGGTAGAACAAAGAGCAAAGAACAAAGAGCAAAGCAAGGAAGAAGTAATTGAATTAGACAAATGGGAAGAATTAGCGAGTGCATATAAGAAGTATGAAGAGCTGAAAGTAAAGGAAGGGGTGATGGATTTTGGAGATTTAATAACTGAAGTACTGCAACTTTTCAGAATGCGACCGAATGTTTTGGAAAAATATAAAAAACTGTTTAAATATGTATTGGTTGATGAATTTCAGGATACAAATGTCGCACAATATGAATTGTTAAAACTTCTTGTGCCACCATCAAAAAAAGTAAATCTTACCGTAGTTGGTGATGACTCGCAGTCAATATATAAATTTAGGGGAGCTGCCATTTCCAATATTTTGTATTTTCAGAAAGATTACAAAAATGTAAAAACGGTGATTTTAATCAGGAACTACCGCTCGCTACAGGCAATTTTGGATCCGGCTTATAAACTGATCCGTCACAACGCACCTGATACTTTGGAAGATAAATTGGGAATAGATAAAAATTTGGTAAGTGTTAGAAACCCCAAGGGCGGCGAGCAGGTTATCTTCATTCATAAAGACCGAGTCGAAAACGAGGCGGAGGAGGTGGCTAAAGTGATTAAGCGATTAAGTGACGAAGAAAAATATGTATGGAAAGATTTTGCAATTTTAGTCAGGGCAAATAATCATTCCGAACCTTTTATACGGGCATTGTCCCGTCACAATATCCCCTATCAGTTTTTGGGACCCGGAAGACTTTTTAGGCAGCCGGAAATAATTGATCTACTTTCTTATTTAAAAGTGCTTAATGACTTTGATGACTCCGTTTCTTTTTATCGTGTTTTATCGATTGACTATTTTGGTATAGAAGCGAAAGATCTGATACGAATTGCAAATTATGCAAGACGGTTTAACTTAAGCCTTTTTGAGGCGTGTGAAAAAACAGAAGATATTTACATAGGTAATGAAACGAAGGAAAAAGTTAAAAAAATAATAGGGATAATTGAAAAGCATCTAAAACTAGTTAAGAAAGAAACCGCCGGGCAGCTCTTGTACTATTTTCTTGAAGATGCGGGGCTAATTCAAAAACTTCTTAACCCCGATACACCGGAAGCAGAAAAAAGAGCGTTAAATGTTTCGAAACTTTTTGACAAGTTAAAAACTTATGAAGTTGATCATGAAGACGCTACCATTGGAGCGGTTACTGATTGGATAGAACTTTCTTCAGAGCTTGGTGAATCTCCGTTGGCAGCAGACATTGACTGGACCAAAGAAAACGCTGTGAATATTTTAACAGTTCATTCTGCCAAAGGGCTCGAGTTTCCCGTTGTTTTTTTAGTAAACCTTGTGTCGCAGCGCTTCCCGACAATTGAAAGAAGGGAACAAATCCCTATTCCGGATGAGCTTATCAAAGAAGTTTTACCTGTAGGTGACTTTCATCTTCAAGAAGAAAGAAGACTTTTTTATGTCGGCATGACGAGAGCAAAAGACAAGCTTTTCTTTACCGCAGCGGATTATTATGGAGAGGGAAAGCGCGAAAAAAAGTTATCACCGTTTATTTTTGAAGCTCTGGGGGAGGAAGCAATTGCTAGTGAACAGTCGACAGTAAAGAGTGAACAGTTATCGTTTTTGGATTACCGGCCCCTCTCTGTCAGTACACCGATTACCGTACACCGTACACCATTGCACATTGATTATCTTTCCTATTCTCAAATTGAAACCTTCCGAATTTGTCCCCTTCACTTTAAATTAAAATATATTTATAAGCTTCCGACTCCACCAACTTCTTCACAAAGTTTTGGTAATTCTTTTCATCTAACAATGAAAACTTTTTACGAGAAAATCGGTCAGGGACAAAAGCCAACCGTCGATTTAATCTATAAAACTCTTGAAGAAAACTGGATCAGAGAAGGTTACCTAAGTAAATCGCATGAGGAAAGTTCTTTTGATAAAGCAAAAAGATTTTTAAAATATTATTTGGACAATTTTTTTGACCCGAAAATAAAGCCCGTTGCTTTGGAGCAATCATTCATGATCCGACTCAATAATCTAAGAGCTGGCGGTAAAATTGACAGGGTTGATGTTCATGGTGATGAATTGGAAATTATCGATTATAAAACGGGCGCAACTCCTCTATCTCAAAACGAGGCGGAAAAAGATTTGCAGCTTTCTATTTATGGTTTAGCCGCAACATCGATACTGGAGTTTCCTTTTGATAGAAAGCCCGAGAAAGTAAAACTTTCTTTAATGTATTTTGATACACCACAGATTGTTACAACCACTCGGACGAAAGAAGAATTGGAAGAAGCAAGAAAAATGATTGAAGATTATAAAAAACAAATTGAGGAATCGGACTTTAAATGCTCGCACGGTTACCTTTGCGATGAACAAGAATGTGAATATAAATTATTTTGTAGAAGTGATTAAACATGGTTAATAAATGAGTAATTATATAAAAGAGTCAAAATACGAAATTAAAAAATCAGTTTTTCCATTAAGCAAAATTTTTAAAGGTTTCGTTTTTGCAAATAAAATATATCTTCGGCCGGATATATACAATGATTTATATAAAGATAAACCGAAACCAGAAAGTGTGGGTGTACTGATTCATGAAAGAACTCATTTAGAGCAAATAAGTAGTGGTAATTGGTTGATACAGGGATTAAGATATTGGATCTTTCCAAAAGTAAGATTAGAGAGCGAACTTTTAGCAAACAGAGAGCAATTTAAATATCTTAAAAGAAACAAAGAAATTTTTGATTTCGAGAAGAGGGCTAAGCATTTGTCGAGTTTTCCATATTTATTTTGTAGTTCTTATCAAAGCGCTCTAAAAGAACTCAGGAAGATTTGGAGGAATGTTTAATATGAAAATTGACGAAAGTTGGTATATTAAACCAAAAGACAAAAATTTCCCCACTTCTGTATCAGCGGGTGGGGCGGTTGTTAGAAAGAAAAAGGAGAGGTTATTTATTGCTTTTATAAGAGATAAGAAATTTGGAGATTTTATGCTACCTAAAGGAAGAATTGGAAGAAGCAAAAAAAATGATTGAAGATTATAAAAAACAAATCGAAGAGAGCGACTTCAAATGCTCCGGCAGTATGCTCTGCGAAAATTGTGAGTATAAACTATTTTGCAGGAGTGATAAGTAATAAAATAGATTGCACAACTGTATTTAAAGATTTCTCCTTGCAAGGCGAATATAGAGATTCCTCTTCTTCTAAAGGCGTCGAACCTTTTTAAAATTTCTACCAGTTAATATAGAGGCAAGTATGAAAGGAACATTATGGACAAATTCAAAAAATATGTTGCCAGGTTTAATCCAAATTACACTTATCATACCGACAATAAGCATCACGGTCGAATATAAAAAGACCTGTTTTGAAGATTTGAAACTACTCATTATTAGATAGGGTAAAAGGAGTGAAAACGATATGCTATACATGAAGAAAAGCAAGTCGAACATACCAATTGAAGATTTCACTAGCTCACTCCATTGTCGATTAACAACTAAAAATGGGAAGACTAAAAAACCCGGTAATACCAAAATTAAAGGAGGGATCAGAAGTAATTTTTTAGCCCTTTGTGGATTAATCTTGGAGCTTGTCAATGTTCCGGCAATAATTATTCCTGCAACAGAAGACAAAAAAATATCCATTTGCATCAGAATAGTTCCAGCGTCTGGGAAAAAGCGATATTTCTCAGGAAGAATTAAATAAAAGAGAAATCGAATTGTGTAAAAAATGCTTACAAAATTCATGATTTATAGCGCTACTTAAATAATATATATTAATTAAGTTTTTAGCCTGTTTTGAATTTTTTCGCTTGTTAATTCACGAAGAGCATCTTTGGCAATCCATTTTGCAGTTTTATCTTCGGATTCAGCCAACTCCTTCGCCACATCAATAGCCTGTTTGTTTAGGGTTTTATTGCGTTTGCCAATATTTCTTAATGCCCAATTGACAGCTTTTCTAACAAAGTTTCGCTCATCCGTGGCCGCTTTTTTAATCAAGGGAAAGAATTGTTCAAACTCGCTATCTCTCATTGTTTTGTCATGCCATGCAATTTCGGCAATAAGTGCAAAGGCGGCCCGTTTGACAAATTCCTTTTTCCGATTCGACCAATCCTTGATTTTCTTGATTACATATGGTGTTTTGGCAATGAGTTCGCTAACTTGGTCAACAACGTCCCAAGAGTCAAAGTCAGAAACCCAACTCTCCAACTGAGAGTCAGTTACTTTTTCAGGTTCTTCAATGTATGAAGCTAAGATTCGTGCCTCATGAATTTTCGATTTCCAGAGTTGTAAAGCAAGTTGGTGGTTTTTGCCTATTTGTTTAGCAAGAGGTCGAAGATCATAAATTGAAATCCCCAGAGTATTTTTCGAGTTTATTCCAAACCTTGCCATCCCCTCGACGTTTTTGGGATTTTTCAAAGATTTTAATTTACTAATGACTTGATCGTAATTCATGGCGAAAACTATTTTTTAAAGGCAATTACCTGAAAGCCGTGTTTTGCAATTTCTTCTTCTGACCAGAACTTTAAAACATCTTTCGATTTAAGTACAAAAGTAACTTTTCTCTCTAAAACTCTACCCGTATATTTTTTCTCTTTTGGGTTCCATTCACGAAGAATTAGGATGTCTCCTACTTTACATCTGAAGTCGTCTAACCTTAAGTCAAACGTTTTTTCGCCTGTTCTGACTTTTTCGAATAATTCCGACCATGCCTTCTTTTCAATTCTTCTCATGTTTTTCATCTTTCATCATTCTAAATCGGGATTCGATATTTAACAAAAGCACCTGGGTATTCAATTTCGCGCCCTCCGAAGGATTTTTTGAAACGGGTGAAGCCGTGCCAACTTTTCAGAGGAAAGCGTTCGTCATAAATTCCTTCAAAATCGAAAATTTTCGATCCGTGTTTTTTAGAAAGCTTTATTGCTTCCCATGCACATAAAGTTGGCGCGAATAATTTTTTACCCGCGTCTGACGCGGCTGCATACATATAGTAGGCAATGTCTTTTGTTCTTATCATTAAAATTCCTGAGACTAATTCTCTCTTTTCCACCATCCGAGGAGTCCTTTCGGCCACCTCGGAGGTGTCTTTGTGGTATACAAGAATAAGATGTGCATTTTCCCCAAAAGCTTTGTAAAGTTCAATAATTTCTTTTTTTTGCGACAAAAACATTCCTCGCTGGTTCCTTGCGCATTCCTGCCAGAAGTCGGCAAATTTTTCGATATCATATGAAATTTGGATTTTGAAAAACTTCGGCGACTTCGTCGTTGAATTTTGTGAAGCCTTTTTAATATTGTAACGGGTTTTGTAGTGCATCTCTTTGAGTAGTACTTTTTCAGATTTTGTTAAATCTATGTAAATTGTCTTGGAAGGCAAGTAAGGGGATTTACTTTGTTTATAACCCTGTAGTATTATTAAGTTATGATTATTGGTCCGGATACCGGCGGAGGACCAGCTCTTGGACCCGAAACGGGCGGGTAGGATAGGTTCGATGATTATTTGAAAAGCGCGATATTTTTTTGCGATTGTGGTTATTTGGTCAAAATCTATTTTTTTAGGCCTCTGGATTTTGATAAAAGAGCCAATTAAAGGAAATTTCTTGATAAAATAATTTACTCCATCTTTTCTTTCGACTATCCAACCAATAGAAGACATGTATTTTGCATAGTCGGAAGTTTGTCTTAGGTCGATCATGAACTAAACCCTTTCAAGTTTAACAGTTATTGCTTAGAAGGGTTGCTGTGCTTATAATATATGTTATGGTAGATGATAATAAAGATTTTGAAATAGAGGTAATGCCTGATAGGTTTGAGGGAGTTCTAAGCCTAGATAATGGTTCTGCTAAAGCAGAAATTGCTTTAGGTGATGCTCACTGGACTCTTACTCGACTTGTCGGAGAGGATACAGCGAACAAATTACTTTGGGAGGTTACAAAATTTAAAAAAGAAGTTGATAAAATGAGATTAGAAGGCGTTGCTTTGGGATCCACAGATCTGCAGCCAGCAGTCGACTCACTTTATTACGATTCGGGGGGAAATATGAAAGACCCTAAAACATTTGGTTTGGATACAGAACGTGAGCTAAGACTTGCTGCACACGTCGTAAGCTCCTTTGTCAAAGAGGTATAACCCAATGGTTAGTTCCTAAGTACTTAGTTGTTGCATAATTCTTAGAACTTTGGTTCCACAAACTTGCTTTTAGTTCTCAAGATTTGCCAACGAAGGAATTCGGCGGTCCTATACGGCCAATATAAAGGAGATGTTACTAAGTCCCAAGTTCCGATAAATTCCACAACTTGCGGGTTGTAGCCTTCTTTGAATTTTGTAAAACCTTTGCCGGGCTCTCTTCCCCAAAGATCAAAAGTTTTTAGTCCTAATTTTTTACCATAGCGAATTGCTTCCCACATCATTAAGTTATTTGCCATTACGTTTTTGTACTTTTCGGAAGATGCCCCATAAGGGTAATAAAGGAAATCTTTATAAACAAAGATAATCCAGCAAGTAATAATTTCGTCATTGTATTTAGCGGTAAGCAAGCGAGCAATTGGCCCGCCTTCGCTTGGAAGCTTTGGCGAGGCAAGTGATTGGCTTGCCCCTCGAAGCCTTGGCGAAGTGGGGTGTAAATATTTCCACATTAACCGATGGTAGGATTCGGTGTGGGCGTAAAATCCCTGCCGCTCGACTGTTTCCCGAGTTAACTCGATATATTTTTCAAATGCTTTATTGGAGTTGTCTTCAACAACTTCAACCCCCTTTCTTTGGGCATAGCGGATGTTGTAACGAGTCTTGGAAGAAAAGTTTTTCAATAATTCATCTTCGGAAGGAGTAAGATCTATCCAAAAAGAGGTTGGAGTAAATAGAGTTTTTCCCTGCACACAACCGTTTTCTTTGAGTAAGTTTATAACTTTTTCTTTCGAATATCGTATTTTGAAATTGGGATTTGTTATTTTGGATTTATTTGGAATTTGGGATTTGGAAATTGGAAATTCCACCGCCACATTCGGTTCTAATTTGATAAAAAGTAAGTTATTTTTTTTAGCCATCTGTCGTAAGTCGGCTAACATTTTGGCGGTGGGAACTGGTCCTTTTATAAACATTCCAACTTTGTATTTTGTAAGAGGGATTTTATGTAGAATAATTATTCCGTATTTTGTTTCCAAGACCTCATTTCCCCAAGCCTTCCTAAACTCCGCCCACTCGTGAGATTGAAGTGGGTGGGGAGAAGCCTTACTAAGAGTCTCTTTATTCTTTTCTGGATTTTTCTTTATTTCCATTAAAAATTGATTGAGTTGTCGACGTCATCGGCGAAATCGGTGTCGAATTTGTCTTTAACATCAAAATCAGAAAAACTGCCTTCAACTCCTTCAAGCAGATTTTCCGGAATATCTATTATAAATCTTGACGGAGGATTACTTGTTCTCTGTCCGAAGAAGAGGCGGCGTGATGCATATGTAAGATAAAGAATATCTTTTGCTCGGGTTATTCCAACATATGCAAGCCTTCGTTCTTCCTCTAATTCGTTCATATCAAAAAGACTTCTTGAATGGGGGAAAAGCCCTTCTTCCATTCCGACTATAAAAACGGCCGGAAACTCCAGGCCTTTAGCGGCATGGAGGGTCATGAGCGTAACAGAGTTACTGGGTAATTCGTGATTAGTGATTCGGGATTTAATTTTTCCTTTTTCATCCTGCTCTGCTTCAATGAGTGCGACATTTTCCAGAAAATCATTTATATTCGGAAATTCGGTTGCAACCGAGCGAAGTTCTTTTATGTTTTCGAGTCTTGTTACATTTTCTTCAGTCTCTCTTTTGTATTTTGAAAGATAATCAGTATCTTGTAATACCGCATCCATCACGTCCAATGTTGTTGCTTTTTCCTGCCAATCTTGAGAAAGTTTTTTTGAAAAGACTTTGAATTTCTCATGCTGTCTTTTTCCAAGTTTTTCAATTCTTTTCCTTGAAACCGTATCCTTAGAATTAACCAAAAGCCTTAAATATGAAAGTACGTCTTTGACTTCTTTTCTACTATAAAATCTTACTCCCCCGACCAAGGTATAAGGAATTCCTGCATGTAAGAAGGCTTCTTCGAGAACACGCGACTGAGCATTTGTTCGGTACAGGATCACAATATCTTGAAATTCAAGTCCTTTGGTAATTAAATTATCAATCTCGTTAAGTACAAAAGAAGCTTCATCCAATTCACTTCTGGCTCTATAAATTTTTATTTTTTGCCCTCCGTTTTTATTTGTCCAGAGTTTTAAGATGGGATGCTGGGTATTTCTTTTGATTATTGAATTGGCTGCGTCAAGAATTGTTTGAGTGGAACGGTAGTTTTGTTCCAAATTTATAACTTTGATGTTCGGATAATCCTTCATCAGGAGGTTAATATTACGATAATCCGCACCGCGCCAACTGTAGATCGATTGAGCCGCATCGCCAACCGCAGTAATATTTTCATTCGCTCCGACAAGTTGCCTGGTCAACTTATATTGAACTTTATTAGTGTCCTGCCATTCATCAACAAATATATGAGTTAAGACTTCCTGCCAGCGGTTTAACACATCATTTCTATCTTCAAATAATTTCACTGTTTCTAATAATAAATCGTCGAAATCCAGTGCTCCTGTTTTTTTAAGAAGTTTTTCATATTCGCTCCAAATCTTAAAAACTTTTTCCTGAAACTCGCCCCGTATAAACTCTGCATATTGAGTCGGGGTAAGCATTTGGTTTTTTGCTTCTGAAATTTGTGAAGCGACCGCATTTGGATTATATTTATCTTGCGAAAGATTTAATTCATTAAGAATTTCTTTTATAACTTCTTTTGAATCATCATCGTCATAAATTAAAAAGTTGGGTGTTATATCGATTGATTTCCCGCTTTTTCTCAAAACTCTTACGCAAAATGAGTGAAATGTTCCAGCGAATGCCGGAGCTTGTTGTGTTAATCTGAGAACCCTGTCTTTCATTTCTCCCGCGGCTTTATTAGTAAATGTTAGAAGGAGCATATTTTCAGGACGAGCTTTTTCCTGTCCGATAAACCAGGCAACTCTGTGGGTTAAGACTCGAGTTTTTCCACTTCCTGCTCCGGCCAAAACAAGAAGAGGTCCGCCGTCATAAGTTACGGCCTCGATTTGCTCTTTGTTTAAGCTCGAAAGAAGGTTGTTGGATTTAGTTTTGTGAAATACAATAGACATTGAAATTGATATAATTCTAGCATGCAAGAGTTAGAAGAGATACAAAATTCTTTTGCTAAGGAAGAGTTAAAGCCTGAAATAAAGATGGATAGGAGGAAGATGATCTTTTCAAGGTTTAAGCGAAGATTTCTAAAGCATGTTTGGATAATTAGAAGCGGAATAATCTTGACTGTTATCTTGGTCTTTTTTTTGGCACTTTTATTAATAAAATCTTTAATAATAAAATCAGGAACCGATTTTTATTTTGGTTTGGCAAGAGATTTTATTTTTACGCCGGGAGATAAGATAGAAAGTATTAACAACCGTACAAACATACTCATATTGGGAAAAGGAGACGTTGCGCACGAAGCACCCGACCTTACAGATACCATGATTTTTGTATCGGTAAGCCATTTGAATTCTTCAATTAATCTTATATCCCTGCCTCGGGATATCTGGATTCCTGAGCTTCGAACAAAACTAAACAGCGTTTATTATTGGGGAAATAAAAAACAAGATGGTGGTGGAATGATTCTTGCCAAGTCGACTGTTGAAGAAATAGTAGGTCTTCCTGTTCATTACGCGTTAGTCATAGACTTTTCGGGTTTTAAGGAAATTATAGACGTACTGGGAGGAATCGAGGTTGATGTTGAAAGAAGTTTTACCGATGAGAAGTACCCTATTCCGGGAAAAGAAGATGATAAATGTGATGGCGACCCTGATTATAAATGTCGTTATGAAACTGTTCACTTCGCTCAGGGCAATCAAGTTATGGGCGGAGAGACCGCACTCAAGTTTGTAAGGTCGAGAAATGCCGAGGGAGACGAAGGAACCGATTTTGCTCGTCAAGCTCGCCAACAGAAGGTGATAACCGCAATAAAAGAAAAGGTTTTAAGTAAAGAGATTTTATTCTCTCCTAAAAAGCTAAAAGCTCTGAAAGATGCAGTTCTTGAGTCAACCCAAACAGATATTCCTCCGAGCGCTAGTGCAATACTTGCCCGCCGTGCACTTCAATCAAAAGATCACATGAAGTCGGCAATCTTGTCGGAAACTCTTTTAATTAATCCGCCCAAGTCTCCGAAGTACGATAATCTTTATGTATTTATTCCGAAAGATAATTCTTGGGACGAAATTCATCAATGGACCAAATGCACTTTAAGTGGCGGAAAGTGCGATTGAATTTTTGTAAAGCCTAATGGACTTTGTCGGGAACTACTTCGATTATAAATTAGATTATTTATTAACTTTACCTGTGTTTCTCCTTTCTTTTCTTGCGTAGATTATCTTTACCCAGAGATAAAAGTGATACCAAATATATCCTAGGATTAACACGTAAAATATATATATTATTATCCAAATTGTAAGTATTTCTGCAATTGGTATTAGATTATATGGTAAGTGATTTTCAACATATGACCAGATAAATGGTAGAGATTTAAATGATAGGTAAAATGAAGCAACTATTGTAATTAAGAGCGAAGATGTAAGTATTGAGTATTTTAATATCTTATTCACAAATAAATTATATCAGCTATCAGCTACAATAAATTGAGCCTAATTCGCAGGGCCTGGTGGACTTTGTTAGGAACTTCTATTTTAAGTTTTCTTTTCTAATAAATTCAACTAATCCATAACCGATAGTTTGATACTTGTCTGGATAAGTTTTTGTATCAATAATTGCTGCTGTTAAGCTGTCAATACCTATTCCGTATTTAGCGTCTACTTGTTTCATTTCTTTTCTAAGCAATTTATACCTACGCCTTTGGGTATAATGTGCTTCAATTATTGTCTCTTTTAAAATCCCTAATCCTTTTGTTACCACCGCTTTATTTTTTTTATATGTTCGTATATATTCGCCAGATATCATCGATCCCGCTGATTCGCCAATAATAAAGTTTGCGTTCATAACTAGATTGTAGAGAGATTTGTCGCTAGTAATTTTTTCGTATAATAGGTCAATTTGAGGTCCACCATTCATAAAGATTGTCGGCTTGTCAGCTCTTTCAATATCAAAAGCATTTCTAGCGTCAAGTAGTTCGATTTCTTTTAAATCGAGGTCCTTAGACACCCACCCTTCGCCCCAAACATCTTCTTCACCCTTTGGAACTTTAATACGGGCATACGGAATATGTAGCAGTTGCCTTGGTCTTATTTGAGCAAGAACTTTATTTATGAGCTGTTTTAACTTAGGAGCCTGACCTTGGTCTGTTTCTGCACCGCCGAATAGATATAGTCTCATCATGGAATTATATCATCTGAAGCTGCGATCCAGGGACTAGTGACCATGTAGGGAACTTTTATTCAGTCTATCTGGTAAATTTTTGTTGTTGGTGAGGAAAAGACTTTTTGACCAAGTTTAGTAAATTTTTCCTCAATTAAATTTGAGTACTTCTCTCGTTCGAAAGAACCGATAATAACATACGAGACGTTATATTTTTTCAAAAGATTTTTAGTAAGCACTGGATCTTCCGAGGTATAAATTTGCGTGATGTCAGCGACACGGGCTTGAGGAATTTCGGAAGTTCCACGCCAAAGCCATTCATGGACAAACCATCCGGAAACCGTCGGTAGGCCGGTATACGAAGAAATTGAATTGAATTCTGTGTATGAATCTCCCGGTGCTTCTAGAATTACCGGTTGTCCTTTAACATTTTCCCTAAGAAAGACAATCGCCTTAAAAATATCCGGATTTTGGTTTTCAAGCCATGTCTCGCCGGATAAGCCTCTGTAGGTTTTCAAATCCGCATAATAGGATTTGGTCGCGATAAAGGGATAGCGAAGAAGTGCGGCAAAAATTGATAAATAAAATAAGGATAATAAAAGTCTGGGAAAAAACTTTTTAAGTAATGTCAGACTTCTGATTACGATATAACCGCTTGCCAGATAACTCATCACGAATGCTTGGTATGTGAGCTTGAACATAGTATTGGCTCTATGATGAGAAGCAATATAGATATCTTTTACGTAAATCACTTCGGGTAAAAATATTAAAATCCAGGAAGAAACCAAAAGGCCGGCAACGAAGATATCCGGTTTTTTAAGTTTTGGCCATTTCTTTAATAGAACCAGTCCGAAGATGAGTGTTAATAATGCCGGAAATCCCCAGAGAACTCCTAGCTGCCAAACGGGTGTCCTTGCTTTTACTAAAGCAATTCCTTGAGCAATTGATTCAAAATTTAGAAGAAATGGGAGACTTACCACTAAACCTATTAGTAATATTGATGCCGTAGATACGCCAATTTCAAAGACAGAAGAGAAATTTAGCCCCTTCCGTTTTAGCGTGAACAGGGTTAGCACAACACCCGTTGTCAGCGCATAATTTCCAAAATCCCAAGCGCTGGTCATAAACATAACGCCCAGAATAAAACCCAGCGGTATTAGTTTTGAAAAATTTCCAATTTCCAATTTCCAATTTCCAAATGATTTGAAATTAGTTAAAAAATTATAGAGTAGAGCAATATAAAGAAGGACAAAAGGTAAGTTTATGAGGTGAGCGTGTAAGTCTGATACTACAAAAGAGTAGATTGGAAACTCGTGAATGGTTTTATCGTTTGTTTCGGGATTATAGCCGATGAAGCGGGTTGCATCAGGATACCAATATTTATCTCTTCCCTCCTTTAAAATATAAATTGGTGTATGAAAGTTTCCTGCAAAACTTAGTAGTATTGCCGATATTATTCCGGCTGCAAGAACTGCCCTTTTATTGATCTTCAGATTTAGCGCTTTGACTAGGGTTGAGGCAATTGAAAAGGCACCCGTTAGTGTGAAACCAAGTATTGTTGCCAACATCAAATTGTAAGTTATGTAAGAAGGAATGCCGGAAAATTTTGTCACAACTGCGACCCAAAAATGCCCAAACCAATAATAATTGATGGGTTTTCCGCTAAACCACATGTCAGGAGGCGGAAGATATTTACTTCTTAGAATTGAATTTATGAAACCCAAGTCCATAAATTTTTCTAATCCGTTTATATCCGACTGGTGAGCTCTGACGTATGACCAAAGGATAAGTCCTAACGTAAATAAAATTTCCTGAAAAATCATGATGCGAAGATTTTTTTTAATTAAAGAAAGAAGCTTATCTTTATGTCGAAAAAAAAGTATGACATTGAAAAGAAAGACCAAAGCGACTACTGCATACATAAAGGTTTGGGTAAGACCAAAAAGATGAGTAATTGATCCTAAGAAGATAATATAGGCGATTAATAAAGACCCAAAGGTTTTAGAAAACCCATAACCTGCGTCCCTAAACTTTTTAAAGATGAATATGGTCAGGGGTAGATTAATTAGTCCGGCAAAAAAGAAATTCAGCCACCACCCAAAAATAAATATAAGATCGTTGTTCATGATTGAATTATACCTTTATCCACTCCATCCAAAATTGGTAAAAAAGAAAATCCTGCAGCGAGAAAAATAAAGACAGGAGGATAATTATAGTTAAAACTATTTTATTTTTAGCAGAGATTTCATAAATTTTGTTAAAGAAAGTGGCGGCAATTATATAGTAAGAAGGCAGCATTAAGAGCGCTCTTGCACCATTGGGAGGATGAACTGTTAGTATTTGGCCGAATATAATAGTTGTAATAATAATGAGGAGCCAAAATCCGGTTTTTTTAAAATTGCGATAACTCAACATGGAAATTATTGCGCCCGCCCAGAAAGAAATCCTAATGAAAAAATTTAAGGGAGGAAAAGTTTCCGGCAGATATCTGGGGGTTTCTTCATTACCGCCGATAACACCTTCTAATAATATCCAGGATTTAATAGATGTTAGGATTTGATATTTCGTGAGATCTTCTTTAAAAGATAAACCATGATAAGGAAGGCGGGCATTTTTTATGTATACGACGTTAGCCCTCAAGTTATATTTATCTGAGTTTTTGGAAATTTTGATAAGCCATGGTAGTGAAACAAATAAGAATGTAAAGAAAAATAATATAAATGTCATAAAGGATTTTTTAAAGCTAATATGACTTGTGAACTGCAAAAAGGTTAAGTACAAAAAGGAAAGGGAAATTAGAACATTTGCTCCTCTATATGCGTAGAAAATAATTCCCGCTGTCATGCCGGAAACAACTATCCAAATTAAACGAACACTTTTTTTGTCTTCAAAGGCTTTTTGTAAAAATAAAATTAAAAAAAGACCAAGTGTGGTAGTAAATACAATATCTACCCAACCAACCCTTGAAAATTGCAAAAAGTAATAGCTACTTCCAAAAAGTAAAGTTACCGCAAAGGCAATAACATTATTAGTTAATCTTCGGGTGAGAAGAAAAAATGGGATTAGAGCCACGAGGCTATAAATTAAAGAGGTCAATCTTAAGAAGTATAAATCATTACTGTTTCCGAATAGTTTAATTAATAAAATCGATGGATAGTATGTAAGAATTGTTTTACTGAAGTCCCAATGAAATTCCAGCGGGCTAAGACTTTCGTTTTTTAAAATAGAATGGATCATCCTTAAGTTGGCTGCTTCGTCTACGATAATCGGTGGTTTTTGGGAGAGCATCCAGAGTCTCGGATAAAGAGATAAAATAATAATCGCGCCGATATAAAAAAGAGTTCCTTTTTTTCTTACTAAAGCAGTTAATCTTTTGAAAAAGTGTTTCATAGGTGAGTGGTAGTGCAGTTTGTTTTGACCTCAAATATGGAAATGGCGCCTGCCAAATCTTTATAAATAGGTGTGAAATTATTGTTGAAAAAGACAACATTTATTTTGGTAAAATCACGGTCACGACTTGTATCCTGGATAGTAAAATAATCAATGTTGTTTTTCTTCAAAAGATAACAGACTTTTTCTTTCTCATTCGAGGTGTAAATTCTGTCAAGCTCTTTTCCCCGTTTATCAGTATCATATCCCGCAGACCAGGAAAAGTATGGCCAACCCATGAAGATTTTTCTCCCCGCTAAAGAGGCTGGATGGTAAAGATATGAAGAATTTAAAAAGACAGAATCTTTAGGGGTGTTATTGAGAATAAAGGATATGGTTGGGTTATTTCGGTGATCTTTTAATACCAAAAGTGAGTCGTTTACAATCGGAAAAAAATCTATGAGGCCAGTAAGAGTTAGAAGTAAGAGTAAGGGTAAGAGTAAGAGAGTTTTAACTACTTTATTTAGAGATTTCAACTTCCAAAGTCTAAATAAGAAGTATGCTGTAAATAGGTTTGCTCCGATTATAAAGAGATTAAAAAATTTATGATTAGCTGCAACTTCGGGTGAAAACTGGAAAATATTTCCGGCTACAAAAAGTGCCAAAAAAGGCAAAGCAATTTTCTTTTGGGGCTTTTTGGCTATGACGAAGCCGATTGGAGCAAGAATTAATGTAAATCCAAAATTCATCAGCCAGTATTTTAAAAAGCCTATAAAAGTTTTGTCCTCAAGAAGGTAACCCAGGCGGATAAGAGAAGTTTGTACCTCACTCTCTCCCATATATAGAAATTGAGGAATGGCAAGAATAAGTGCAATACAGCCCAAAGCAAAAATATTAATTCTTATCTTCGGAAATATTAAAAAAGCTACTAGGATGGCTATTCCCATCATTCCGAAAACAGCCATATGGATAAAAGGAAAGAGTCCGAGAATGATGCCCAGGATGCAAATTTTATTCAAGGTGAGCTTCCTGGGTTTTTTGGAATATCTATATAAAAATAACATGAGAAAGAGAAATGCGGCATAAGCTAAGCCTAGGTGTCTTTGATTAGTGAAAATATTAAGACTCCAGAAAGCTGAAACAATTTTTCCGTCATACGGTCCGAAAGAGGAGAATTCTCTATTTTTCACTATATCGTCTAGAATATTCAGGGATATAGGATTTTTTTTAAAAAATTCTAAAAATCCCCAGGAACCGTTAAAAAGAAAAAGTATAACCGAGAGGATACCAACCTTTTTACTTTTAAAAACCATTTTGCCCAGGTAATAGATTGCAATCGTTAATAGGAAAAAGGATATCGTACTTAGAGAATTTAGAGCTAAGTCGAGTCTAATGCCGGTTTTTTCTAATAAACCAACAGCTGCAAAAAATAGAAAATGATAACGAATTGGGGGTCCTGCAAAAATTGGATACTCGGGTGGAAAATTAGAACCGAATGAAAAAGATCTTATTAAGGGAATTGTTGCCGCAAAATCGCTCCAAACTCTTGAGGCTAATTTTAGATCTCCTTCCGGTGTAACCTGAAATGTTTTCCACATCAAGAAGCTTGAAAATACAAAAAGTAAAAGAAAAAGTGTCATTTCAAAACAATTTATTTTTTTGAAAATTTTTAGGATGATCATTCCATGTTGAAGTATATCAATTTATACACCTCTCCCTCGAGTATACAAAGTCTTATGTATTTGTTTTTGAGCTTAACGTCGGTTAATTCAAATAATTCGCAGTTTTATATTTTTCGCCTGTTTCTTTTTTGCCGCACAAAAATATAATAAAATACGTTTATTATATATACTTACACTTTTTAGAGAATGAAAACTAAAATTGCAATTTTTATAATTATTGCGACTGCTCTGACTCTTCGATTGTTATACTTTCGAGACTCTCTGACTTTTTCTTGGGACCAGGCGCGTGATTCTTTGGTAGCTATGAATATTTGGCAGAATGATTCTGTCAAACTTCTCGGGCCCAATACGGACATTGCAGGATTACACCACGGGCCTTTATATTGGTACCTTATTTCGCCAATTTACCATTTCACGAGCGGTAATGTTTGGGCAGTTCGGCTGTTTCTCATTTTTTTAAACATGTTAACTCTCTATTTCATTTATGATCTTGCTTACGACTTATTTAAAAACAAAAAAGTTTCGCTTCTTTCGTGCCTTTTATTTGCGGTGTCTTTTGAAGCAATACAATATGCCCGATGGCTTTCTAATCCTGCACCTGCTCTTTTGATTATCGCAATCTCTTTTTGGGCTTTGAATAAGCTCATCAGAGGGAAAGCTTGGGCGTTTCCTATACTCTTAATATCGTGGGGCCTATCTGTGCAGCTCCAGATTTTTATGATCTACCAGATTTTGATATTTGTAACTATCTGGGTGGGTATAAAAGGGTTTATTATGCCCCGTGTAACGCGTCGAACGTATATAGTAAGCGCCGTCGGAGTTCTGGCAACGTTTTCGACATTTATTGCATCGGAAATAAAGTTTAAATTTCAAGGAACAAAAAGTTTGTTGGGATTTTTTAAAGCTCAGTCTATTTTTGACGCAAGTTTTGTAGAAAAATTTACATCATATATTGACCGCCTCGCAGAACTCTTTTTCTTGAATATTTGGGGAATCAATCTCTTTTTTGCAGGATTTATGATGCTTGTTACTTTTTATCTTACTTTTCAGTTGATGAAAGAAAGGGCGTTGAGAAACCCCATGCTTTTTTTAGGAATATGGATACTTTCTCCAATTGCTTTGTTTTTGTTTCCCGTGCCTAATGCGCAATATATTAGCATTGGAGCACTCGCAGGGATAATAATCCTTACCGCATATTACCTGGTTCAGCTGCAAAAAAAGCAATCGGTATTGTTTTTGATAGTATTGATCATTATCTTTGCTGGAAATGTCAATCTTCTCTTTTCGAAAGGCAAAGAAGGGGACGTTCTTTTTACCGTCCAGAAACAAATGATTCTGGGTGACGAGCTCAAGGTGATTGACTGGGTGTATCGAGAGTCTGAGGGAAAACCATTTAGGATTAACACTGTTACGGCACCTTTATTTGTAAATACTACCTGGGCCGCTCTTTTTAACTGGTATGGGAAATCAACATACCACCATATGCCTGCCTGGTGGGGAGTTGATCAATCAAGCGAAATTCCGGGATCTGATATCCCCTTTGCCCCCAAAACTGACGTTGACTGGCACTTTTTGATAATAGAACCAATTGCAACAAGTGATAATTTCTACGTAAAAGTTACTCAGATGCTTGAAGATGAGAGAAGTGAGGTTGTGGAAAGGGAGACGTTTGGCTATTTTACAGTCGAAAAAAGAAAAATAACTCAGGAAAAGGAGATAACAACGGCTAATATTTTTCATAAGATTAAAAACACCGACCCTCGTGCATTTCAATAAATGTAATAGGATCAATATAAACTGGAGATCATATTGCGAGAAGGACTGCCCCCAAAAGAAGAACAATCCCGACTGTAAAGCTTAATATTGTCGGAAGAGCTACCCCGGCACTCGGAAGTGCTGCGCCTCCCGGTGTGGGAGAAGCTGCCGACACTCCTCCTCCGGTTGTTGGCGTAGGAGTCGATGTTGAGGTGGGGGCTTCGTTTGGTGTGGGCGTCGGACTGTTGCCCCCTATCGGTCGATCGGTCGGAGTGGGGGTTAATTCAGTTGTTGGCGTAGGCGTAGCTTTTGAAATACTAAAAGTCAAAAGCTCGCAAGACTTTGGACCTGAAGATGAACCACCAGAGTTTTGACAATCTTTAGTTCCGATAATTTTCCAGTTGAACTCTCCGGTTGGTACTTGTACTGTTCCAAGTGTTGCATCTTGTCCTTGGGACAGTGCGGGTACGTCAAAAGTAGCAACCAGAGCTTCATTTATATATATCTTGGCTTCTTGAGGTGGTTCGTTTTGGGAAGAACTATTGGTTACTGTAACAACGCCATTAGCATCGAGCGCAAATGTATATTTGCTGCAATCCCAGGCTTGAGGTTGGCTTTCAGGTGAAGTCGGGGATATGGACTCTCTCCTTAGTTGATAAAGCCTTAAGGCTGTAAATATGGCAACTCCCGCCAAAATCACCGTGGCAATAACTATGAGTCCTGTTACTATTTTTCCTTTTAAAAATTCTTGCATATTAATTTATACTTTTAAATCCAGCCGAGTTCGCTGTGATGAACCTCGCCTTTTACCGAGAAATTAGTAATGTTTTCTGGAATTTCGTACTCAACATAGAATTCTTGTGTCCCAGGCTTTTTATTTGACGTTTCTCCAAGGGAAGAATTATTTAGACTGAAACGTGCCTTATCGAATGAGCCGCTTGTTGCTTCCCCGGCGACTGCAAAGCGAACCGTGTCCCCAGGAGAAAGATTTTTGAGATCATCCGATGATAATGCATTCCAGCTGGCATCATAGACTTTGACATTTAAGCACTTCGCGCTTATGACTGGCGGGGAGGTTGGTTTGGGAGTTGGTGTTTCTCCGGGAGGTGGGGGAGCCTCGGTTGGAGAAGGTGTCGGGGTAGGAGTTACCTGCTCTTCTTCGACCATTTTTACTTGGACATTACTTACGTCTTTGCAATCAGGACCTGATCCTATTCTATTCCAGGATAGGTAAGTTCCGTCGATCACAACGTGGTAGCAGCCATCGTTTGTGTCACCAGGCGGATAAGCAAAGGCACCTTGTGCGGTGATAAGTACTGCTTTTATTGTTCGAGGCGCGATGAAACTTCCAGAATTTCCCGGTTCATCCAACAAGATGCAGTTTGGCGACTGGGAACATTCTTGTCCGCTGGCTGCCCTTTCTGAGATTTCTTGTTGACGTTGGACTAAAATGACACCTGCTGCAACTCCGCCGATCAAAAGTAGCAGTCCAAAAATCGTGGCTATGATTTTTTTTCCGCCGTATTTTTTTGGTGCGTGTGGAGCAGTAACCACAGATTCTGGTTCGACGGTCGGCAACGGAGTATTTTGACCATCATCTGTGTTTACAGGATTTTGTACGGTTGTTTGCTGATCAGTAGTTGCAGATGTCTGAGTTTGAAGAAATGGTGACGATGATCCTTGATCTGTGGGTGGAGTTGTAATAGCTGGGACCACGGTATCAGTGGAATCTTGGATACTTGGTGTACTTGCACTCTTTTTTAGATAATCGTCAGACATCTTAGATAAATTTCCTTAATTTATGATATGAGGGAAAGACCTTTCAGTCAATGGCTTTGCTTCTGATATTGAATTTCTATATTTCTGTGACGCTTGCTGACTCTGTGGATTCTTCGATAGTTTCTTCAGGAGGTTGTTCTTCGGATATACCTGTCGGAATTGGTAATAGCGGGACCAGAAACGGCTTTGTTATATCGGATTCTTCAAAAAAAACTCTTTCTTCTAATTTATTCAGAGAGTCTCTGTCCAGTTCAGGACTAATTGGTTCTAATAGTTTGGAATCGACTTTAGGTGGAGATTCTGTAGCTAATATTCTGTAAAGACTGAAAAATATCCAAAAAATGGTTGTAATAGTTGTAAATATGGCGACAGTTACTAGACGTGGTGCTTTTGGTTTTTTCATACTGTTCTTATTTGTTTAAGCTAAAAAAGGGAAGTCTTCCCTCAAGTGTCAGAACGAGTGTTTTTTGTTCTTCTTTCTCTTCTATAGTTATGCTTAAATAATCAATCTGTACTGGTCTTCTGAATTTCTCAACGTCGCTAAGAAAATTTGGAATTTTTCTATATTCTTCTGGAAGAGCGCTTGTATTAACGCTAAACGTTAATCCGCCAGCTCCTTCCGGAAAAGGTTCTTGGCTTTGGGAACTTTTGCTGTTGCTAGCTGTTCCTATATTAGGATCGACCCCTTTTATTAACGCTTCGTCGGTGGTTATCCCCAAGACGGTTGAAGCGTGTTTTTCTGATAGGCCTTCAATCTGTCGGGCAAAGATTAAAGCTTCTGCTTTTTCTGGAATGGCGCTTTTGAGAATGACTATTTTTGCTCTTTCTCTATCATAAAGACTTTGAGCCTGTGATAGATTGCGAATTTTTTCTTCCATTTTGGTAACGGTCTCACGCTTGGCTTCGATATCCTTGATCAGTTCCGCAATTGTTAATATGGTTGGTCTTAGGGCAAAAATGCTAAAAACGGAGATTGTGGCAAGAGAGAGTAGAATTTCTAAATAAACCTTAATGTCGGCTCTTTCTCTATACGACCCAGCGACATTTAAAAAATATGATTTATAACGTAAATAGTTATTTCTCCAACCAGGATTCATGGTTTAAGCCCGTCTTTATTTAAGTTGGGCGATAAATGAGAATTTAAGTATATTAGGATCTTTAGGATCTGATTTTATTTCCCTTATGCCAATATCGCTAAAGCTTCCGGTTGATTGTAGGTTTACAATATACTGTTGAATATTTGTTTCGTTTGGAGAGATGCCGTCGATTTGAAAAGAATTGTCAGAAAAATTTACCGTCTTGAGAAACAAATCCTGGGGTAAATATCTGGTTATTTTTTCAAGAGTAGAGGCTAAGTTTTCTTGTTTTGAAACGAGCTGGGAAAAAATTGTTAATCGTTTTTGTGTATCTCTAAATTCATTTTCAAAACTCAATGACGCCGTGAGAAGAGATTGTTTTCGTTCAAGATCATCGTCAAGATCCGAGTTTTGAGCGTCTAACCAGAAACGGGACAGAAATGCAATCATTACGATAATTTCTGTGACTATCACGATTACCCTAAACGTTGAAAGAATCCAGGCCAAGACTCTTCCGGTTGTCGTTGTCTGAAAACCCTTTTGTGGCAGTAGATTTATTTGTTCTTCTTTTTGGGCAGACATAACAGTTAGGTAAAAGGCAAGGGGTAAATGGTAAAGGAATTTTAAAAATCCTTATTTGTCATTTACCTTTTACCATTCACCTTTTAACTATAAATCAAATATAGCATATTAGAGGAAACGAAAGAAGATTACTTTTTTGTAGCCTTTTTCTTGGAAGATCTTATGGTTTTTGGTTTCTTTTTAGTTTTAGCTTTTGAAGTAGAGGATTTTTGTTTTGGCAAAAGGGTTGACAGGCGACTTTTTATTCTAGCGGCCTTATTTTTGTGAATGAATTTCTTTTTGGCTGCGCGATCGGCAAGGGAAAACGCCTTTTTGATATTTTCAGTAGTTTTACTTTTTTTGGCTCGCCGAATTGCAACCTCAAGCGAAGCTAATGTTTTCTTATTAAAAGCTTGCTTTCTGGTGGATGATCGTAAGGCTCTTTTGGCTGTTTTTGTTACAGGCATGAGTTGATGGTTGGTGATTAGTGGTTTGTGTATAGTGCAAAGAAAAATTTCTTGATATCACTTCAAACAAAACACTGTTCACTATTTACTAGCTTGTGAGTATAATCTATCAAGTTCAGAATAGCAAATATGATGAATAAAATTATCGACAGAGGTAAAAAATTATTAACCGGCCCCCAAGATTCAGTTCTTTCTGCTGCGACTCTTATTATGATAATGGTAGTTGCCTCAAGAGTTTTGGGCTTGGTACGTCAAAGGGTTTTAGCACATTTCTTCACGCCCAGCGAACTTTCTTTATTTTTTGCAGCCTTTAGACTTCCAGATTTGATTTTTGAGATTTTAGTTTTTGGAACCTTTTCTTCAGCTTTTATACCTGTTTTTACTAAAAGTTTGGGGAAAGGAGAAAAAAAAGCTTGGGATATTGCAAGCACGATTGTTAATTTGGGAATAATAATATTTCTAATTCTTTCTCTTTCTCTAGGATTTGGTGCGGATAAATTTTACACAATTTTGGCACCCGGATTTGCCAGTGCGGATCAGCAAAAAGTTGCCGGTTTGGCAAGAATTCTTTTTGCGGCTCAGGGTTTTTTTGTTGTAAGTTACGTCTTAACGGCGGTTTTGGAATCCCTTAGACGTTTTCTTATTCCAGCTTTGGCTCCTCTTTTTTACAATTTAGGAATAATTCTCGGCACCTTGTTGCTTTCATCAAAATTGGGACTTTTTGCACCTGTTGTGGGAGTAGTAATTGGTGCATCCTCCCATTTTCTGATTCAGCTTCCTTTTGCGATGAAGCTTGGCTTTCGATTTAAACCGAAAATTGAAATTAATGACGAGGTAAAAAGAATTGGAAAACTCGCGCTTCCGAGACTTGTTGAAACCTCATTTTTGCAGATTTCTAAAAGTGCCGAACTTTTATTTGCGTCCTTAATTTCCATTCCGGCTTATACCTATTATACATTTGGTAATACTTTACAGCTTCTTCCTGTCGGACTTTTTGGAACCTCAATCGCTAAAGCCGCACTTCCCACCCTTGCAAGGCAAACAGATAATCTTTTGGAATTTAGAAAAACGATTCTTGACGCACTTTATCAGATGGCGTTTCTGATTTTGCCGGTGTCAACGGCTCTTATCGTCTTAAGGATTCCCATAATAAGACTTATTTATGGAACCGATATTTTTGGGTGGGATGCAACCGTCCAAACGGGGTATGTGGTTTCGGCTTTTGCCGTGGGAATAATTTTTCAGGCGGGAGCGGCTGTCTTGGCTCGCGGTTTTTACGCTCTCCACGACACAAAGACGCCTGTTGTCATTTCAGTGATCTCCATCTTTATTACCCTTATTGCCGACTATCTTTTTATAAGAGTGATTAAATCTGATATCTGGGGGTTAGCTTTAGCTTTTACAATAGGTTCCACTTTTCAGGCAATACTCCTTTTTTACTTAATTAATAAAAGAATTGATAACTTTTCTTTTAAACTTTTTTTCCCTTTTATTAAGGCATCCATTGCTTCAGTTATTTCTGGGGGATTTATGTATTTTATATTAAAGTTTTTTGACAGGAGCGTTTGGGTAAAACAGCTTTCTTTTCTTGGAAAACTGGATATTATCCAGAATCTGCCTTTTGAAAAATTTGTTCTCGATACTCGCTATACCGTTAATCTTCTAGCTCTAACTTTTTTTGTTCTATTTTCAGGAGCAGTAATCTATTTAGGATTAAGTTTTGCCTTCGGTTCCAAAGAAGTTTGGACATTCATAGGTCTTTTGAGAAGGATATTTATAAGAAGAAAAGTAACGCCGATTCCAAAGAAAGAAACAGAGCCAGTTTCTCCAATACCAACTGATACAACCACGTAAACATGAAATTCAAAATTCAAATTGAGAAGAAGGTTCTAATCTTTAATTCTGAATTAAAAGGTTTAAAAGTATATGGAAAAGAGTATGTAGGGGGTGAAGATGGAATTTTGATTTATGATAAGACAAGAGATATTAAAGCCGATGAAGTTGAATTGCAAACGTCTTCAAACACAAGTACTTTAATTCCAGCCTTAAGGATTTTATCCATTCCTTATCATTTATATTTTGACCAGAGAGAGGTTGTGGGATCCCAAAATAATATTTCTTTCTATTGGAATAAATCCAAATTGGCAGCGTTTTATAATAAGTTTTCTACAGATAGGCTGGATTATGAAAAGAGAGAGTCGATAATAAAAAAAGCAGTAAATTTTCTAATAAAGAATAGCAAAAACTTACCCCTGAAGGAAGAATTTCTGGCACGAGTACTCGAACACTGCAAGTTATTGGGTTTTTACCAAGGATTTCCAATTTTTGACAGTTCGTTTGGGTTTGCTAAATTACAGTCTCGTTTAGGAATTCATATTGATTCTGAGGCCGTTATGATTTCAACACCCCTCGATAAGTACGAAAAAGATGTTTATCAGATTGCTCAGCAAATTTCAGAACTTACTAAAGAAAAGCATGTAAAGAAGAAAAACCGAGTAGTGTTTTCAAAAACTAACAAGATTTTAAAATTATTTGGGATTGAAGGGTTGGTATGAAAATTGTTTCATGGAATGTGAATGGGTTGAGGTCGGTCCTGAAAAAGGGTTTTTTGGACTGGGTGAAAGAAGAAAATCCGGATATCTTATGCCTTCAGGAAATAAAAATACAGGAATCTGAACTGCCTTTCGATCTAATTTATCTTCAGGATTACACATTTTTCAGTAACTCTGCCGCTAAAAAAGGCTATGCCGGTGTTATAGTTTATTCAAAGAAAGCACCTTTACTGGTCAATAAAAATTTAGGAATTGAAAGGTTTGATAGAGAAGGAAGGATGTTAGAACTGAAATTCCCCGATTTTAGTTTAATAAATTTATATATTCCTCACGGAGCAAGAGATAAGAGAAATATGGATTATAAATTGGAGGTTTATGACAAATTAAATAAAGAAATGATGAATAGAAGAAATGAAGAAATAATTCTATGCGGGGATTTTAATGTTGCCCATGAGGACATTGATCTGGCAAGACCGAACCAGAACAGGAATAATACTATGTTTACTTTTGAAGAAAGAGGGCAGATCGATGAACTTTTAGATATTGGTTTTGTCGATTCGTT
>LBWB01000001.1 GCA_000993405.1 Candidatus Woesebacteria bacterium GW2011_GWB1_39_12 | reverse complement strand
GGGGTGGTCGACGGGGATCGAACCCGCAACCTCAAGGTCCACAACCTCGCGCTCTGCCATTGAGCTACGACCACCTTGTAACTACAGCACTTATTTTACCAAATCCCGAGTGTATTGACAAAGCAACCCCAAATGTTTCACAATGGTTATAGTATGCCTGACAAAACCAAGCCGCCAAGGCCAAAAATTAAAGTAGAGGAGATAACCGAAGAACCCGAAGAAGTTGAAACTCCGAAACCGACCAAAGAATCTTCGGAAAATGTAGCTGAAGTAAAACCAAAAGACGAGGAAGTTGCCAAAGTACCGGAGTCTACTTCCCAAGAAACTCCAAAAATAACTTCTTTCAGCCAGCTTGATTCTCAAAAATCTTCTGATACTGCGTCCGCAACAGAAGATACTACCAAGCCTACTGAAAGCGTTCTTACACCAGAAACCCCAAAGAAGGAAGAAGGTTTATCTGAAACAGAAAAGTCTACTGAGAAAGCCTCCAAGGAAAAGGAGGACGTTTCCTCAGATGAAATAAAAGAATGGCTCAAGGAGGTTAGACCGGATACCACAAAAGAGGTAGAGAAAAAAGGCGGACCCAACACAAAGTTAATAGTTTTGGTTGTAATCATTCTTCTTGTCTTGGGAGCAGTGGTTGGCGGAGTACTTTATTACAGACAATCCGTTACAACAGAACCAAGCGGGGAAACCCCGGAAACCCAAGAAACTTCAACTCCCGCTCCAACTCAAACACCCGAAGAGGAGGTTGATATCTCAACACTTTCACTTAGTCTACTTAATGGTTCAGGAACAGTCGGAGAAGCGGGGAAAGCAAAAGATCTCCTTATCGAAGCAGGATTTATGGAAGACAAACTGACAACAGGAAATGCTCAGTCTTATGACTACACTTCAACCTCAATAAGTCTCAAAAAGGGTTTGTCTGAAAAAGTATTTGAGGAAATAAAGAAAGCACTCGAGGGAACTTACGAAGTAGTTAAATCCGAGACAACTCTCGAAGAAGACTCCACTTACGACGTAATCATCATTGTTGGTAAGAAAAAGTAAATTCTTCAGTTTGCGACCAACTCCTTAAAATAGTAAAATATAGCCTATGCCGAGGTGGCGGAATGGTAGACGCCCAGGTTTTGTGCGAGCGTAATTAAAAGCGAGCAAGAGCGTAAGCGACAGAGCCTTTCCTGCAAAGCAGGAACAAGCACTTTAATAAAATTTAAATATGTATGCCGAGGTGGCGGAATGGTAGACGCCCGGGCCTTAAGAGCCCGTGTTGCAATAGCAACGTGGGGGTTCGAGTCCCCCCCTCGGCACCACGGAGTGTGGCTCAGTTGGCAGAGCGCGCGCTTTGGGAGCGCGAGGTCCCCGGTTCGAATCCGGGCACTCCGACAATACTTTATGCGGGAGAGAAAATCTAACGATTTTATATCCCTTAGTTCGCTTAGTTGCTCATTTGAAAATTCGCAAGTCGCGAAATGCGGGATTAGTTGAGCGGTCCAACATTTGCTTTCCAAGCAAAGAAGAGGGGTTCGACTCCCCTATCCCGCTCCACGAAGTGGTAAGGGACAAGTTCTGCTTACAATGCGAAGCAGTGCCAAGCTTTGCTTATCCCACTCAATTACTTCTTGAGCATCGACTCAATAAAGGAAAGAAAGATGGGGTGGGGAGTAAGTGGACGGCTTAAATATTCGGGATGGAACTGAGTTCCAATAAAAAATGGGTGATCAGTTAGTTCAATTGCTTCTACAAGTTTTCCATCAGGCGAAGTTCCTGAGAAAATAAATCCAGATTTCTCGTACTTTTCCTTGTATTTATTATTAAACTCATATCTATGCCTATGCCTTTCATAAATTAGTAAATTAGAATTAACCTTAAACTTAGACTTAAACTCTAACGGATTTTCTTGATACCAAGGGTTTGATTTTCCACCTCCGTACTTTTTATAAGCTTTATCAAGGAGTGTATCTTTTTTTATGACGCACGGCCAAGCACCAAGACGAATCGTTCCGCCGTACTGTTTTTTGGAAAGATACTCTCGTTGATTAGGCATTATATGAATAACAGGATAAGGAGTACTTGAATCTACCTCCGAAGAATTTGCTTTTTTAAGTCCGACGACATTTCTCCCAAATTCTATTGAGGCCATTTGCATCCCAAAACAAAGACCAAGGTAGGGAATTTTATTTTCCCTAGCATATTTTGCAGCCTTAATCTTCCCCTCGACTCCGCGCCTACCCCATCCCTGAGGAACAATTATCGCTTCCAATTCTCCAAGATGGTCTTTAATCTGAGAATCTGTAAGCCCCTCCAGACTCTCTGAGTCTATCCAATTGATTTTAGGGTTAACTAAGTGATACCACCCAGCATGTTTTAAGGCTTCCACGACACAAACATACGAATCACCCAATATATAATCACCGGTTTTTTGATATTTTCCGATCATGCCAATTTTTATCACCTTTTTGGATTTTTTAAACTTCTCAAGCATATTTTTCCACTCAAGGAGGTCTTTCCTCTTAGCTTTCAATTGTAATTTTCTAATAATTTTTTCGTCTAGATTCTGCGCCTTTAAAACAAGAGGAACTTTATATATGGTTTCTACATCAGGATTGGAAACTATATTGTCAACCGAAACTCCTGATGCAAGCGCAATTTTTTCTCTTCTCTTCATATCGATTTCTTTTTCGGCACGGCCTACGATAATATCAGGAATCAACCCTAAACCGTTTAAAAGTTGGATTGATTGTTGAAGGGGTTTAGACTTCAATTCTCCGATTGAAGGCGGGACAGGAAGATAACCAACATGGACAAGCAAAACGTCGTTCGGATTTTTTAACTTCAAGCGTCGCACCGCCTCAAAAAACAAAAGTCCTTCATACTCACCAACCGTTCCACCAAGTTCAACTATCACAACCTCTGCCTTATGTTTTTTACCTGCTTCAAACCAGCGGTTTATTATTTCTGGAGGTATATGATGATAAGGCTCGACACATTTACCTCCGTACTCTAGAGCTCTTTCTTTATCCAGGACAATCTTATAAACCTGACCGTTTGTTAAATAATTCTCACGCGTCAAAGTTTCACCAATAAAACGCTCATAATGTCCAAGGTCCTGATCTGTTTCAACACCATCATGCGTCACAAAAACTTCACCGTGCTCAACTGGATTCATAGTTCCTGCATCGATATTGAGATACATATCGCACTTCATCGCAGTCACCTTGATTCCGCGACTTTTGAGAAGAAGCCCTATGGAGGCCGCAGTTACTCCCTTACCGAGTCCCGAAAGTACACCACCGGAAATTATAATAAATTTCACTTCGTATATCTAACTTTATTTTTTAAAAACTTTCAAGAGGAAAGAAATAGCCAATTGACAACTATAAGACACGTCTATAATATGTGATTCCAGGAGACTTAAAATGTCTGCTGAAGAAAGAATAAAACTCGCAACAGATCAATCAGACTCATTTTTAAAAGAACTTTCACTCCATTTTTCTCCTGAAAAACTACCTTTTAAGCTTTGTTATGATTCAGAATTTTTTCCTATTGCCTATGGATTGGAGAAGCTTCTTTCAGAAGATCCCGATGCACTAACTGAATTTATAACTAATTCACAAAGAGAAGAATTTTCTTTCAAAAATCCACAAGAATTACACAGCCTCCGGGGTAAAGAAACACCTGGTTCTATTCTTACAACGACTCTTTCTACTGGTGCTCAAATTATTACACTGAATACCCCAGAGGCAAATGCAATACCATTTGGACGATTTACGTCTCCGGATTTAGAGCAGTCCAAATTTCAGCTGGCCCGTTTTCATATAGGGCCAGGAGCAGTTGAGGATATGCGCATGGCTGCAAGGCAAGCTTTTCAGATTCCAGTTATAAATAACTTAATTACCGATGAATACAAAGGAAGAATGGGCATTGTACTTCTTACACGAGAGGGACAGTTAATCGATCCTAATGTTGGCATATATAAAGACATGGGATTGAAAATCCCAACAACAGTCGCCACCATTTCTCACCATACTGATGAAAGAGTACCTATTTTCGGCCGTGTCCCCTTAATTCAGCGCGTAAATTGCGAAGCTCTCCTTCAACGTAAACTCAGATCGGTAGGAATTTTCGACAATACTGCATCCGGAATGCAACAGACAGCTATAGTTGAAGAGATCCTTAACCAATTCGGGAATAATGGCGATAATCTGGAACATGTAACAATTTATTCTCCACTTCTAACACTTTACGCTTCTGTAGTTATATCTGAGTTTGCCAAAGAAAAGGGACTAAAGATTTTATTTGTTTGTAACGGCTGCATTCTCGGTTGTAACCCACCCGACCGATACTACTCGCCTGTTACAGGTAATCCAAATCTCTGCCCCGAGCCAAGTCTTTTAAAAGTATCAGAAGCTGCACGTGGAAATCTTTTTGAAATAGATTGTGCAAGGTGTAATTGGACTGAATCGTTACTCTCAGATGATGGCCCTGACTCTAAGGCTATTACGGACTCCGAAAAGGAGTTACAAATGCACGGTTATTCAAATCAATATTTACTCGATACATCAAGCAGAGTAACTCCCGCTGTAGCAATGGAATGCGGTGTAGATCCATCACAATTACTTCCATTATCTTCTTTTGTCGACAGTCAAATGAGTTATACCTAAACGTGACTTCGGAGGAAATCAAGGAGATAAATTTTTGTGCGCCCAGGGGGATTTGAACCCTCATTCCTGTAAATTCGAAAATTGCCTTAAGTGCCCCTGGAGGGAATCGAACCCCCATCAATGGTTCCGAAGACCACTGCTTTATCCGTTAAGCTACAAGGGCACCTCTTTTTTCAACCTCAAGTATATATTATACTGAAATAGTAGAGATTTTAGCAAAACCAAGTCTGACTTGGCAAAGAAAGAAGGTGATATTTAAATAATGAAGCGCTACCAACAATTTTTATTATTTTGGCTTGTTAATTCGGCAATTCTATTTCTGGCAAACTTGTTTTTCCCTCAAGCCGTAACACTAGGAAATAGCATCTTAGCAATGTATCAAGCAGTAATTTTAAGCGGTTTTTACTGGAGTCTCATCATTTGGTACTTAGAACCCGTACTCAAAGATATGCAAGTTCCGCAAAAAGATAATACGTCAATGATGCTGGCATACCTTAGCGTCAACTTTGCTACTGTTTGGCTTTTGGCACGCATGTCTTTTCTAACAGGAGTAGGGATTGCAAGCTTTGTTTATGCCTTAGGAATTGCAGTCGTTGCCAACTTTGCTCAATACATGGTCTGGCAATACACTCAGAAAAAAGGAAAGTAGGATTCTTTGGTATAATCCTTGAATGACTACGATTGAGGAACAGATTGAGGCGATCGAAAAAGAAATCAGAGAAACTCCATATCATAAGGCAACGGAGCATCATATTGGAAAACTTCGGGCCAGACTTTCGAAGTTAAGAGACAAGTTGCAGGAAACTCCGACAAAGAAAGGTGGGGGAAGTGGTGGAGGCTATGCAGTTAAAAAGCAGGGTGACGCAACGCTTATTCTAATAGGCCCACCTTCAAGCGGAAAGTCGACACTCATCAATAAGTTAACAAACGCCCAAAGCAAGGTTGCTCCCTATGCGTTTACTACCGTCTCAGTCATTCCGGGCATGATGGAATATAAAAATGCCCGTATCCAGATTCTTGACGTTCCCGGACTTATCGAAGGAGCAGAGGAAGGGAAGGGGAGAGGCAGGGAAGTTCTGTCTGTTGCAAGAGGAGCTGATCTAATTATTTTGATGACAGACATCCAAAGACTTGATGCCTTAATAAGAATTCAAAAAACTCTGGAAAGAAATGGAATAAGACTTAATATTGTGCGACCAAACGTAGTTATAGATAAAAAATTATCCGGGGGGATGATTATTCACTCAAACATCAAACAAGATATTAATATTCCCACGATTAAAGAAATCGCTCATGAAATGGGAGTAAAAAATGCAGAAATTACAATTAACGAGAAAATAACGGTGGAACGACTGATTGACGCTTTTTCCCTAAATCGAGTCTATGTTCCCTCAATTTCCGTAATTAACAAGACAGATTTATCTATCCAATCACCTGCCCGCTATGCTACGCATAGCGTTGCAGGCGGGCCAAACACTCTTTTTATAAGCGCCGAAAAAGAGATTGGGCTCGAGGGATTTAAAGAAAAAATCTGGGAAATACTTGAGTTCGTTAACGTTTATCTCGTCCGGCCGGATCAGGAACCAAGTTTAGATAATCCGATAGTTATGAAAAGGGATCAAACACTTTCAGATGTTTCAGAAAAAATCGGAACAGAATTTGCAGAAGGAAAGTCCAGAGCAAAAATTTGGGGGACAGGAGCAAAATTTCCCGGCCAGGAAGTCTCACTTTCAATAAAAGTCGCCGAAGGCATGCTGATAAGATTTATATAAGCGAAGCCGCGTTTAACGCTGTGACCCTAAGTTATTTCATTTCGAACAAAAAGATATTTGAGTGTTTGCGAATATTAATTAAGTTAAATTCAGCTGGCAATATTTTATATTGCAATAGTGTTTCAATTACCTAACTGTTGTTTTTTACCAAGTTATCGATCAAGTCGATTTCAATTTTTGATGCATTAATTATTGTATCCGAAGTAATGGGGGGTGACATAATGTTTCCCGCCACATCAGTTAATATTTGCTGATCTATTCCAACGTCAATTTCCCAAAACGCACCTTTGGAGGGATTAGTAATAATTACCAAGTTCTTATCTATTAATCCCTTATTCTTTTCGACACTTCCGTTCCATCCTGAATAGATTGCCGCGTCTAAATCTGGATAATCCCTTGATAGCTCGTAATTTGTTCCCATTTCAACACAAGGCTGGGTTTTAAATATCATTCTTAATGATTCGTGAATATTGGAAGAAATATTTCCTGCTATTACTCCTATTTTTTTAAATGAAGATTCACCCCTTAATTGACCAACAGGTTTTCCTGTTTGCTGACTTAACTCTTCAAATATTTCGTCTTCTAAGCCTAATTTGTTTTCTCTGGCTACGACAGGAAATCTTAAAGTTCTAATTTCCTCAGGAACGTTTCCGCCTCCTTTTGGCATGATTCCAAAAAAATAAACTGCGTAATTAATTGGAGGTGTATGTTTTCTCTCGAGGATGTTGGAGGGATTAAAAAGTGGGATGTTATGATCTATTTCTATGTATGCAGGGTTAGGAAATATACGAATTTCTTGTCTATCACTATCACCAGGAGGGACATTTATTGCCTTACTCCAGTCTAATCCTTCAAGTTTACGTAAAGCATCAACTCCCGGATTTTCTGTGGTTTGTTCTTGGTCAGACATGCTTAATACTATTTTATATTTGAATTACAGTATTTAAAAGAGTTAGATAATAATAATCCCGCCTCGGATTCGAACCATTTTAACTTCAAATTTTTAGATATGTTTGTAATTAAGTTGTTTTAATTTATTTTGGAGAGCTTTTTTGAGTTGGGATCTTCCGAAACCACTTTTTAAAAACTTTTCTCTCGACTTGGCATCCTTAACATTTGTATATGCTTCGTAATAAATAAGAATTACAGGAAGTCTTGATTTCGTGGCTCTAACTCTTCCTTTAAAATGTTCTTTAGTTCTTGCTTCCAAATCTTCTGAATACCCTATGTATAACTTTCTATCTTTAAAGCTAAAAAGAACATATACAAAGAAGAATTTCTTGTTCATATCAGTGCGAAGTCTGACTTCGCAAAAAGAGTTATTTTATAGCGCGGACGCGTCTAACGCGTCTGTCGTCTTCCTCGATAGAACCGAGTCAGACTCGGTGACCCAGGAAGGAATCGAACCTTCAACCTTACGGTTAGAAACCGTCTGCTCTATCCGTTGAGCTACTGGGCCGTACTTTTATTATTTATTAACCACTTTATATACTTCTTACTTTTATACGATTTTAACTTTTTTTCTCTATTCCTTGCTTCTGCTTCAACATTATATTCTTCAAAATATACTAATTTATCTGTCTTTAATACTTTAGTGGTTCTTGTTTTGCCTTGTAAGTGTTCTTTTAATCTTCTTCTTAAATTATTTGTTGAACCGATGTAGAACCTATCTTTCTGTTCGTTCTTCAATATGTACATATAGTAACTCATAATGCTCTATCCGTTGAGCTACTGGGCCTCCTCAAAATGGACTCCGCTTAGTCCGTTTTAACTTGATTCAAGTTAAAACTCTATTGCTTCGTCATTTTTCGTCTCAAAATTCTTTCAGAATTTTGTTTCTTTAACTAAAACAAAGTACAGACTATTTTATCAAAAATGACCTCCATAAACAATTTATTCATTGACAATAAATCTAAATAGCCAATAATTAAGTAAACTGAAAAATGTCAGAAAACACAAACAGTAACGCATTATTAAAAAACGGCTTAGGACTGCCCAAAAAGGTGGGGATTATATATAGTGACGTAAAAAGAGAGTATTTTCCTACAGAAGCCCAGTATATTACTGAAAAAGAAGCTTTACACGATGCCCAGGTAATTGCAACTTACCTTGAGAAACTAGAAATAAAGCCTAATCTTTACCCGGGAAACGAAGAGCTTTCTGAAAAATTAAGGAAAGATAAACCCGACGTCGTAATGAATCTCGTGGGTTCTGTAAAAGGAAATGAGTATCTTGCATCCACCATTCCCGGTGTTTTGGAAATTTTAGATATTCCATATACCGGAGCCGGAATATTGGGAGAGTCTTTAGCTTACAATAAGTTCTTGGTTAAAAAACTTCTTCAACAAAATGGCGTACCGGTTCCTTATTATCAATTATTTAATACAGCTTCAGACTTTTTAGACCCGACACTTCGCTTCCCCCTTATTTCAAAATTAAATGAAATTCACGGCGCTGTCGAAATTACTGAGGACGCCGTATCAGAAAACGAAAAGCACTTAAGAGAACGCTTAAAGTTTTTGATTACAACGTATGAACAACCCGTTCTGGTGGAAGAGTTTATTGTCGGGAGAGAAATAACGGCAATACTGTTGGAGGGACTTAACAAAAAAGTTTATTTCGGAGAGAAAGTGTTTAAAGAGTCAGATTCAATTTTCAAATTTGCGACATTTGAATCGCAATGGTCCGACAATGTTCAAACATACTCGTATCAAAAATACGAAGATAATCTTTTAAAAGAGTATATTAAAAAAGCATTTGAAATAACCCGAATGGCTGATTATGGCAAATTTGACGTTCGAATTGACTCTTCCGGCCGCTATTATTTTATCGATTCAAACAGTAACCCCGCATTCGGACCAAAAGAACTGGACGTTGCAATGAGCAACATTCTTGATTTGTATGGCATAACTTTCGAAGAAATTCTCAAAAGACTTCTCTTAAATACCATGAGAGATGCTCAGGGAAAGGAGAAATTATCTCCTATTCCTAAGAAGGTTTAGTTGCTTCTTTTGAAATTTTTGATTCAGGATCAACCCAAAGCATCCAGCCGCTTATCCACTTTCTTCCTTGAGTATCAAGAGAGTCGTACCACCGCTTTTTAAATTCCTCTTTATCCATTTCCCAAATTCCTTTTCTTTCGTTAGACGGATCAGCCATTTTTATTTTTTCCTTTTCAGTATCATAACCAATAACAAGTGTATAGTGACCGTCCGGATCACTTGCATCAAAGTCATCCCACCAGTCAACCAAGATTACGTAATTCTTTTTCAGCTTTCTTTTGATATCGGAAATTCTTGCATTGGATTTATAACTAATATGGTTAAAGAACTTACTTAAGTAAGCTACAATCATCTGCTGGTCCGTTCCCCACCACTCTTTATAAACAGCTTGTGCAATTGAGCGTTGGGTTTTACGAATACCTCCCGAAAGAAGAATCATTTGTATGACAGCCGGACCGCACCATCCTTCCTTTTTCTGAAACCTGTGAATTCTCTCCCAATTAAGATTTGATTTAATTTTCATTCAAAAACCTTAAGACTGATTCTAATATAGGAGGGTTAAATGAGCAATAAGAAGCTTTTTTAATTTGAGCGGGAGACGGGGATTGAACCCGCGGCCTTCTCGTTGGCAACGAGACGCTCTACCACTGAGCTACTCCCGCAGAAACCTGTTTCGAGGAGAGTAGTAAAGTGGCCAAGCTTTGCTTACCACTGAGCTACTCCCGCACGGTGCCGAGTCTCAGAGTCGAACTGAGATCTGACGCTCTTCAGGCGCCCGCCGTGACCACCTTGGCTAACTCGGCCGATAGTTATCTAATTTAATGACCTCCTTGTTCTGCAATCTGTATTCCAAGTCTAATTGATTCCTCGGTCGTTAAATGACCCCCACATTCACCTTCGTTTAGCTGTTTTAAATTTTTTTCTAACTCAAGGGAGGCCAGAACCGTTCTTGCACCTTTACCTTCAACACCTTCAATTTTCGCTAACTCTTGCAATGAACGTAAAGGCTTCGTTGCGTCATACATAAAAGCTGTATGACTAATTGTGTTTTCTCCAGTTATTCTTTCGTCAGTCACTTAGATTGTCACCCCCTTGGCTAACTCGGCTCAATTTCCGTTATTCTAACAAAATATAATAGGGAAAGACTAGTGGTCGCTGAGGGGATCGAACCCCCGACCTTTCGGATGTAAACCGAACGCTCTAACCAACTGAGCTAAGCGACCTCATTTCATTCGGTCTCTTACATCTTACGATGAAAGCGACCGCGTAGTGCGCGGGACAGGACTTGAACCTGCAAGGATTGCTCCATACGCTCCTTAGGCGTACGCGTCTACCAATTTCGCCACCCGCGCGTAGTAGTGCCCTCGAGAGGATTTGAACCCCTACCTCGTTAAACGAGACAGCGTTCTGAACGCTGCGCGTCTGCCAGTTCCGCCACGAGGGCATACCCAACCGTGCCGTTATTATATCAAACCGATACCAGCTTTAGAAGCTGGAAATAACCCTGTAGAATAGTTAGATATGCTAAAAAAAATAATACGAGTGTTCACGATAACAGTAATTCTTATTTTAATTTCTAGTACCAATATAAAGGCTGCTGAAAATCCTTTGTCCGTTCCAAATAATTCTTTCGGTATTCACATTCTGGATGAAAATGATCTTGAAGATGCGGCTAAATTAGTAAATTCGGGAGGCGGGGACTGGGGATACGTGACTTTTGTCATAAGATCCGACGAGCGAGATTCAAAGCGCTGGCAAAAAGTATTCGATAAAATGCGCCGGCTTCATCTAATCCCAATTGTAAGAATTGCCACAAAACAAATGGAAGATGGTTGGGAAAAGCCGAGTTTCGACGAAATCGACGGTTGGGTATCGTTCCTCAGTTCTCTTAACTGGGTCGTCAAAAACAGATACGTTGTTATCGGTAATGAACCAAATCACGCCAAAGAATGGGGTGGTGAAATTAATCCTGAAGAATATGCCGATTACTTGGAGGTTTTCTCTAATAAACTTAAATCCCAAAATCAAGATTTTTTTATCCTTCCGGCCGGATTTGACGCTTCAGCGCCTAACGCTAAAGACACAATGAGCGAGACTGAATTTCTCACAAAAATGATTTCTCATAACCCTGATGTTTTTAATAATGTTGACGGCTGGGCTTCACACTCATACCCAAATCCCAACTTTTCAGGTTCCCAGGATGATGTGGGCCGAGGGACTGTTCTCACTTTTGAGTGGGAACTTAAATTATTGGAAAAAATGGGCGTTAGCAAAAAACTACCAATATTCATAACCGAAACGGGCTGGGCTCACGACATGGAATCTAATTCTAACGGCTACAAAGACACAAAAAGCACCACAGACAATCTGAAAGGTGCCTTTGAGCTTGCCTGGAACGACGAAAGAGTCGTCGCGGTGACTCCTTTTATTCTAAACTATCAAACTCCACCTTTTGACATATTTTCCTGGAAGAAAAAGGACGGAAGCTTTTATGAATTTTATTACGAGATGCAAAAATTGCCTAAAAAACAAGGTAAACCCGTACAAGTTGTCTCTATTGACGTTCTGTCAATAATTTTTCCCCCCATTTTCCCAAGCAACGGGAGGTTAGAAGGCGGCATCGCGCTAATTAAAAACAAAGGTCAGACTATCTGGAACGGGGATGAAAAAATCAGATCGAGTAAATTTAATTTGGATATCGAACTTGAACCTAAGACAATATTCTCGGACATCGAACCCGGAGAAACGTCTGTCGCAGTTTTTTCTACAGAATTCGCAAAATAGATTCAAATTTGTTAAAATAGATACCGTAATTTCTTTAATCTAAACAAAATTGCCCTGCAATTTTGAGAGGAGGATTGGTGAAGAAACTGTATTATTTTCTTTGCCAAACTTTCTTTTACTAAAAGAAAGTTTGAAAAGGACGAGGGCCGCTAGCTCAATGGTAGAGCAATTCCCTCTTAAGGAAAAGGTTGGAGGTCCGAATCCTCCGCGGCTCACAAAGTATTTAAAATTTAAACACGGGTTACTTGACTTTATGACCTAAACTGTGGCATTCTGACGTAGGATTTAAAACCCTTATGGAAACCCACCAAACTTCCGATTCATTCTTCAAAAAGCTTATTCTGACATTTGTTTTTTTTACCATAACCCCGATTACCTTATTTGCAAGCGTTCTGGCACTTTTCGCAATCTCAGGTTCCGAATCCACAACAAAATCAGCCCAGTCACTTAATTTCATTGATTCGCCAAAACCCGGAGTCCAGGTTTATGCTTCCTTACCCGACAGTACACCCTCTATCACGGGTGAAGTAACGGGGGCAGATGCCAGAAGTGAAATCATAAGAGAATACTTGGGGGCGAACAACTCTCCACTTTTTTCTTATGCTGATTTTATCGTTCAAACAGCAGATAGATACGGCCTTGACTTCCGACTACTTTCCGCAATAGCCCAGAAAGAATCTGGTCTCTGCAGAGTAATACCGGAAGGAAGCCATAATTGCTGGGGTTGGGGAATCCATAGCGAAGGAACTCTTGGCTTTGACTCTTACGAAGAGGCTATTGAAACCGTTTCAAAAGGATTAAAGGAAAATTACATCGATCTTGGTTATGTCACCGTTGAGGAAATCATGGAAAAATATGCCCACCCTTCCTCTACAACCTGGGCCGAGGGAGTTTCTTTTTACATGAATCAGATGAAGTAAGTTTACCAATCTTTACAAACTCTGCTAAAATTCTATTTGCTAATCACCAATCACTAATCACTGACCACCTTTTATTATGACCGCGCATTATGACACATACGATTATCCTTCCTACTGGGAAGGGCGAGAATATGAACACGAAGCAGAGATATATGCCATAAAGTCTTTTCTAAAAAAAATTCCAAAAATTGAGTCAATTCTTGAAATAGGAACTGGTTACGGAAGACTCACTCCATCTTATATTTATCGAGCCACTCACATAATTTTATCTGACCCTTCCGGCAGACTTCTAAAGATCGCAAGAGGTAATTTTAAAAGCAAAAAAATTAAATTTATTCATTCTTGCCTTGAAAATCTGCCCACAAAATTAAAAAGAAAGTCAATGGACCTTATTATTCTTGTCAGAGTACTTCACCATATGGAAAATCTGGAGGAAACTTTTGCCGTTATCGAAAAACTAATCAAAAAAAACGGCTACTTAATAATTGAGTTTGCCAATAAAAGACACCTCAAAGCAACATTTTCAGAATTTTTTCGTGGAAATTTTACCTTCTGGCTGGATATATTCCCCAAAGATGTTACAGGCAAAAAAACTAAAAAAAATAGTATTCCTTTCAAAAACTATCACCCCGATACGATTAGAGAATTCTTAAAAAAATATGGCTTCAGCATATTAGAAGAAAGGTCTGTCTCTAATATTAGAAGTCTATTTTTCAAGAAATATTTACCTAAAGAAACCCTCTTATTTTTTGAAAAATATCTTCAAACCCTACTTGCTAAAATCAGTTTTGGTCCATCAATCTTCATTCTTGCCAAGAAAGGTTAAACCGCAAAACCCCATAGTTACGTAAATTAGCTATTACATCGTCAATCTTGACAATCTCATAGTAATATGTTATAGTACTTCCACGTTTTGAGGCAAACCGAGTCTGACTCGGATGAGCGTCAGAATTATACGACAGGGTACCGTCAGGTACCCTGTTTTTTTTGGGAAACATTCATGAGAAAAATTATTTTCTTATCCATCCTAATATTTAAACTTATATATGCTGATCTTGCTTCGGCTGATACCAACGTGAGTGAATCGGCTAAAGTTTTTGTGGCCAACAGAAATTACGATATTGATTATCGAACTAAAATTCTCAGAAGTTATCTAGAGAGCCATAACTCTCCGCTTGCAGATGATGCAGACAAATTTATTATGTATGCGGATATTTACCAAATAGACTGGAGACTCGTACCTGCTATTTCGGGAGTTGAATCAACTTTCGGTAAACACATTCCTAAAAATTCATACAATGCATACGGCTGGGCAAATGGGAATTACCAATTCAAGTCTTGGGAAGAATCAATCGAGATAGTCTCCAGGGCCTTAAGGGAAAAATATTATGACAAAGGCGCAACAAATATTTCAAAAATAGCGCGTCGCTACGCTCCTCCTTCCTCCACCTGGAGCTGGAAGGTTAAGTACTTCATGGAAAAAATCGACTCTGTCCCTGTCGAGTTTGATCTCTAAACTTGCTATAATACGTTTGTCTTCTTTTTTTGAGTATAAGCCGGGGTGCTGAAATTGGTAGACAGGCACGCTTTAGGAGCGTGTGTCTTGATAAGACGTGGAGGTTCGAGTCCTCTCCTCGGCACAGATTGGGAGTAGTCGCCGCGCACCCGCACGCGGCGCGTTTCAAAAAAGTCCGCTCGTATTCTTTTCCTTAAAAAGAAAGAAACAAATGCAAAAATTTTTAAGGAACAAAACTCAAATGGCGTAATTGGTGGAATCAACTAAAAATCGCTTCTCGTTGTCCGATTGCACCATTAAAAAAGCGGTTCTTGACGTGTTGATTCCAATTTTTTATAACATTTTCCGACAACTTGAGTCAATACAAAACGGTGTAATAAGACCCTATAACAATGCAGATGAACTAAAAATTTGATATAATTCCATTACCGGCACCTCATACATTTGAATTCAGAAAGCGAGGCTAAAATGTGGAAATTTATAGAAAAGCATGAAAGGCTGTTATGGACTTTGGGTTGCCTTTTTGTAGGTGCTATGGCAATCCTTTCAATGTCAAAGAACCCGGACTTTAATCTGGGTCAAGCCTTCACTGTAATTTTCGTGGGAACCATAGTTTGGGGTTTCGTGTTTTTCTTAGCAATTCCGCCAGGAAATGATAAGAGCGATTGAGTGCTAAATAAAGCCGGTTGATGGACAAAGAACTCTAAAGAGGGGGAGAAAATAAGGATTGCGAGCAAAGTGCTTGCATTTTGCTTTTATTAAGCAATCCTAATTTATCAAACTTTTCTGTTCTTTGTCCCAAACCTTTAATAATAAAAATGTGTTGTTAAAGGTTTGATTTTAAAATTAAAGTTCACCCCGTATATAGGCACGTTCACGCTGCAAAAAAGTTGGTGTCCCCATTCTGTCACGAAATTTTTCAAATTTTGAAAGAAATTCATAATGTTCCATGGTTGCATTTACCACTATTTCACTTGCTTTATATAAAAGTTTCGTTGCTAAGCTCAAACCTTCTGTTGGTAGCAAACCAAGGCCTTGTTTTTTGGTGTCCTCTACGATCGAAGCTCTTAAAGCCTTTAATTTTTCCGCAGCTTTTACTCTATCACCGTTGAATTCATTTAATGCAACAATCGCTACCGAGGGAACGTTTAATGCTGTATCTATATCAATACCTGCCCAATCATCGTCTATCTGCATAAATGATGCCACCCTTTCCATTATGACAACAGTTCTCTCGATCTTATTGTTTGTCCTTCCCTCAAATATCCATTCGTATTTTTTGTATATATTTTCGTAGTTTAGATCTTCATCTGATATGTGAGATGTAAATTGTTGGGTTTTCTCTCGACCTAATATGATTGACACTGCCGCACAATTAAATATCGTCCCAGCCAATATTCTATATTTCATCGACTCTTCTACTGAAATATCTTTACCTCTAGTTCTTATATAATTATCTATAATTTCTGTTTCTCTGCGGCTATCTTCAATTAAACCTTTAATTCTAAATGCTTCTGCGGGATTATCTAGTACTAGTAACGAGTCGTCCAGTTCTCTCTTTGCGCGCGTATCGCGTTCGTTTGCTAGTTGTGTTTCTTGACCTAATGAATCCTTACCTGATAAAGAAAAATCTAGCCAGTCATTAAATGTGCATTCCAAATCTGCAAAGTTTTCTAAAACATCAATAAATTTTTCATCCTTAAGAAATCCAGATTGATGTACTTCCTCTGGGATTAAAGTCATCATTCCGCCAATCATCGCTTTTACGTTTCGCGATCGTATAGCAGATTGCTCGATTTCTTTATTACCTCTAAAGAAATTTTGAATCTGTTTAGACTCCGCGGGTGTAAAATTATGATTGTTTTCTTCTGAACTCATACTGTTATTATAATTATTAACCGTGTTCAAGTAAATTCGAACCCGCTTTTGATGTAAAATTTGAAACAATTAGTTCTATGCAAACTCTAATATCTACAATACTTATTGGGTTACCAGACAATACTGTTAAAACCTCCGAGGAATATACTAAAAATATCCCCCTTATTAAAAATCTATATGAGCAAAGTTGGAGGTGGCACGGAACGGGCAAATATCATTACCGTGGCGAAAATGTAACTGATGTTTTAATTGAAATCATCAAAAAAGGAGGCCTTGTGCCTCACAAAGATCCTTTGGATTACACTAGAGGTGATGTTTATACAGTCTCCTTATCCCCATCACGAACTTATTCCGCGCTGTATGCACAAATCCATTACGAAAAAGGCAAGAGGTTTAGAAATCCATTACAAACTGCTTCTGGGGCGTTTTATTATGTGTCAAATATAGCTTTCTTAGGGCTAATTCATGATCGGAGATTATTTAGTAAAAAATTTAGAGATTTAAATCGACTAAATTATGAAGGAATGTCGTTTTTCAGAAACAAATATACTAAAAATCCACTCAGTTTGAAAGATTACATAAATGGCGGTGTGTCAGATATTAAGAACAATTATCCAGTTCTAATCGGAATTAAAAATGGTGCATTTAAAGAGGCTAATATGGCAAAAGTTTATAGTTCCCATGAGTCTCGTTCAGAAACTCCAATTCCAATTTCGAATTTTACTCACATTGAAGTTCCTGAAGAAAATGTTAGTGAAGTAAAGAAATTGTTAAGTAAATACAATGTTGATCTTCGAATTATTCCAATTGAATGGGGAGAAGAATTTTGCAAAACTCTGCCAACTTCCTTTCTAAAAGACGGGGTTCCTTTGAAGTAATTAATTGATCGAGGAAGTGATTTTTTAAAAACAACAATTTTGTCTGCGTACGGGTGGGTTGGGACAAAGGCAAAATTACAATAATTATGTTAAAATGACGAAAGCCTGAAAGATTTGAGGTATTGGATTGATCGCGCGCAAAAAATAATTAAACGCGTGGCGGTGCGGGCGCCGCGCCTCAATGCAATACCTGATTTTTGAAATAAGTTCGAATTTGCGAATACAAAGTGCACTGTAGCGATGAAAAAATATATACCTGTCGTTATACTCATATTAACAATCGTATTCGGTTTAGTCTACTTTTTCTATCAACGTTCAAATAATTCATTTCCCTCAACAAAGGATAGCTCTAGTCCTCAAATTTTGACAAACAAAGAGGGATCACCTGCAATGGCAAGTGGAAACTGTAATCAAAATTCGGACTGTTTCCCTTCCGGCTGTTCTTCCCAAGTCTGCGCAAACCACGAAGTTGTTACAACCTGCGAAGTAGTCGAAATTCCAGAAAAGGAAACATACTCCTGCGGCTGTATTCAAAACCGCTGTTCCTGGTACAGGCAGAGGTAGGAATAATTTTGACTCTCTTGAAATGAAGCTGTAAGATTAAAATATGGAACCTGTCCATATTCACACAAGTACATCCAACAGAAACTTCAATCTTTTTTTGCTTCTGATACCCTCTATAATTTTTGCGTTAATAATCTCTATTTACATTTTCGGACTGAGAACTGAATCTTCTGAAATAGCGTCAACCAACGAACCCCAAGTTCTTGGAGAAGATGCATCACCATGAAGTGAACACACGTTCTACTTCATGGCTTGACAAATAAAAATACATACTACAAAATAAGTAAGATGAGAAAAATTGCAATTCTTATTTTCTTTGTTATTGCGGCTGCGGTATTCGCACCGTATTCTTTTGCACAAACCTCAACTCCTTCATCAATAAGAGAACAAAAACTTCAGCTCCGAGATCAAAGACTTGAAGAAAAAAAGGCCCTCCTTGAGGAAAGAAGTAGTGATAGACAAGCAAATTTAGAGCAAAAAAAAGCGTCACGCGAGGCACAACTAACTCAAAAACGTACTGAAAGAATTTCAAATTTCTGGGGACTTCTAAGAAGAAGGTTGCTGGCAGCAGCCGAAAGACTGGAAAAGTTAATCGAGCGAATTGAATCGAGATTGGCAAAAATCGAGGAGGTAAATGAGGATGTGGATCTGGACGATATCAATGCGCAGGTTCTTGAGGCAAAAGAAATGCTCACTGCAGTTATGACTAATATTGAAGCTGCGGATGTGGAAGTTGAAACAGCATTGGCATCGCAGGAACCCAAAGAAGCATTTGCAATGGTTAGATCTCTGGTTAAGGAAATTAAGTCAGATCTAATAGAGATTCATAGGAAATTAGTGCATCTTATAGGTGATATGAAAGGTCTGAGAGTCGGACAGGGTGCGTCGCCTTCTTCGGCTGTTACACCAACCGAGGTACCAGCGACTGCAACACCTACTCCCACAGTAGAAGTCACACTTACTCCAACAGTTGTGCCGACAGGAGGTGTTTAAAACATGCAACTAGTATCACGAAAAAACTTCCTAATATTCTTAGCAGCCATTTTAGTAGTGGCTTTGGCGTATATGGCAATGACCCTTGCAAGACAACGAAGTACACCATCAAGCTCTACATCATACCAGAAAGAAATAACTAACATGGAATCTCAGTCTGACTCCGATAGAGTAGGAGATATTGAAAAAGATTTAAACGAAACTGACCTTTCCGACGTAGATAAAGAGCTTCAGGATATTGATAAAGAGTTAAACACTTATTAAACTTCGCTAACATCTATTATGTCGAAAAAGGCGATAATATTTTGTCTATTAGTAATAAGTTGTGGATTATTCCTCCTTTTATTTAAAAATAGATTATTTAACTCCAAGCTAAATTCAAAACCTGCAAATACACAAATTGTTTTCAAAGACTCAAGGCCACAAATAAAAGTCGGTAATGCTAATATTTTCATCGATCTTGCGGATAATAACGAAGAAAAGGCTAAAGGCCTGTCCGGTCGCAAAACCTTAAAAGATAACGAGGGAATGCTCTTTGTTTTTGAAAGCAAATCTTCTCCGGCTTTCTGGATGAAAGATATGTTAATTTCTATCGACATCATCTGGATAGCTGATGGTAAAATCATAAAGCTTGACGAAAGTGTTCCGCCACCTCCCCCAGAAACTCCTTCAAACGAGCTTCCCTTATATCGTCCGCCTGTTGCAATCGATTATGTACTGGAAGTTAAGGCAGGATTTTCGGAAAAGAATGGGGTTGAGGTAGGGGATAACGTTGATATCTCAAAGTTATAATTCGGTAACGGCAACGAAGCCCGTATCGTAATTCGTTTTACGTCTTACGTAACCGAAACGGGCATCTTAACCCTAACCACTAGACTATTTATTCGTCGGTTCAAACTCCATTCGCAGCATTCGCACGCATTCGTATATTGGCATTACGTTAGTGTAAATTCCTCCAGTTCCTTTACTCCCCCAAAAGCAATTCTGTCAGGCACCGCGTCGGACGCGGCAAGCATTCTGGCAGGCGTTATTACAAAATCTCCCCAACGTTCGTTGATTTCATCTATTGAATTAACTAATTTTTCTTTTCTTACTACGTCCTCAAAAAGTTCAAGTTGAGTTTGTCTGTACTTCATTAGATTAAAGGATGAGACTGCCAACTCTCGAACGGGCTTTCTGTATGGTGAACTACACAAAATCTTGAAAGCTTTTTTATATATATCCCGAGTATCGAAAATTACCTTCTCCAAGGTAACGTTTTTATGCCAAAACCCTCCGTCTCTAAACGAAACTGCAACATGCACTCCTTTGGCTTTATAACCTGCGTGTCTTAACCTTGCTCCCATTTTTGTAACCAATTTGGCTAAAATAGGGGAGAGTTCTTCGGGGGTAACCAACGGGCGCGGCAAGGCATATGAATTACCATAACTTCTGCGTCTAAAGATGGCATCATCTATTTCCCAGCCACGAAGGCGCAAATACCAGTAGTATCCGTTTATGGATTCAAAAGCTGCTTTTAATTTCCAAAGCGGTGCGTTATAAAAATCGACGACCGTGTAAATCCCCATATTATTCAATCGGATCGCATTCCGGATTTTTATGTAAGGAAGATCAGTCAGTCTAAGTTTAAGATAACAGTCTAAAAAGTTAGCTTTATTGATTTCGTCTAAACCATCGGGTTTATGAAAAGACGAGGCCAGCTTTGCCAAAAAACGGTTTGGCGCAATCCCGATTGAAACAGTTAGCCATTCTCCAATTTCCTTTTTAATTCTCGTTTTAATTTCCCTTGCTACATTCTCCATGCTACTTGTTACTAATGAAGGATATCCTTCCAAATTTAAAACAAATTCATCAATTGACTTCGGATAAAGATCAGCCGTGTAATTGGAGATAAGTCGTCTCAATTTGAGGTGTACGTTTCTATATTTCCAAGGATCAGGCGGCAAAATTATCAAGTTCGGGTAAAGAAGTTTGCCATCTTTAACTCTCATCCCTGTTTTTATTCCATAGCGTTTTGCTTCGACAGACGGCGCCAAAATACAACCATTAGGAGTTGAATACGCCGCAACCGCAATTGGTTTTCCCCTCAAATGCGGATTTGCCTGCTGCTCAATTGTCGCAAAGCAACTGTTTAAATCAATATGTAGAATAGTTGAAGGTTTGGGATTAAATTCCATGTCGAGCAAAAAATAAACTAATCCGGTAATCCGTCAGAAATTTCTTCCAGCTTCCAATGTAAATTTTCAGTATTCAAAACGAGCCTGAAAAATAGGGTTTTGCTGACAACCGAAAATACATGATAAAGAACCCTGCCTTCACGGAAAGTATGATGAAGTCCGATTTTTACGATAGGGTAGAGACGATCATTCCAAATAATCCACTTGGGAATTACCTTTCTTCTTTTACTATCAAAGGATAAGCTGACTGATACCGGAATAGAGATTTTCTCAATCATAACTTCCAAATAAAACCCAAACATCTACTTTAGTTATAATCCCGAAAAATATACAAATCAAGTCCCAAATTGATAAAAAAAGATGCATAAAGATGCAGTTGACATATCGGATTTTTTATTTCTACTATGAAAGTAATAATCCTTAAAAACATGCCCAGAAAGTATCTTATACTCCCAATTGTACTTTCTTTTTTCCTTCTCATAGTCTTTTCATTATCAAAAGCAAAACCAACATATTCACTGAGTACTCACGCTGTTATTTCCGAAGTTCAAATTTCAGGAGATAGTGCAGATCCTGATAATGACGAGTTTGTAGAACTTTATAACCCAACCGGTTCTGACGTTGTCATGACTGGCTGGCGGCTTACCCGAAAAAACAGTGCCGGAACAGAGGCTAATTTAGTAGCAAGTCTTAGTGGAACGATTCCCGCACACGGCTTTTTCTTAATCGGTCATGGGACAGGCTACAACGGAAGTGCAGCCCTGGACGTTCCCTACTCAGCAGCAAGTAATGCTTTAACCAATAACTACACCGTACTTTTGTATAGCGATGCGGGTGTAACTTTGGTGGATAAGGTGGGTTTTGGATCGGCAGTTGATACGGAAACAACTGCCGTAACAGATAATCCCGCTGCAAATGGAAGCATTGAGCGGAAATCCAGTTCATCCGGATTAGATGAAAGCGGAGGCAATGGAGAAGACACAGATAATAATAATGTTGATTTTCTACAAAGAGTTACTTCCGATCCTCAAAACACAGGTTCAGCCACTGAAACGCCGTCTGAACCTTCCGCAACGCCTACAGAAACATTAACTCCGACTCCGACTCTGGAACCTACACCTAGTGAAACCCTAACACCAACACCCACCGAGGAGCCTACTCCCACACCAACAGAGGAATTAACACCCACACCTACAGAGGAAGCAACCCCAACTCCAACTGAGCAAGTTACGCCGACCGAAGAACCAACCCCTACACTTGAACCTACACCAACACCCTCGCCCGTTCCTACCCCGTCCTCATTTGTAATAGGCGTCTTTCGATTTCCTGGGAGAACGAGTGTATGTACTCTGCAATTATTACCTCTTAGGGTAAGATTCATGAGAATTTTTCTTCCCAGAATCTCCTGTTCTTAAACTTAAAGAATTATTTCTTGCCAAATAACATGAATTTGCCCTAAACTAAGTTGATGAGTAAATTGGCGCCTCTAAATAAACAGGAGTTACCAGATCCCTGGCCTTTGAGAAAGTTGATAGGACCAAGTTTTATAATCTTAGGGGTCGGGCTTGGCAGCGGAGAACTAATTCTTTGGCCATACCTTACCTCCAATTTCGGCCTTGGCATCATCTGGGCGGCTGTCCTTGGTATAACCTTCCAATTCTTCATCAATATGGAAATTGAAAGATATACTCTGGCAACTGGAGAAAGCATTTTTGTCGGCCTGACGCGAAAGTTCGGCAAAATTTCACCCTACTGGTTTATAGCAACAACTCTTGTTCCTTGGCTTTGGCCGGGGATAATGGCCGCATCCAGTAAAGTTGTTTCCGCCTCTCTCGGAATTACTTATTCAAAATATGTCGGAATTATTATGCTAATCCTCTTAGGTGTCCTTTACAGTCTAGGACACGTCGTCTATAAAACCCAGGAAAAAGTCCAGAAAATAATTATACTTGTCGGCATTCCCTTTATTTTCCTGATTACCCTCTTTTTCGCAAAGGGAACAGACTGGGTAGCCCTCTCCAAAGGAATTTTCGGGCTTGGGGAAGGCTTTTGGTTTTTACCCGTAGGCCTTCCTGTTGCAACTTTTCTGGGAGCACTTGCCTACGCGGGAGCAGGAGGGAATCTGAATTTGGCACAATCTCTATACGTCAAAGAAAAAGGCTACGGAATGGCAAAATATGCCGGACACATTACAAATATACTTTCGGGTAAAAAAGAGGAGGTGAAACTCGAAGGAGCCTCGTTTGAGCCAACCCAGGAAAATATAAATAAATTTAAGATTTGGTGGAAGCGAATAAATATAGAGCACGCAGTCGTTTTTTGGATTACCGGTGCATTTACAATGCTTCTCCTCTCACTTCTAGCCTATGCAACCGTTTACAAAGATCCGGGAGTTGAAACCAGTATTAATTTTGTCATAAGGGAGGGAGGCGTAATTGCGGCAAGAACTTTTCCTTCTCTAGGCACTTTCTTTTTATTAATGGCAGCCCTAATGCTTTTTGGGACACAATTTTCCGTCTACGGCAGTAATGCCCGAATCTCGAGCGAAAACTTGGTGATAATGAACAAAGACAAGTTCTCAACCGACAAGCTGCCAAAATTTTTCTACGGCTTTCTCTGGCTTCAAATTATTGCCGGCATTACCATTTTCGCCTTGGGCTTCACAGAACCGCTGGCTCTGGTTGTGACGGGAGCGGTTTTAAACGCAATTTCAATGTTTATATACTCGGGACTCATACTTTGGACAAACATGACCATCCTTGAAAAACCTTTAAGACCCTCGCTTTTCAGAATTATTGCTGTCGGCTGCGCATTCCTTTTCTACGGAGGCTTTTCGACTTTCACTATCTTTATGACATTCTCCCCGCACTAAAGTGCGGGGTTTCTCTTCTAAAAGAGAATGACATATCAGAGTTCGATTCATCTGCGGGCTAAAAGCCTGCAGTTTTCTCGAAATCTGCTATAAATCTTCAAAAATTTCTGGCACTTTAGTGTACAATTCGGGTGATGAAAAAGTTCTTATTTATTCTTATCTTAACTGGAGCGTCTTTTGTTGTTGGACTCTATTTAGGTGATAGATTGCAATTGTCTAATACCCCTTCGATACCCATTATCGACAAGCAAAAACCCAAGCCTTTCGAAAAATACACTATTGGAAACCTAGCGAAAACCGAAATTAAACCAGGTAAACTTGAAATTAAAGAGGTTTTAAAAGAAGAGACTGAATATTCTTCTTATCTTTTTGAATTTGAATTTAACCCAAATCTCGACGGCAAAACTCTAAAAAAGGTAACCGGACAAATTAACCTTCCGAAAGGTGATGGTAAATTTCCATTAATATTGATGTTTCGGGGATATATTGATCAAAAACTCTTTAAAACCGGGGATGGAACCAGAAATGCCTCAAATTTTTTAGCCGAACGAGGATTTATTACAGTTGCGCCGGACTTTCTGGGGTATGGAGGGTCTGACGAAGAAACTGCAAACATCTTTGAAACCCGTTTCCAAACATATGTTACTGTCTTGAGTTTTCTCAAATCTATCGAAAATATTCCAAAAGAACCTAGCTTAATCTCAACCCCTTATCCCAGATTAACCGATTCACTGATTAATCGATCGTCTATTTTTCTCTGGGGACACTCCAACGGAGGTCAAATTGCTTTAACCATCCTAGAAATAACCGGAGGTGATTATCCGACCACCCTCTGGGCGCCCGTCTCAAAGCCTTTTCCATATTCAGTTCTTTTCTATACAGACGAATCGGAGGATCGGGGAAAGCTTATCAGGCGCGAACTTTCAAAGTTCGAAGAAGATTACGATGTTGAACTTTATTCCCTTGCTAATTATTTGGACAGAATCAATGCTCCCATTCAAATCCAACAAGGAACTGTCGATGAAGCGGTTCCGCTTGCCTGGAGTGATGAACTAGTCGATAAATTTAAAGCCCTTGATAAAGACATTATTTACAATAAATATCCGGCAACCGATCACAATATGCGCCCAAGCTGGGATGTAGTCATTCAAAGAGATCTGGAATTTTTCAATGACAACTTAGAATGAAACCACCGGGTTGACAAAATTATTTTTAAACCTCATTATTAAAAATATGCTAGACGATAGTCATTAAACTATTCAGGTACTAGTAGCTTATGAAATTAATCATCACTTTAGCGTTAAATATATTTACTTTATTAATTGTTTCATATTTAGTTCCGGGCTTCAGCTTTGAAACTTTTTGGGATACCATTGTAACCGCCGTTGTAATTGGAGTTGTTAATACTTTTATTAAGCCCGTCCTTCAGATAATCTTCATTCCTTTAAGTATAATCACCTTCGGAATTACGGCATTTCTTATAAACGTGGTTCTCTTGTGGGGAGTAAGTTTTGTTGTTCCCGGCTTTGTGATTGAAAACTTTATGACTGCTGTCATTGCCTCTATAGTCCTTTCCCTTGTCAGCCTTTTCCTCCACAAACTTGCCCAAGATAAGAAAAAATAAAACCGACTACTACATTTTCCATTGAAGTTATATAATATGACATACTTTTCCTGAGCGACGACTAAAGGGAGGAGTCGAAGGATGAAGACATTTATCAAATCTAAGTCGGCACCAAACGCCGCAGGGCCTAAATACAGAACCCCCGATCATTTTAAGGGAAGTCTCTTTAGTGGCGGCAAAAGCAAATTTTCTAGCCCACAACAAAAATTTAATCCAGCTCAGTTTAAAACCCAGCATAAAGGATAAACCTCGCGCCGCTCGGTAATTTCCAAATTCCAATTACCAATTTCCAGTTAAAAGATTATAATACACCCATATGCCTAAGTTAAAATCTCCCAAATCCGAAACCGAATCTATAGAATCCGTAATTGCCAAAAGCGACGATGGAACTATTCAGATAACCTTTACCATTCCATATGAGAAAATTCAGAAATCTCGCGAGGATGCGGCCCAAGAGCTCGGAAAAGACATTGAAGTTCCAGGATTCAGACGTGGCATGGCAACTTTAGAAAAAGTAATCGAGCATATTCCTCAAAATACTCTATTAGAAAAAACTCTTTCTAAAATCCTGCCTAAACTTGTAACCGACTCAATTAGCAAATACAAAATAAAGCCGGCAATTTACCCAAGATTTGAACTCGTCAAAGCCCAGGATGGCGAAGACTGGCAGGTAAGGGCGGTTACCTGCGAGATTCCTAAAATAGAACTCAATGATTACAAAAAAGACATCTCTGGAATAAACCGAGCAAAATCTCTCTGGATTCCAGGAAAAGATAAAGAAAAAAAAGAACCCAGCCGTGAAGAAAAAGAACAGCAAATTCTTAAAACGCTTCTTGAAAAAATAAATTTAAAGATTCCCAAGATTCTTATTGACGAAGAAGCCAATAGCCGCTTAGCAAAACTTTTAGAAAGACTTGAAAAATTGGGTTTATCCTTAGAATCGTATCTTGCTTCAATCAATAAAACCGGCGAAACGCTTCGGCTTGAATATGAAAAACAAGCATCTGATGCAATTTCTGTGGATCTTATTTTAAGTGAAGTAGCACAAAAGGAAAATCTTTCTATTGAAGCCAAAGATGTCGAGGCGGCGCTTAATGCGGCCCAAGCCGATCCAAAACTATCCAAAGAACTTGACACACCCGAAAGAAGAAGGTTTATCGAAGCAATATTAAGACGAAGAAAAGCACTGGACTATCTGACTGCTTTAAACTAAACTGTAACAAATCCCGAACTACCAAAAACTTGCATTTTCTGATATAATTCAGGCCAAATTTAACTATGAACAAAGGCGACAAAGGTAAAGGGCAAAAATTACCAAGGCAGCCAAATCCATTAGAAGCTTTTAAAGACGATTTAAAAGAGATCGGATCAGATGCTGCCAAACAAATGCGTGACGAAGCCGCAAAACTTCCTGGAGATTTTATGGAACAGCTTCTTGGTTTCAGACCTAGTCCAAAAAACTTTTCGGGTGAAATTGTTCCGGGTGAGGCAATCGAATTTAGCGAAGTTATTTCAGGTCGATATGAAGAGGTTGAAAAAACTAAAAAGCAGATGTCTTTTGAAAGAAGACTCATCGAGGAAGAACGCGTTCAAATCGAGAAAAAGACAAATGAACTTAGGATGCAGCTGACAGCAATCCGTGAAGAAATCCTTTTCTTGGCTCAACAAACGGAAAACCTTGCAGAAGAAACTGAAATTGCCGCATTTCAAGCTCCAGTTGAGCCCGGAGTTTACCACGTCATTTTCTTTGAAAAATTGTTGGAGTTTATTAAATCCTTCAGGAAAAAAGTCGAGGAGGCGTCAATCTGGCTACATTCAGTCAATAGACGTGCTGCGAGGAAAAATGCCTGGGGATCAAATTACAAAAAATACGGCGCCAAATATCTTTTATCAGGCGAACACTACCTACAGCGCTCAGCGGGGTAATTTTTGTTCGATGAATAAGCAACAACTTCTCAGCCCACTAATCAACTTACTTAAAATTCCCAGCATTTCTACTCAAGAAGAACATAGGAAAGATATGGAAAAAGCGAGGCTTTACCTTGTTGATCTTTTCCAATCAATGGGTTTTAAGACAAAAATATTAAAAGGCAAAAAGCACGACGCAGTCTTCGCACAGTACACCGTCCACCGTTCACTACCCACTGTTTTAATCTACGGCCACTACGACGTTCAACCTCCTGACCCCTTGAATGAATGGAATACACCACCTTTTGAACCTACCGTAAAGGGTAAGGAACTTTATGGAAGAGGCACAACCGATAACAAAGGTCAAATAATGATACATATAATGACGCTTAAGAAGTTGTTAGAAAAAAATGAAAAACTACAAGTTAATTTCAAGTTTATAATCGAAGGCGAAGAAGAAATCGGATCTCCAAGCATCACGGATATCGTTAGAAAATATTCAAAAGATCTTCTAAATTGTGATTACATGATCGTTTCAGATACTGAAATACCAGAAAAAGGCCAACCTTCAATAGACATTAGTCTAAGAGGGCTTTTATACACCGAAGTACAAATTGAAAGCGGAAAGCACGATCTTCATTCAGGACAATACGGAGGTGCTATTGATAATCCTGCGAACGTATTGGCAAATATCATTGCAAAACTCAAAGAATCTTCAGGAAAAGTAGCCATACCACATTTCTATGACGATATCGTCCCATTTTCACCCAAAGAACTCAAAGATTTTAACAAAATTAATATAACAAAAGACATACTCATCAAAGAAGCTGACGTCTATGGTATTAGTAATGATGAAACAAAATACAGTCTACTCGAGAGACTCTGGACACGACCAACTCTGGACGTCAATGGCATATGGGGAGGCTATGCTGGCGAAGGAAGTAAAACCATAATACCGGCCAAAGCAGGAGCGAAAATCAGCATGCGATTAGTTCCAAATCAAAACTCCGATAAAATTTATGGACATTTTGTTAGTTTCATTAATAAAATCGCACCAAAAACGGTAAAAATCAAATTTATAAGACATGCAGACTGCCTTCCTTACAAAGCCCCAACAGACAATAAAGTATTTAATTTAATGAAACAGTCACTAAAAAAGCATTTTGGAAAAGAACCCGTATTTAAAGGAGTGGGCGGATCAATCGGATTTGTTCCGATTATGGCAAAGGCTTTAAAAGTACCCGTAATTATGGTCGGGTTTGACTATTCAGGATCAAACATTCACGCTCCAAACGAGCACTTCAGTCTATCAAACTACTACAAAGGAATAGAAGTAATGACCGATTTTTATGCAAACTTAGCGAAAAGTTAAGCAGTGCACAAACTTGTTTACAACGCTTTAGCGGTGCCAAGCTCTGCTTACAAAGACTTCGTAATATAAATATTTAGTCTTGACAAATAAAACAACGATCATATAAAATACCCTAAATCATGAGAAACCTTTCTCTCATTATGAACTTTGTCCTCTTTATTGAGGGCTAAGTTAAGTGGTGAGAGAAAGAAAGATAAATTAAAAATTAAGAATTAAAAAAATAAAAATAAGAACAACCTCTCACCACGAGAGGTTTTTTAGTTGGAAAAATATGTCAATATATCAACTCCAAACACACACAAACCCTAATGTTCGAGAGAGAGAAATTAATGTTCGGGAAAGTAACCAGGTACAATTAGTTCAAATCCCTGAATCTAGAGTTAAAAGAATATTTGTAGCAGAGGCGGGAATTGTATCATATGTAGAAGATTATGACGGATCTCCAAACAACTATATCACAGTCCTTCAGGACATTCCAGATAAACAACATGATGACCACGGAGAAAAACTTATTCTAAAAAATGAGATGTTTACAAATGAAGGAACGGATTACTCTATAAGTTCATGCGAAGGCTATACTGGTCTAAAAGGCCCGCATCTATTCGTTGAAGCATTTATTTATGATCATTCCGAAAAATATGGCGGCGAACCAAGAATTCTTGGAATTGAACGGGAGGATGCGGTGCCTTATGAATCAACCAAGCTTCCATTAAAAGATGGGGTTGGATATGTTTCAGGACTTTCTAAAATAGAAATCTTGCCACAAGCAAAAGAAAAGACACCTTATATTATAGAATTCAGGGAAAAAGTAACAATTCGTTATTTCTCTTTAGAAGGACAATGGGAACAAAAAGAGGCGGATGAAAATACACTCGCTAATCTGCTATCAAACACTAAAGTAATTGCAACAACAGATCCTGCTTTACTTTACAAGCTCACACAACTAATAGATACAAGTACTCCACTAACACGGATTCAAGATAGTCAATGGGAAACTAAAAAAAAGAATCGGGAAGATCCACCCAACAAAACGCAAGTTACAGAACTCATGAGAAAAATGTGTAATGTGGATCTCGGAAGAGCAGGTTTGGGAGATTATGCAAAACAATATTACAACGGTCTTGCACAAAGAATAGTAAACATAAAAAATGGTGCTGGTCAAAACCCACCAAATAATTATCAGCAGGAAATTACTATAACAAGAGAAAAACTAAAAAGAAGCTATTTAAGTCAGACTACAATTTTAGGAATTCTAAACGAAATTGAAGGGTGGAAAGATTACGACGAGGAAAAAGCAAAGATTTTCTTAACTCACACGCTACCTACATTCCTATTATCTTCTGAAATTGATCAGAATTCTTCTCATAGAGATTCCATTAATATGGCACTTAATCTACTTGCAAAACAGACTGGAGAAGGAGAAATAAAAATAATTACTCCTGTTTGTCCACCTTACGACTACTGTAGGGAAAGAAACGGAAACATACGCCACATGTCTGGCAGATTGCTTCCAACCATTGGTGATCGTTTTGAAAATACAGCCACGACTATCGCAGATACTTTTCAACCATTAATTGAACAGGGTATTTCGGTATCCTTGGAAATTTGTACTTATACGGGCGAAACGAAAAAGTCCAGAGACCTCATAGATCTTGGAGTAGACGTCCAAGAATATTACCTGGGAGAAGAAGAAAAAATATTTCAGGCACTTCAGGCTTCAAAAACCGATGCAGAAGCCCAATCTGATAGACATCTAAGAAATCGTGGTATTGATGTTAGAATTACATCAATTGAAAAACTTATGGGAAGTCTGGTTGAATATTTTGTCACTTCTTATACGGAAAACTTTCCTAATTGTTTAGAACACTTAGGAACAGATGAAAATCAAATTAATATCAGAAAATGGTTAAATGAGAATTTCGGGGTTGGTGAAGGCTGGCTTATGTTTTACGAAGAACAGGAAAAAAACTATAGACGAAAACAAGAACAAGCCATAGGAGGTCGTAAAATTCATGAGCCATTAGTAATTTCTGCCCTCGAAGAAGGCCTTTTGTATATGCTTTTTATTAAATACGCAAAATCAGGACATAAAGTAGTCTGGGACCTTGAAACAACCGACAACTACATGCTTGGAACATTAAGGCATCATCCTTCTCCTGTTTTAATGGGAGCAGTATATGATCCAAATAATCCAGAATCGAAATTCAATATTCGACAACCTTTTAACACCCCAATCACTTTATGAAAAATAAACTAATAAAAGAATTAACAACCATTACAAAAACGTTAATAAGTTTTGAGACAATAAGTCCAAAAGGAGATGAATATAAGTGTAGGAATTACGTAATAGATTTGTTTAAGAAAGTGGGGATGCGAAATAAAATTTTATATAAAAATAAAAAACGCACTAACATTGTGGGAGAAATTGGTAAAGGGGAAAAATCACTTCTTATAGCCTGCCATCTGGACACCGTTCCCGCAGGTAACGGTTGGAAAACGGATCCATTTAAAGCTACCGTGAAAAACAGAAAAATATACGGTCGAGGAGCAATAGACGACAAGGGACCATTCGCAATCTCTTATTGCGCTATAAAAAAATTTGTCAAAGATTATCAAGATTTCGATGGTAAAATATATTTAATTGCATTGGCAGATGAAGAAGCAGACAATATATATGGGGTCAAATACTTACTCTCAAAAGGATTCAAAGTCGATGCGGCGCTCATACCCGACGGAGGTTACTTCTCAAAACTGGATATAGGTGAAAAAGGGTGCGTCCAAGTTAAAATTGAGAGCTTTGGTAAACAAGAGCACTCCGCCTTAGTGGAAAATGAAGAAAACGCTTTGAGTAATTTAACAGCTGCCATTGAAAATATTAAAAAAATCAAGTGGTCAAGAAAATTTAATAGAAAATTTACTCCTACGAAGGCAAATTTCAGCATATTTCATTCTGGGGAAATAGCAAACACCGTTCCTTCGCACGCTTATGTACAAATGGATATACGTTTTCCCTTGGGTATAAGCTCTATAGAAATAATTTCTAAAATTGAAGAAACACTAAAGAATGTAATTGGTAAATTTAAAATTAATATTATTTATAAAACAGAACCTCACCTTGTTAAAAATAAACTTCTTATCAATTCATTCATTAACGCCGCAAGGAATTTAGGAATTAAAATAATACCAATAACCTTAGCGGGAAATAGCGTCGCCAAAGAATTTAATCAAGCTGGAATTCCAGCAATAGCTCATTATCCTATGGAAAAAATTACAGCTCATGAACCAAACGAATACATCGAAATAGATAAAATGTTCAAGACTGTAGAGATCTATTACGAGTTTTTTGAAAATTACTTCAACAGGAAACGGTAACAATAAGACGCAACCTTAACACGATATCGTAACGGCCCCCGGGTGTTCTGGCAGAAACATCCAGAAGTTCTCGGACTTTAAACTTCAACGAAAACGTGTTATAGTTGTAGAAGATAACTACTTACAAAATTTATTTAATCTTCACCATTTTGTAGCAGCTATTTAAAAACTTGTATGTATATATCTAATAAAACCGAGATCGGTACAAAACTAATAGAAAAGGGAGTTGTATATGAAGTATTCAAAATATTAAAACAAAAACTACAAGATCAAGATAAGGAAGAAAGAATAATCCACTACAAACCATATTTCAAAAACGTTTACAATAATACCCTCATATGTTCTATTCCCGAAAGCAGCATTTTAAGCTGCAATCTCAGGACACCCGCCTCAAAAGAAGAAATAAGAGAACTTTTCTTTTACTTATCAGTTAAATCAAAAAAAAATAAAGAATTAGATATCGATGACGCCTCCGCCATCTTAAGCTTAAATAACATCAGAGAAACAGCGTATGTAATTAGAAAATACTGGAAAGAAAGTCTAAAAAAGGGAATTGATTTTAAAAAATCCAAAAAAGATCTGCTGAAAAAAGCAATAGATATGATTATTGAGGAAGTTGCTTTGGTAACAAAAACATCACCTGATGGCGCACGAGAAAAAATTACTTCAGCCCTTAACAGCCACTAAAAGCTTCAAAGAGTAGTTTACAACGCGATCTGTGGACCTGGAGGGAATCGAACCCTCTACTCTTGACTGCCAGCCAAGCGTGTTACCGGTATACCACAGGCCCTTCAAAATAGTATTCTACATCATCTCTAAAATCGTGTAAAATAGTTTGAATGGAAAGACGACAGCAGAAAAACTTCGCGTCTTTATATAAAGAGTCCGGTCTAGAAGTTCTACTGAAGGAACTTAAATCTCGTTCAGAAAAAAACTTCTTTCTAAAATCGCTATTAAAATTTGATCAGAAACATTTTTTTGCTCATAAATTTCTAAACGACTTGGTCAACTTCGAGAAAAATATCCCCAAATATGGTCTAAAAAAACAAGCGACTAAATTTATAAATAAGCTAAAACTAAATACAGCTGTTTACTCCGACATCTCTAATAAAAACTTTCAAAACCAAAAAGGCTTACTAATTTACGGTGTTAACCATAATGCTTTCATTGAACCAATTATTTTGTTCTCCTTATTAAATCAGAAAAAAGTTAAATTAATCCTATTCAGAATGTATTACTTTTTAGGAAAACATATACAAAAGTATTCGCTTCCCGTCGCAGCAAGAAATTACTCCAACAAACGCGGTTTTGGCCTAGTAGACAAATTTGACCCATCGCAAAGGTTCCGCAGATCCGAAACTCTCTCCGATTCTCAAATAATTAAAAACAATGACAAAAGTATTAAAAGTGCTGCTAAAACTCTTGAGGAAGGGGGTATAGTAGTGATTTTTCCCGGCGGGGGAGGCAGTGAACTTAAAAAATGGGGTTTTGGTATATCAAGAATTATATTAAATATCAAAAAGGAGAAAAGAGGCGACGTATCACTTCTACCGGTCTATTTTTCGGGCATGGGTTACAAAAGGATGCTTTTTAGAATTATAAAAGCATACAAAAAAATCAAACAAGGAAGTTTGAGGGTTGGTGTTTATTTTGGAAAGGAAAAAACGATATCTGTTCTCTACAGACTATTGGGCAATAGGATAAGCGAAGAAGCAATCTTAACTTATTTAAGAAAAGATGCATTTTCTCAGTACGGCCTTAAAGAATATCCTTTTAAGGTTTATCTTTATCCCAGAAATTATCCGTTAGCATTAGCAAGAAGTTTCGCCTTTCTGACAAAAATAATGATCCAAATACTTCCTTTCAGGGACTTCTTCAGGGGATAATTAGTGGACCAAGTCTGACTTGGTGGACGGTGGGGGGCTCGAACCCTCGACCTTTCGCACGTCAAGCGAACGCTCTGACCAGCTGAGCTAACCGTCCCTAGAAGGTTATTATACAAAAACACTCCAGAATTTGCTAATATGTATTTATGTTCAAAAGGATTAAAAAATACCATGAAGAAAATTCCACAGCTTCTAACAGTGCCAAAATCTCCTTGGAATCTCTGAAAAAATTGAAAATCGCTTACATTCCTTACAACGAGCTTTTGAAGGAAGGTTTTTTTGCAGGAGTCGGCTGGGCGTTCGGTGTAACTATCGGATTTGTAATTATTTCATCACTTCTTGTAATTATAATTCGTGCTTTGGGCGGTCTTCCTTTAATAGGCAGCGGGATAGCAAATATTGTCGAAGAAACCCAGATCCAACTTCTCAAAAGAACACCGTTAATCTCAAGATAGATTCGCGAATTAACGGGTGTTGACAAATAAAAACTGTAGTCAGATAATACGATTACAAATATGAAGTTATATAAATATTTTACCACAACCACTGCTTCCTAATTTGGGAGGTGGTATTTGTGGTTTTTTCTACCTCCTAAACAGGAGGTTTTTTATTTTATGGAACTTTAAATATGTCAGATAATCAAAATAATCGAAATGTAACTTTACATAATAGAGAAAAGCTTGGAACTTTTGACGGTCTTCCTGTTGAGCCGATAAGAACAGAGGTGTGTGTACAAAATCTAGCGAGTTGCTTAGGTGTTACTGTACCTATTTTGAAAAAATTAGGTATACTAAAAAGTAGCGAGGAGGAAAGAGATGGTAGACAAAGAGAAAGATATTAACAAACTGGAAAACCTAAGACACTCAACAGCTCATCTTCTGGCTGCAGCTGTAATGGAATTGTGGCCTAATACCAAAAGGGCTATCGGTCCTTCTATTGAAAACGGATTTTATTTCGACTTTGACTTCGGAGATGTAAAAATAACCGAAGAGGATTTTCCCAAGATTGAAGCAAAAATGAGAGAAATTCTTCCCTCTTGGAAAAGTTTCGAAAAACACGAATTGGATGCTAACGAGGCCAGAAACGAGTATCCCGATAACCCTTATAAACACGAAATGATTGATGAATTTTCGGAAAAGGGGAAAAAGAAAGTCTCTTTCTATAAATCGGGGGACTATTGGGATCTTTGTCGAGGAGGTCATATTGAACATCCTGACAAGAAACTTCAAAATTTTAAGCTATTATCTGTTGCCGGAGCTTACTGGCGGGGGAGTGAAAAAAATAAAATGCTAACCCGAATCTACGGAACCGTTTTCCCGACTCAAAAAGAACTTGACGAATATCTTAATAACCTTAAGTTAGAGAAAGAGCGTGATCATAGAAAAATCGGTAAGGACTTAGATCTTTTTGTTTTCTCTGATTTGGTTGGCGCAGGACTTCCTTTATTCACTGAAAAAGGAGCCACAATAAGACGTGAGCTCGAGAGGTTTACTCAAGATGAAGAAATTAGAAGGGGATATAAGCACGTTATTACACCCCATCTTGCAAAAACGGACTTATACCGAACCTCAGGTCACTACCCCTATTACAAAGATACCATGTATCCAGTAATGAAAGTCGATGAGGACGAATTGATCCTTCGACCAATGACATGTCCTCACCATTTTATGCTATATAAATCGCGACCCAGAAGTTACAAAGAACTTCCCATGCGCATCGCTGAATTAGCTTCGCAATTCAGATATGAGAAAAGTGGGGAGCTTTCCGGACTGATGAGAGTCAGACTATTTTGTCTAGCCGACGCCCACATTATTTCACGAGTCGATCAGGCAAATTCCGTTATAGAAGAAGTACTTGACTTAATCGACTACATTGCCAAAACACTTGGTTTAGAAAAGGGCAAAGATTACAGATACAGACTTTCTCTTGGAGACAGGACAGATGATAAAAAATACTACAAAGACGATAAAGCCTGGGACGAAGCAGAAGATGTACTTCGAACGGTTCTTAAGAAAACAAAATCACCATACTTTGAAGTAGAAGGAGAAGCAGCATTTTATGGACCAAAGATCGACATACAAATGAAAAGAGTGTCTGGAAAGGAAGAAACTGCTTTTACTGTTCAATATGACTTTGTGATGCCAAAACGGTTTAACCTAACATATATAAACGAAAAGGGTAAAGAAGAACAACCTATTGTGATACACCGTTCTTCAATTGGTTGTATAGAGAGAGTTTTAGCCTTCTTAATCGAAAAGTATAATGGAAATTTCCCAACTTGGCTCACACCCGTTCAGGTTAAAGTTTTGCCGATTGCCGAAAGGCATATTGAATATGCAAATGAGGTATTAAAGAAATTAAGAAATGAAGAAATAAGAGCAGAATTAGACGATAGAAATGCAACTTTGCCTGCTAAAATTCGCGATGCTCAAATGGAAAAAGTTTCCTACATGCTGGTTGTGGGGGATAAGGAAGAGAAAAAAGTAAGTGTAAGTGTTAGAGTAAGATCAGGAAAAGATCAGGGCGAACAAAAGTTAGAAGAATTTATTAAAAACATTCGAAAAGAAATCGACGAGAAAATAATAAATTGAAGCTTGATAGAAATTTGGTGGAGGAACTGGAGAACGAAGTTGCTAAGTTGAAAGTAGAATGCAATTATGTGTTCAGTTTAAAAATATAGTAGGAACTGTAAATTGTGGGGGGATAATCAGGAAACAGTAGTGTTGGTATATTTACAAAGGTGAGAAAAAGGGGATTGGGGAATATCGTGCTGGTTGACCACAATGATTCGGCCTGTGATATGAAAAAGCCAAACAACCCGTCGGGTTGAATAGGTTCAACTTAATTTCCAGCTTCCCAAATACCGTACGCATCTGGAGTGTAAAGTTTTTTATTGAAAAACTTTAAATACTTGGGCATAATCTTCCAAACCTTAGTGTCTGCGATTTTTTTAACTTCCTTGATTGTTATATTCTTTTCAACACCCGGATTTTGTTTATGCCAGAGAGCTAATGCCTTAGTTACGTTGAGAATTCCCTTAACTATCTCTATTGTTCCAGATCCCTGAACTCCTTTTTTGGGTTTTGTAATTTTTTGGTGCGAGTCGTATATATTAAATGCCACTTTGTTATTTCTGGTCATATCTTTGCCATGAATTGAGTGGGGATCGGTAACGATATACAAATTCATATTCTTGTCCACTCCATAATATACGGTGCATACCCAAGGACCATCTTTAGATTGTGTTGCTAAAGTCATAACTCCATTTGACTTAATAAAATCAAAAATGTCCTCGCGAATCTGGATTTTTGATCTCGTCATTGATAAGATGATTCTAATTTAACTTATGATCAAATACAAGGTTTTGAATCTTACTTATAAACACATGCTTAGGCCAATATTATTTTCTATCGATTCAGAGAAAATACACGATATTTTTACACAAATGGGAGAGGGATCGGAAAACTTTGACTGGTTATTGGAGAGTATATTTTCTTTCAACGACCGGGGGTTAAACAAAAATGTTCTTGGAGTCAATTTTAACAATCCAATCGGACTGGCCGCTGGGTTTGATTACGATGGACATTTAGCCAGCGTAATGAAACATATTGGTTTTGGATTTAATACTGTTGGTACTGTGACTGCCAAAGCTTACGGTGGGAATAATAAGCCTAGGCTTGGAAGACTTATAAAATCTCGGTCACTTCTTGTGAATAAGGGTTTCAAATCCGAAGGTGCATTAAAGGTTGCACAAAGACTTGATAAAAAAAGGCTGAATGGTCATACGACCGGAATAAGTGTAGGGAGCTCCAATTTACCAACCATAAACACCATAAATCGGGCAATAAGTGATTATATATTTACTTTCAATACTTTCAAAGATAGGGAGTACGTTAGCTATTTTGAACTAAACATAAGTTGTCCCAATACTGCTATGACCGAATCGTTTACAACGCCCAAAAATCTTTTTAATTTGATCAAGGCAGTTACTGAGTTAAATTTAAAAAAACCTCTATTTGTTAAAATGCCAAGTGAAATTACGCCAGAACAATCCGACACTCTAATTGAAATCGGCCTCAAAAAAGCCGTCCGTGGTTATATATTTTCTAATCTAGTCAAGGATAGAGGCAATAAATTTTTCGTCCCTTCTGAAATTGAGAAGGTTAACAATCTCAAAGGAAATTTCAGCGGCAAACCAACTTCTGAAAATTCGAATAAATTAATAGCTCATTCAAGAAAAACTTTTGGCAAAAATATCGCCATCATCGGCTGTGGGGGAGTGTTTGATGCTAACGATGCTATAGAAAAGTTAAAATGTGGAGCCGACTTGGTTCAACTAATAACAGGTATGATTTTTGAGGGACCCCAAATTGCAGGTGATATTAATAGCCACTTGATTAAGAAGTACGTTCATGTAAAATATAGCTAGATTCAACAAAATTGAAAACCGGTCTTTTTAACTGGCGATTAAACAATCAAATAAGAGCACCCGAGGTTAGGGTTATTGGTGCGGATGGTAAACAGCTTGGGATTCTTAAAATTAATGAGGCTCTTTCAAAGGCTCATGAGGAAGGTTTAGATTTAGTAGAAATTGCCCCAAATGCCAAACCTCCCGTTACAAAAATCGTAGAATTGGGGAAATTTCGTTATCAGGAAGAAAAGAGGTTGCAAAAACTTAAGAAAAAAGCAAAATCAAGCGAGCTTAAAGAGGTAAGATTTTCACCTTTTATTGCAAATCACGATTACCAAACGAGGCTGGAGAAAGTAAAAGTGTTTTTAGACGAAAGCAACAAAGTTAGATTAGTCGTAGTTTTTATGGGTAAGCAGATGGGAAGTACAAATTTCGGATATGATCTTTTAAGAAGAATAAAGGATGATTTGGGAACTAGAATTGCAATAGACATGGATCCGAAATTTTTCGGAAGACACCTGGCAATGGTCATTTCACCCGTTAAGAAGAGTTCACCTAAAAAGGAAGAAACAACCATAAATTCTAAATCCTAAGCACAAAATTCTAAACAAATCCAAATTACCAAAATCAAAAATTGTTTTGAGTTTAAAGAATTAGAATTTTGGTATTATTTCGAATTTAGAAATTTGAATTTAGGATTTCCCGACTAAAAGGAGGGCTTATGCCTAAGCAAAAAACAAGAAAATCAATTACGAAACGCTTTAGAATAACCAAAAAAGGCAAGGTTCTGCGTTTGCAAGGATTTAGAAGGCATTTGAATGTCAAGAAATCAGCCAGTAGAAAAAGAAGATTATCAAGAGTGGTAGAAACGAAAAATCCCTGGGCCAAAAAGATAAAGAAGGCACTAGGGAAGTGATCAGTGTTCGGTGGTCAGTGTACTGCGTCAAATTCACAGTTCACCGTTCACCAATCACAGTACACTAATTATGACTAGAGTTAAATCAATCGCACAGCGAAGACATCGTAGAATTTTAAAGGCAGCCAAAGGCTTTAAAAATGCCAGGAGCCGTCGTGTAAAGACCGCCAAAGAGGCGCTCCTGCATGCCGGCCAATATGCTTATGTTGGCAGAAAACTTAGAAAAAGAGATTTGAGAAGCCTTTGGATAATAAGATTAAATGCCGCAGTTCGTGAACACGGCATAAGTTATAGTAAATTCATAGCAGGGCTAAAAAAAGAAAAAATCGAACTGGATAGAAAAATTCTTGCCGACATCGCAGTCAACGATCCCGATACTTTCGGAAAGATCGTATCCGAAATTAAATAGTATGATGATCTTCACTTCCACCGAATTTAGCTTTAGACTAATATAGAACGGTGGAGCAGTGAGGAACTAGAAAACTCTCCGCCGGAGAGTTTTTTTATTTATGCGGGAAGAAATACAGAACCTAAAAAACGAAGCCTTGGCTCAAATAATGGAGGCCAAAGACTCTAATGAATTGGAAGGGCTTCGTATTGCATATCTTGGCAGAAACGGAAAGCTGACAAAGTTAATTAAAGAGATTAAGGGATTAAGTGATTCTGAAAAGAAAGAGGTCGGAAGACTTATTAACGAAAGTAAAAACGCCATCTTTGAAACCATAACCTCCAAAAAAAACCAATTGAAAGTCGTCAAGCGAGAGTGGTTTGATCCCACTATTCCGGGAAAAAAGTACAAAATCGGCAAACTGCATCCAACAACTCAAGTCATCAATGAGATGTACGAAATATTTAAGCACTTGGGTTTTTCAATAATAGAAGGACCGGAAATAGAATCCGATGTTTATAATTTCGAGAAACTGAATTTACCGAAAGATCACCCGGCAAGGAGCCTCCAGGACGCACTCTACATTGAAGAACCGGATGTGGTTTTGCGCACCCACACGTCCTCAGTTGAATCCCGTGCCTTAGAAACGCTAAAGCCTCCATTCCGGGTCGTCGTTGCGGGTAAATGCTACAGATACGAAAACGTTAATGCCACAAATAACGCAATGTTTTATCAATTCCAAGGTTTTGCCGTTCAAAAAGGTATTTCAATGGCCGACCTGAAAGGCGCTCTTTATTCCTTCGTCAGAAGCTTTTTTGGCGAAAAGCGCGAAATACGCTTCCGATGTAAATATTATCCGGAAGTAGAACCCGGGGCAGGGCTCGACCTTGACTGTTTATTCTGTAATAAAAAAGGGTGTTCTGTATGTAAAGGTCGGGGTTGGATAGAAATGCTGGGAAGCGGAATGATACATCCAAACATATTAAGAAGCTTCGGCTACGACCCAAAAAAGATAAGCGGATATGCCTTTGGAATGGGCCTGGATCGAATAGTCATGGATAGATTTAAAATTTCTGACATCAGAAGTTTATATAACGGCGACATCAAATATTAATATGCGAATTCCGATTAATTGGCTTAAAGAGTACGTCAAACTTCCCGGTAAGTTAACCGATCTTACCGACAAATTGACTATGGCGGGCCACATGTTGGATAAGTTGGATAAAGTTAATAACAATATTGTCATAGATCTTGAACTACGGGGAAATAGGGCAGACTGTTATTCCATCCTTGGGATTGCCAGGGAAGTTTCAGCTATTTTTAAAACACCCGTTAATTATCCAAAAATCTTCAATAAAGCTTCAAAGGCTCCCAAATTAAATGATATTAAGCTCAAGGCTGACACTAATTATCTTCGAAGAGTCATGATTGCAACCATAAGTGATATTAAACTAACTCCCTCACCTTTATGGCTAAAACAAAGACTCGAAGAATACGGGGTCCCAAGTATAAATAACATTGTCGATTTGAGTAATTACGTAATGATCGAGACCGGGCAACCTCTGCATACTTTTGATTTTGATAGGGTTGGCAAAAATTTAACTATCAGACAGGCCAAAAAAGGTGAGCAAATGACCACATTTCTGGAAGAAACGATAAATTTGACTGAAGATGATTTAGTCTGGGCAAATCAAACTTCAGTTTTGTCTATTGCGGGAGCAATCGGAGGCAAAGTCCATTCAATTTCAAACGAAACAAAAAATGTGCTTCTTGAAGGTGCCAGCTACAATCAGGCTAATATCCGCCGGAGTGTCCACCGCCACAACCTTTTGACCGACGCAGGCATTAGACACGAAAAAAATCTCGATCCAAATTTGGTTGAATTTGGAATATACAGATTTTTGGAGCTTATTAAGGAAAACAAATGGGGAAAAATTGAAAATAATGTCTTAGACTACTATCCGAATGTCACCAAGCCATGGAAACTCAGTCTAAATTTTGACTATCTGAACTCTCTATCCGGAAGCATCACCGAACCAAAAAAGGTTGTCGAAATTTTAAAACGACTTGATTTCAAAATACTTAAAGAGGACTTAAAAGACTTAGAAGTAGCCTGTCCTAATTATAGAACCGACGTTAAATCTGAAGAGGATTTAATAGAAGAAGTTTTAAGAATTGACAGCTACGATAAAATTCCTTCCAGAGTTCTTTCTTTGGAGGTTCCCAAAGATATAACACTTTCTTATATCAATCAAGAAAAGGACTTAAAAGATAATCTAACTTCTATTGGTTTCGATGAAGTCATAAGTTTACCATTTGTCAAAGAGGATATGCGCGAGCTAAATAAAAGTTTGATAAACTCGGGCTCTCCGGTAAAAGTCGTTAATAGGCCGTCACCCGACATCGAAGAAATGAGAATGACAATGCTACCAAATTTATTAGAATTTACCCAAAAAATTATTAATGAGAGAGGAACTGAGGTGCGCCTATTCGAGATTGGAAAAATTTATTTTAAAAAGACAAACAAATATCACGAATTAAGAAAGGCAGGAATAATCTACTGGTCTAAAGGTAACGCAAATTTTTTTAAATTCAAGGGTTATATCGAAAGTCTATTTTCTAAAATGAATTTAAAGAATTTTAAATTTTCCACAGCGGATTTACCGATAACAAATATCACAAATTCGTATAACATAACTTCTAGTGGACAAGTAGTCGCGCTGGGAGGAGAAATAGAAGACTGCTACTATCTTGAGATAGACCTGGATTCACTTCTTAGTAAAAATTTAAAGCCGTCTGTAAACCTTTGGCCAAAATATCCGCCTCAAATTGAGGATTTGACTTTCGTTATACCCGAAAGGACGAAAATAGGGGAGGTAGTTCTATCTATTAAATTGGTCGATGACAAAATTGCCGAGGTTGAGCTAAAAGATATTTATAAAGATTCATATACATTTAGAATCTGGTACCAGGACAAAAATAAAACTTTAGAAAATGATGAAGTCGAAAAAATAAGGGAGAAAATTATTAAAGAATTAAACCATAGGGGAGTAAGAATCAAGAACTAGAAGAACCCTGATCTCTCCTTGTTTCATCCAATCCTATAAAGTTATTGTCTTTATCGAGAAGTACTCTAACAGGCTTAGAAGTATCGATCTCTCCTTGCTCACTTATCATTGCATCCAACATTCCATCAGGAATAAATCTAAGATTAACAGATCTCATTCCTCTTCTTGTCCTTAAATGATGCTCGCTCCTCAAATTCGAAAATTCGATACTTTCCGGGTACTTTCTTTCTTCACTCATATTTAGAGTGGCAGATTGAGGGATTATAGCATACTGTCAAGGAGTTGGGGTAGGTGTCTCCGTCGGAATTAGGGAGGGGGAATAATCCCAGGGAACCTTTACACCGATTGTTATACTCCTATCCGACTCTTTACCCGAGGAGTCCTTTGCTTTTGCACGCAGTGTATGAATTCCATCCGCCAGGCTCACATCTTCTCTAAAAGGTGGCCTCGTGAACGATCTTACTCTTACCCCATCGGCTTCCAACTCAACTAAGACTATGTCATTCGTAGAGTCTGCACGAATTTCAACAGCAAAATTATTGGGAAGATCAGAATCGTGGTCATGGGGCGTTGTGAATTCAACGTTGATGGGGTTACTTGAACCACAATATTCTGTCGGAGGTTTATACTTTTGGTCTGACTGAGTACCAATCCAGCTTAATATTCCCTCCTGCCATTTATTAACCCCGTCTATTCCTCCGGTCGGATCTTCTTCTTTAAATACAAAAAATTCTTTTTCGTCGTAATTTCCCGAAGCAATATCCGACGGAGTCGCCAAGCGTCCATCACTTTTACACACTTTTAATTTTACGTGAACAGGATCGTCTCCCGGTTCTGTTCCGACTATAAATTTCTCAATTCGGGAAGGGAAACCATCGTGGGCAGAATAACCAGAAACCGAATCAATGGATTTCGTCACAATCCCGCCCGGAACTTCGAAACTTATATTAGGCTTATCTTTCAAACTCTCGAGAAGAATTCTTCTCCAAATAGGGGAGGCTCCGGTTACGCCTGATGCAACTTGAAGCATCTCACTATTATCGTTATTTCCCACCCAAACTCCGGCTAACCTCTGAGAATTTCCGCCCACCGTCCAATTATCCCTCTTATCATTCGTGGTTCCGGTTTTAACCGCAATTTGACGCCCGGGGATATTAAGAAGCGAGTTAGTGCCAAACACATCTTTTCTGGCTTCATTGTCCGATAAAATGTCTGCGATTAAATAGGCTTGCTCGGGAGTCAAAACGCGCCTTCCTTTTTCGGGCTTTACATCCTCAAGCACTTTCCCTGCAGAATCTTCTATTTTAAGGATCGCAACGGGGTCAATCCTGAAACCCTGATTCATAAACGCGGCGTATGCGCTAGTAAGTTCAAGAAGTTTCACCTCCCCTCCACCAAGAGTTAAAGATAGACCCACACGACTCAAAGTATCCTCATTTGGCGGTAAAGTAGAAATACCCAGGTCATAAGCTGTTGAGAGTGTATCTTTAATTCCAACCATAGCAAGCATTTTTACGGCAGGAAGATTTATCGAGTTCCCAAGAGCGTAGCGAACTTGCACAGGACCCCTGCTTTTTCCATCATAATTTACAGGTTTATAGATAGGTTGGCCTATGCCACCTGGAAATTCTGTCGGAACATCCAAAATTAGCTTTGAGGCGGAATAACCTTTTTTAAAAGCAGTTACATACGTTAAAGGTTTAAAAGCACTCCCCGGTTGTCTCGGTGACAGGGTGACATTAACCTGTCCGTCAATTTCGGGATCGTCAAACCCACGGGATCCAACCATCGCCAGAATTTCCCCTGTTTGAGGATCAAGAACGACTGCTGCGCCGTTGGTAATATGAAGATTAACTACTTTATCAATTTCCTCTTTAACGATATCCTGCGCGGCCTCCTGAAGTTCTAAATCAAGTGTTGTAGTCACTTTTAAACCACCCTGCTCGGTGACCCGTTCGCCATATCGCTCTTCAAGAATTCTTTGGATATACTGAACAAAATGAGGAGCTTTGAAATTGGCACCTCTTTCCTGAATTTCGACATCAGAAAGCTCTTTAATCCCATTTTCTTCTTCCTCTTTGGTAATGTAACCATCTTCGCGCATACGTCTAAGAACTTGCTTGGTCCGATCTATATAAGCATCGGGATAACCTGAGTAAGGAGAATAGTAAGAGGGTCTTTGGGGAAGCCCTGCCAGAATCGCTGACTCAATCAGGTTCAAATCTTTCACTCCCTTATCAAAATAAGTCTCTGCGGCCGTTTCAACGCCCCAGGCTGTCCCGCCATATGGAGCTTCATTGAGATACATCTGCAGGATTTCGTCCTTGGAATATTTCCTTTCGATCTGTATTGCTAAAACGAACTCTTTTATTTTTCTAACAATTGACCTTTCCGGCGTCAAAAGAACATTTTTGACAAGCTGCTGAGTTAAGGTCGATCCTCCCTGAGCATAACCTCGTGTAAATATTCGCGAAATTCCCCTGAGCATTCCGAAGGGGTCAAATCCTTTATGTTTATAGAAATTTTTGTCTTCGATTGCAACCGTTGCTTCTTTTAGATCATCCGGAATATCCGATAAAGATACAGGTGTTCTTTTTTGTTCGGCAAAAATGTCGTAAAGAACTTCACCATTTCTATCCAATATTTTTGTAGAAAATCCCTCCCGTCGTATTATTTTGTCTGGGGAAGGTAAATTAAAAGCAAAAAGAGGTAGTATTACGAAAGATCCAACAAACAAAGCTATCACACCCAGGAATAAAAGCTTTGCCCATTTCACCAAAGACCGACTCTTCTTTACCCTCTCAGGTACATAAGACCATCTTTTTTTAAGCCTTTTTCTTTTTGCTACTTCTCTCCAGCGTGACATAATAAACCATTTTAGCAAATTATCCTTTGACCGCAAACCTTTGAAGGTTTAAAATTCAAATATATGAATAATATCGATGAGTTCTTAACAAGGGGAGTTGCCAACATTGTTCCTAATAAAGACGGCCTGGAAAAAATGCTGAGATCGGAGAAAAAACTAAATGTCTATGCCGGATTTGATGTTACTGCTCCAAAATTAACCCTTGGCCACACTGTTCCCTTCAGAAAACTGCAAGCGCTTGCAGAACTTGGACACAATGTCACCTTTCTCATTGGTGACTTCACAACCCTTATTGGAGATACATCGGACAAAGAAACTGAAAGAAAACCAATAGCTCCTAAACAAATAAAAAAAGATTTAGAAACTTATCAAAAACAAGCAAGTAAGATATTAGATTTTTCAAAAATCGAAACAAAATTTAATAGCAAATGGCTCAATAAACTCACTCCTCAAGAAATAATTCAACTCTGCCAACACTTTTCGTTGGGAGATTTCATCGGCAGGGAACTAATTAAGAAGAGGTTAGAATCTGGAAAAAGAGTGGGTTTGCATGAGGTTTTATACCCAGCAATACAGGGTTATGATCATTACTACTTGGACACAGATCTGCAAATTGGGGCTACTGAACAAACTTTCAATATGAACGCAGGGAGAACTCTGCAAAAAGACCTGAGAGGTAAGGAAAGTTATTTTATGACGCTAATGATTCTTGAAGGTACTGACGGAAGAAAGATGAGTAAGAGCTGGGGAAATGCAATTTGGATCGAAGATAAACCAGAAGAAATGTATGCCAAAATTATGTCTCTTGGAGACCATCTTATCGAACAGTACTTCATATTGGTTACCTCCGTTCCAATGGAGGAGGTAAAAGAAAAAGTCGCAAAGTCTAAAAAAGAACCGCTAGCTATAAAGAAAGAATTAGCTTTTCAGATTGTAAAAGAAATGCATTCTGAAAAAGATGCACAAAGAGCTCAAGAGGCTTTCGAAAAAACTTTTCAAGAACAAAAGCCTGAATTCAAAACAGAAGTTTCGGCAAAAGAAAATCTAGCTCAGACCATTTCTCAGGTAGTAGGAAGCGTAAGCGAAGCTAAAAGACTCATTTCCCAGGGTGCTGTAGATATTTCAGGAGCTACAGTTTATGACCCTACACTCAAAGTTAATAGTGGAGATGAAATAAAAGTAGGTACACAAACTTTTGTAAAAGTTAAAAAATAATATGTTTGCAAGTAAAAAACACCAAAAGATAGTCAAAGTTCTGGTAATAATCGCAACGCTTGCGCTTTTGTTAACCACTTTCCTGCCGCTTTTATCCTTCGCCTTCCGTTAGGCAAAAGTGATATCATTATCCTGAAAGTTATGGAACTATCTACTCCTGTTACTAAGTTGCCTCTCGTGGGACCAACATATGCGAGGCGTCTCGAAAAGTTGGGAATTGAAAAACTAGAAGATTTGCTTTACCACATTCCTCATCGTTACTTGGACTATCGAATAGTATCGACAATTGAAAGTGTACAGATAGGGGAGACCGTCACCATTCAAGGAAACGTTGACTCGATAAAAAACATCTACACCAAGTTTGGGAAAAAAATACAGCTTGCAGAAATTAGTGATGTAACTGGCTCTATGCAAAGCGTCTGGTTTAACCAACCGTATCTCGTAAAAAATATCAGAAAGGGCGAGCGATATTCATTCTCAGGAAAAGCGGAGCTGTTTGATAGAAAAATGAGCCTAATGTCGCCCGAATATGAAAATATAGAGAATAATCAAAACACCGTTCATACGGCGAGGTTAGTTCCGATTTATCCTGAAACGGCCAGACTTTCTTCAAAGTGGATCAGGGGAAAAATCGCGGCAGTATTTAACACTTTAATCAATGAAATTAAAGAATACCTGCCTGATGAAATATTGACCAAATCTAATTTTCCAACTATCAGCGAATCCTTAAAATATGTTCACTATCCAAATGAATTAGAAGAGGCCGAAAGGGGAAGAGAACGGCTTGCTTTTGACGAGCTGCTTTTTTATCAACTCAAAAGTCTATACAGAAAAAATGACTGGCAAAAAATTAAATCGATTTATTCCTTAAAAGTAGATAAAAAGATACTGGAAGAGTTCAAAAAAGGTCTTTCGTTCACTTTAACCGTTTCACAAGAGCGCTCTATCCAAGAAATTCTGACTGACATTAATAAAGATTATCCCATGAACCGACTTCTGGAAGGTGATGTTGGCAGCGGGAAAACAATTGTGGCGGCAGCAGGATCATTTGCCGCATTTATCAACGGTTTCCAATCTGTCTTTATGGCACCAACTCAAATCTTAGCCCAACAACACTTCAATACACTAAAGAATATATTTGATCTATATAAAGTGCGTGTCAGCCTGGTTACGTCAGAAGGAATAAAAGCTGACTTGGGGAAAAGCGATATTTTTGTAGGTACCCACGCCTTGATCCATAAAAAATTAGATTTTGATAATGTGGCACTTGTAGTAATCGACGAGCAACACAGGTTCGGAGTCGAGCAAAGAGCCCACTTGGTTAAAAAAACGGGCAAAGGAAGGCGCTCTCCACACATTCTGACAATGACGGCAACTCCGATCCCAAGGACGGTGTCTCTAACCGTCTACGGAGACTTAGATTTATCAACGCTCGATGAATTACCAGAAGGCAGGAAACCAATAACTACGTGGTTGGTTCCACCTGAGAAAAGAGAAGGCGCATATGGATGGATTCGAGAACAAATTCAAAGTAAGAAAATTCAAGCGTTTATCATTTGCCCTTTAATTGAGGAGTCGCAAATAGAAACAATGAAGCAGATCAAAGCAGCAACGGTAGAGTACGAAAAGTTGAAAAAGGTTTTTAGACCTTTTAACGTCGGTCTTCTGCACGGAAGGCAATCCGCAAAACTCAAAAATGAGGTTCTAGACGCTTTTAAAAAGGGAAAGGTGGATATTTTAGTCTCAACTCCTGTTGTTGAAGTGGGAATTGACGTAGCTAACGCTACAATCATGATAATTGAGGCGGCTGAAAGATTCGGACTTGCACAACTTCACCAACTCCGAGGGAGAATTGGTAGGGGAGAGAAGAAATCTTACTGTCTTTTATTTACAGAAAGTAAGTCACAGAATGTACAAAGTAGACTAAATGCCCTAAAAGAAAATAAATCTGGATTTGAACTGGCTGAGCTGGATTTAAAACTGAGAGGTCCCGGAGAAATGTTCGGCACCAAACAACACGGCTTTCCGGAATTAAGAATCGCTCACTGGAGTGATACCAGATTAATCCAAAAAGCCCGAAACGCGGCCAAAGAAGCAATCGAAAATCCCCAAAACTTTCCCAAGTTAATTAAAAAAATCGAACCTCACGATATCGCACCCAATTAAAATCCCGATGTTACAAGCTAATCAATATCGGATGTCAAATACGTTGATCGGGAAAAATAACCTTCAACATATCATATGACAAATTAAATTCCTCTAATTCTGTTTATCTCACTTGTTGTCGAAACTGGTTTAAGCTCATCGTTATAAACGAGGAGCACATTAGCTTGTCTACAGGTTTTCTGATAGACCTCCCATAAACCAGTGTCTATCGTAGTCGGATTCCCTACAATTCTAACGTGTGGCGCAAGTTCTTCATGTACTTTCAAAAAATATTCTCCAGTATCTTCAAGACTTTGCACACTGTCTGGTAAAACAATTGGGAATACTCTATCAATACCTTTAACCATAGACATATTAGCCATTCTTCTATCTAAATCTCTTGTTGGTTCCTTACCTTTTTGAAGAATTGACAGCTTCTTATCCACAACTGCGCAAAACAATTTTGAGTGAGGCCCAAGATTTCTTTTCGCTCTGGCAGCAGTACCCTTATGTCCCTCGTGATCAAGATCAAAAACGCCTATATAGATGGCTGTTGTAAGACCTTTCTCAGATAGTCTCTCTATAGATCCTTTAGCCCCTTCGTATGTAATAACTTTGGCAACCGTTGAATATCTCACTCTATTGAGTTCTCTAAGGGCTGGTGAAATTTGATCTTCCTGAAACCCGTCCCAATCTATACCACGAGATCTAAACGTTTCTTCTCGGGAGAGAATACCTGTTGATGTCAAAATAGCAGAAAGAAGATCATGTCTGAAATCACAGTCATGGTCATTCGATTCAAGAACATTTCCTCCTCCCCATCTTATTTCATAATATTTATTCCAGAGATCAATAAGCCAACGAAAAGATTGCCTTCTTTTTTCTAGGTACTCGCTAAAGGAAATTGGCCTTTCGATAATCTTGTAGGCCGACGGAGTTAGTAACTTTGACAGAGCAAGTATCGTTAAGTCGTATTCACCAACGCTTATACCAGAATCGGAGTTTCCTGATAACTGTTTTTTTAAATTATAACAAAGTCTTTTTGCAATCGGACGATCAGGGAGCAAAAGGGTCTCAGTCTCTGGCGATATTGGTTGTTCTAATAATGACTCAAATTCAGACGACATAACTATGGGTAAGATTTGCTGAATTATACTCTAAAATCTGGCTAGGGATATAGCTTACAGTAACATTCCCCATCTACTATTCCTCTTATTGCAAAAACAGCAATTGTTCGGATACAATTACCCCATATGGCGCCGCTACCAAAGAAAAAACACACAAGGTCAAGAAGTGGCAAGAGACGAAATAGCCCGGCTAATAGACGAACTCTACCGAATTTGTCAAAGTGTCCCTCTTGTGGAAAGTTAAGACGACCGCATAAGGCTTGCCCACATTGCGGCTTCTACAAATAAATTGATTCTTCTAAAATAAAAAGAATTCTTGTATCCTTTTCTTTGGCGAGAATAAGTATGAAAACTATAAAAGATCCAAGACACCAAATTAGACGCCAGGCGGTGAAAGTGTTATTCGCCGAAACTTTTACAAAACAAGGGGATTACTCCGAACTTGTTAAGGAGATTTTGAAAAAGACGAATGAAATTGACCGAAAGATCGAGGAGTCGGCTCCCCAATGGCCGATTGACAAATTGAATAAAATCGACCTTGTAATCTTGAGGCTTGCTGTTTATGAACTAATGCAGAAAAATGTGCCTCCAAAGGTCGCGATCGACGAAGCAGTTGAATTGGCAAAAGAGTTCGGGGCTGAAAATTCCCCTTCCTTTGTCAATGGTGTTTTGGGTACAATACTAAATGAGGTTGAAAAACCCAAAGAGTAAAGAATACAAATATGATGAATTCAACTGACCAAAAAGGTATTATAAACCCTATTAAACAGCACTTAGCTGAATACTTGGGAGTAGAAATCGAAGATATAGACGACGACGATTCGTTAACTCAGGACCTACATATGAGACCATCTGATTTAACAGATTTTCTTGAAACCCTTAAAACAAACAATATTGACACAAGCACGATTGATCTTACAGAAATCGAAACAGTAGGCGAACTCATTGACGCCGTAAATAACGACTAATTATGGACATAAAACTGGAAAGCTATTTTGAAAATAAGAATCTTTATGAGCTCGCACTTACTCACAAATCTTGGGTAAACGAACATCCTCGCGTTAGAGAGTCAAACGAACGCCTTGAGTTTCTGGGTGACGCTGTCCTGGAATTTGTAGTTTCAAAAGAGTTATATCAAAGATTTCCCGATAAAGAAGAAGGCTATCTTACGGCATTACGGGCAAATCTTGTAAACACAATCAATCTTTCCGAAGTTGCCAAAACGTTGAACCTGGGAGCAAAACTTTATCTTTCTAAGGGCGAGGAAGAGACTGGAGGCCGGGAGAACCCGTCTCTACTGGCAAACACGGTTGAAGCAATAATTGGAGCACTTTTTTTGGATAAAGGAGTTAATACTTCTGAAAAATTTATTGAAAAATATCTTCTGTCCGGCATAGAAGAAAAATTGGCCAAACCCCTGAAAGATCCCAAAAGTTTACTCCAAGAGTATATTCAGGCCAAAGGGGAAAAGGCTCCTCAATATGAAGTTGTTGAAGAGGTAGGACCGGATCACGAAAAGTGGTTCACAATTAAAGTTACCTCTAACGGAAAGGCTCTGGCTAAGGGAGAGGGGAGAAGTAAAAGTGAGGCCGCACAAGAAGCAGCGAAAGAAGCTTTAAAAAATATTGCTAAATAAGGATAAAGTAGGTAAAATATGTACTCTCATGATTAAAATAAGACTCGCAAGGCATGGTTCTAAAAAAAGGCCTTTTTATAGGATTATTGCAGTTGATGAAAGAAAAAAAAGATCAGGTGCCGCACTTGATGTAATCGGTTTTTGGTATCCTTCTAAGATCGAGAAACGTCTCGACAAGAAAAAATTAGAAAAATGGCTGGCGTTAGGTGCGAAGAAAACTTTGGGCGTGGATAAGCTCCTTTCGAAATGAAAGATTTATTAACATACATCTTGGAAGGCATCATAGAAAAGGAAAAAGGAAGTTTTGATATCGATGAAATCCAAGAGGATTCTCACATTACATTCAAAATCTTAGCCGACCCTGCTATCTGTGGCCTGATAATCGGCAAGGGTGGACAAACCATAAAATCGATCCAAACTCTCTTAAGAGTCAAAGGAAGGCTTGAAGGTAAATCGATATCGGTTAATATTGAAGAAAAGTCTAGTTAAACGGTGTTTCTCTTTCTGTAGTTTGCACCTGCGGGTTTAAGTTAACCAAGCTGGGTTGCTTCAGTAAAGAAATTTGCCTTAAAACTTCGTTCTGCTCGCCAGTCAAACCTTTGATAGGCTCGCTAATTGAAGGTAAAGTTGTAGGAAGAGGCGACCAATAAAAAGAAATTTCAAGTTCCTGTTTATAGTTGGCTTCATTTTGACTAAGAGTGCTCTGACTCCCCACTATTAATGAAATTGGGGCAAACTTAAGAATACTTTCCATCAAACTTAATTGTGAAATAATGTCGCTTCCTTCTATATCGGCTGTAAGTATCATACTATTTAGAACATCATTCTGTTGAGAACCAGAGAGAGATATCTCTTTAATGGTTATTGAATTTTCCTCAGCATATAATTTTAACTGAGATATTAAAAAAGTGGCTGGGTTCTTTTGAGGAAGAGCAACAACCGTAAAATCAGCCTGATCCAGGATATCTGATTTAATAGCCTTTATTGAAGCAAGTTTTTCCTTAAGATGCGTCTCCTCCATCTTTACAGATTTATATTCTTCAATCTGTTTTTTAACTCGCCCGTAGCCTGTATTGACAGAATAGAGGCCAAAAGTTGCTATTAAAAGAATCACTACTAGTGGGCCTAATAATATTTTTAAATTAAAATAGAGTCCTCTGGTTGATGAATCTTTCATACTTTTGTTCTATGAAAACCAAATATAGCAACATATCCTTTTTCAGGATCAAATTCCAAAGACTTAAGAACAATTTTTTCAAAACTTCCTAGACCAGTAATTCCGGAGGCAAATTTTGCCAAGCTCGATAAACTGTCAGCAAGAACTTTAACCTCTGTGTTATCTGGTTCAAGACTAAATTCTTGGATTAACGTCCCTTCCGGAATTACCCTAGAAATTTCTCTAATGGAAGCAACCCCGTCAGTAGCATTTTCTTCTTTATAAACAGATTCAATTTTGTCTATTCTATCTTTAATCAAAACTATTCTCTGCTCGGTTTCTTGCAGCGCTTTTATCTCGCGTTTTAATGCTTCCTGACTGGAAATGGCAGCTTTTGTTCTTTGAGAGAATATAAAAATTATGCCGACAAGTAGCATTACTCCAACCAGAAAGACCAAAAGAGAAACCATGGCAAGTTTTTTTAAAATCTTGGCAAAGTTTACTACGTAGGGTTTCGGTTTTAATTCCTGGCTGAGTAAATTTATCGCCATATAATAAAAGGGTCAAAGATTAAGTCTGCCTCATGGCCAATCCTACGGCGATTGAATAAAAAGGCGCGTAGCCGGCCAGAGATTTTACTGCCTCAGGATCAACCTCGACTTTAGAAAAAGGATTACCAACGACAACCTCCATTCCCAGAAGTTTTGTAAGTGCACTTGCTACCTCAGGCATACCCGCACTTCCACCAGAGAGAATTACAGACTTTGGTACTTCGCCTTTTTCTTCGGTCTGATAAAAATGGATTGCTTTTTTCATTTCGTCAGAAACCAGTCTAAAAATAGGATCCAGTGCTTTTTTAACTTTACCCTCAAGTTGGCTCTGTGATAAACCGTAAGTCTTTTTGTACTCTTCGGCCTGGGAAACTTCGATCCCCAAAGTCTGGGAAACTGCCCTTGTGAAGGCTTCACCCGCCGTCGGAATCGAACGGGAAAATGCAAGTTGCCCGTTTCTGGCAATGGCAATGTCTGTTGACCCGGCGCCAAAATCCACAATCATTACTGTCGCGTCATCCAGCGCCAATGAACGGACCAAGGCTATGAGTTCCGTTTCAACGCTGACTAAGGAAAGTCCCGCAGCATCAACGACTTTTGCGTACTTTTCTACCAAAGCCTTTGGAGCAGCAACCAAAAGAACAGAAACGTGGGGTGGCGTCGTATCTTCCCGTCTTTCAATGATCTGATGCTGAACTATAGCATCCTCAACGGGTATCGGAATATATTGTTCAGCCTCCCACCTGACGGCTGATGCTATTTCCTCATCAGTCAGAGTTGGAAATTTTACACTCCTCGTGAATACAAGTGCCTCAGGGAGTGCTATACCCACCTCACGCGACGAGATTTTTGCTTCTTTATAAAGCTTTTTTACAACGTCTCCTAAAAAAGCAAATTCCTTGTCGTCTTTGAACTGTTCAGGTCTTGCCCCCTTATGGGAAACAACACCTGAAGCACGTAAGCGAAAGCGACCCTTTTCGCTTACTAATTCAACTATTTTTATCGTTTTACTGCCGATGTCTAATCCTACAGACATAACTTAAACTCGATCCGAATAATATGAATTTTTAATATTCGCGTAATTCGCATGCTATTCGCAATTTCGCATCGCTTATAATTTCTCTAAACTTTTCAGACTGAAAACCGCGGAGTCAAAAAAAGTGGGGGTTTCTGAATAGCCCTGAGAAACATTTACTCTTCTCGAAGATTCTCCTGCTGTTCCGGTTGATGAAATCACAAGTCCCTGTGCGGGCAGGGGAGTTCCTCCGGTAATGGTAATTCCTAAAGGTTGGGGTCCAGAATTGTAGTACATTCTGACTTTTACCATCAGTCTACATCCGGCTCGGTCTGCACAATCAACATCAGGATAGGTAATATTGTCAGATCTAAATGCATAAGTCTTGCCATCTATTGTGCAACTAGCGTTTGAAATTGGTTCAAAGTTATTTGCACGACTTGCCGCATAGCGATCAAAAGCAAATCTTTTTACTTTTACATTAGCAAAATTATTAGTTGCTGCAACAGATTGAGAAGGATCATCATCATCATAAAAAAGAAGTACTTCAACAGCAGGATTTTTAGTCCAGTCCGGATCCTGAGGTTCACTTCCCCAGCAGACTCTCATTACTCCTGTACCAGTCACGCATGAATTCGCATCTGGACAAGTAAGTCTAGAGCCTGTGGAATCATGAGATACTAGCCAAAAGGTTGCAACTTCTCCTGAATTAAGATCTCCTGGATGATTAAACTCTGTATCTCCCTCACTTGGGTTCGTCACTTCACCAGAGTAACCAACTGTTGGATTTGAAAAAGTTCCCAAAGGATAAGGATTTAATAACTTTTCCTCAATTCCCGCTTCGGCAGCGGAGAAAGCACGTAAGGCATTTTCTTCATAAGTTGTAACAGTTATGTCGGTCACAGATCGGGAAACAACCGACAGAACCACTGTTAAAATTACAGCCATCGTCAGAAGAACTATCAGTAACGCCTGACCTCTTTGAAGATTATTTCTAACTTTTACTCTATTTAAAGGCAGTTTCTCCATATCCATTAAGTTTAACAATCTCTGCAAATACGGTCAATTACCATAATTCCTGAGTAAAATCTTTGTGCTTTCGATTATTTGTGATCCTTCAGCCCCTGTGACACCCGATCTCTCGGCTTGAATCGAAATATCAACTGAGTGAGGTTTAGTCAAATTCTGGCATACTACAAAAATACTACAATTCGTTATACGAACATCGGGAGACGTCAGACGCACACTTACCGCAGGTGAACCCGAAACCGACGCTATATAAGTATCTGTTCCTGACGTAATACACTGAAAACTCGTGACACCCGGCTTCTCATATTCATCAATATAAATCAACGTACTAGTAGGACTGCAAGAAGTAATAGACTTTGCGTTCCTTAAAAGCCTCTCCATTGTACTTAGTGCAAAATCAACGTTTTCCCGAACAATAACCTGCGATTCGCTTTTTTTAGAACCTCTTAAAGATGAAGAAAGTGACTGCGTTGCAACAATGGCCAAAATTGAAAATACCGCAACTACAACCAGCATCTCGATCAAAGAAAAACCAGCCTCGCTTAGCGAGGGATTTCCAATTTTTCTATTTGATATTTGATTTTTGATTTTTGATATTGTCATCCTATTTATTCCAATCTGTAAACTTTGACACACTTGTTACTATGTGATCTCCCTGCGCATCAGTCCAAGATATACTAACCGAAGCATCAACCATGCTGGCAGTGGAATCGCACATTACAACACCACCTGCCGAATCCCTACAAGTAAAGTTTGCAGTTCTTGTGTATATATCTCCGACTGTACAATTTCCACCCAACCCCCCCCAACTAAAATTTCCCGCCGTACATCCCCCCGTATCTATATTCGTAACAAAACTGTCCCAACCAGCATCTCTTTGGCCCCTCAGCCACTCCATTTCCTCTTGTGCGTACTTAGTAGCTTGAGAATTATTTTTGGAATAAGTCGAATTTCTAACAGATGTTGTTGAAACAACAAGAACTCCAGTAATAATTATTGCAGCAATTCCTATCGCAAACACAACTTCGTACAAAGATTGGCCTAAAATAAGGATTGTCTTCATATATATTTCACTCTATCGTGCCACCTGAACGAACGGTAATATCTTTTGATCCGGCTCCTGAGGTAATAGTAATTACAGTTTGTCCTGTAATATTTGTGCCCCTACCAAGAACGTTAAATCGAATTTCGCTAAAGGCAGACATTGTCGCGCCCGTTATATCAACCTGTTTTATGTTAGACTCTGTCGGACATACAGCACCGTAAGCATAAGTGTCAGAATCAACATAAGCGAAAGAATAGTAAAGTATATTCGAGGCTACAGCGCTGCAATTCCCGGATGAAGGTTTTTTCCCGGATAATGCGTTTGCCTGGGCAAGCCTCAAATCGGCTTTGACCATCCTTACCACACCCTCGAGCGATTGTCTTCTTTGAAAACCTCTGTAGTTTGCAAAACCAAGCCCAAAAAGAAGAACCATTGTCATCATTACAATAAGAAGTTCAATCAGGGTATAACCGTAAAAGTTCTGAAGATCGATTGTTCGTTTTGATAAATTTTGAGCCATACATAAAAAATTAAGGATTAATCACTTTATACGCACAAGGTGTCGGATCACAAGCATTACAATTTGTTATGTCGGGAGAACTTGGAGGATCTTCAAGGTGTGAACATAACGTGTATGTTACAGTTGTAAGCTGGTTATATGCATAAGCTGCGTCGGAAGTGGGATCTGTAGGAACATCTTGAATATAAGTATTAGCCGCTAAACAACTTGGGGTACTACCATCGCCAGTAAGAGACGTCCCAAGCGAGGCCGGATAAACATTGCAATCGGCTTTATAAAGTTCCAGTCCTGAACGAATTTGTTCCAAATCCGCCTTCCTTCTTGCATCACGGGCTGATTCTCTGGCGCCACCCATGGCAAAAATTGACAATCCTGCCAATATCGCTATTATCACCATGACAATAAGCAGTTCGATAATAGTAAAACCAGCCCGCCCTTGGCGTAAATTTCCAATTTCCAATTTCCAATTTCCAATCTCTTTGCTTATCATAATGGACAAGTTGTATCTGTTGCTGCTGCTGTCGAATCGTCAGATAAACCATTTGAACAGGCTACAAAATACATTTGTGTACCCCCAGGTCTATATTCCAGTGTGGCACCAATTACATAAACTGAACCATCACTAAAATAAGGATAACTGCCTCCCTGAGGATCCTCTTTACATAAACTTCCTGATAGGCCTAAATCTGTACATGGCATCGCACCCACTGCAGGATAATCTCCATCACTTTTATTTGCATAAATTTCTAAAGCAGTTTGATATTGCTTAATGTCATTTCTTCTTATGGTATCTCTTGCTCTTTGCTGACTGGCTGGCCCAATTTGCACTATTACGACACTCGCCAGAACACCCAGAACAGCCATGACTATCAGAAGCTCGATGAGGGTAAACCCTGAGCTAGTAGTTAGTAGTTGGTAGTTAGTAGTTAGGAATGAAGTCAATTTAGACTTAACTTTGTTCTTTGTTCTTTGCTCTTTGTTCTTTTCTATCATGGGCAGATTACTATTTATAGCACTAATTGACACCTACTTTCCAGTACGCAACCTGTCCAATTCCTCTTCGTAATCTTCAATCGATTTATCCAAAGGAGTCTCTCCCGAGCTTTTGCCAAAACTGCAAATTTCTATTCCACAGAAAAGGTTTCTGGCAACTATTTTTTCATTATAACCAGCCTCTTCATCTTCTCCTTCTAGATAAGCGTAAACCTGGAAGTGTCTTGTGTTGGATAGGTAAAGGAATTTCATTCCCTGACCGTCTCTGGGGTCTATCGGAATGCGCTCTAGATAGACGAGTCCGGTATCGTCAAGTATGTCGGACAAAGAATCGCTTCCCCATTCACAAATTCTCAATGCGCTTTCCAACTTACCAAAGTCAAATTCTTTATCTTCTTTCATTTGAGCCAGCACAGAATCGAAATTTTTACCCTTACACATTTTAATTTTTCCCTCTTCGCTCGGCGGGAAAAAGCCGTAATCTTCGTAAAACGTAAGTAATGCATCAGTTAGTGTCCCCAGATCAGACACTCTTCCGGCATCCCTTGCACGCCTTAGGGAAGTCTTTAGACCTAAGGAAGTTACACTAAAAACTATTAAAAAAATTAGGCTCACAATAATGGCTTCGGACTTTGTAAAAGGCTTCATAATAACGATGCGAATAATAACTCTTACCCCAAATATGGTAAAAAGGTATTTACCAACAGATCACCCCAAAACAATGTTATGAAAAAGGCTATAACCAAAAACGGCCCGAAGGCAATGTGCTTACCAAACGACGCTTTTCCTACGGCTATCAATAATAACCCCACAACGGCTCCAATTATAAAACTCAAAAAAATCCATACAATTGTCTGCGGATAACCCAGGATGGGGGAGAGGGCAAGAACAAGTTTTGCGTCTCCCAAGCCCATGCCGCGACCCCGAGTAACTAAATTCAGAAATAAAAAGAAAAATGCTGACAAAAAACCCGTAAACATAATTTGATAAAAATTTTTGTCGGAGGAGAGAACTAGAAGGGAAACGTTAAGAGTGAAAATAAGAAAAACCAATCCGTCAGGAATAAGCTGGTTTTCAAGATCGATAATAAAAATGGCAATCAAAACTGCTGCAAGTAGTAAGTAGTAAGCAGTAAGCAAAAACCCTAATTCCCCCAATCTCCCAAATCCCCCCAATAAAGTGATTGTTAGAACAAACAAAACCCCGGTCGATAGCTCAATCAGAGGATAACGAAGAGATATTTTCTTGCCACAATTCCTACACCTGCCACCAAGGGCTATATAAGAAAAAAGAGGAATATTATCATACCAGGCAATTTTCTTTTTACAGTTATCACATATTGAGCGGCCTTTCGCAATGCTTATGCCTCTTGGCCAGCGCCAAGTATATGCCGTCAAAAAAGAACCGGCAGCTAAACCAAAAACAAAAATTAACAAATACCAGATGAACAATAACATTAGTTAAAGTATATAGAAGAAACAACGGTTCAATCAATGTCTGCGTCCCGAAAGTTTAAGCTAATTGAAAGACAGGTTAAGGAAACTTAAACAACAAAGGTGCCAGATAACTTGCACTGTTATACTTCTGGCACCTTCTCTTAACCAATTGGTTAATAAACTAACTTTAGAGAATCTTATCAACCGTTCGGCTTGAGCTCACGGCCGAAAGCCCGACGGGTTGAACACATTTTTCTAAACTTACCCCCTGGGTTAATGAACTTACGGACCACAGAATGTAACCGCAGTACCAGCCGTTGGCTCGGTTGCAGATACTCCTCCACGGGCATCAACAGATGAAAAAACCGAAAATGCCGTCGTAGCAGCCGCACCGCAAGATCTTATTCTTTGCTCTGATTCTAACTCTGCATAGACTACGAAATTCTCAGTTCCATCGTTACCATAACACCAACCATTTACATCACTACCAGGTGTACAAGCTCCTGCTGGATCTATTAGTGCCGGTATTGTTTGAAGTTCCTCTGATAATGTCAAATCGTCATCCCAAGCCGTAGTTGCAGGACACGTTGCGGCACCCACCACTCCCGGTATACACCCATTAGCTGTGAAATAAGCTGATATAGCTCTTCCAATTTGTTGAGTTCCGGAAATTCTACCTGAATCTCTAGCTCTTCTTAATTGTTCCGCCGGATTAATTGCAACAAGTACAACCACCGCCAAAACTCCTAGAATTGCCATTACGATCAAAAGTTCAATTAATGTAAAACCTCTTTTTAGGGCAGTCATAAATTTTATATTCACCCCCCTTCACCCGAGTCTGACTCGGTGAAATCCCAAATTCTAATATCTAAATTCTAAACATTTTGATATTTGAAATTTGATAATTTGAAATTATTTAGAAATTAGGATTTAAAAATTAGAAATTTATCTTACATATCCAGTATTTAACATCTGAATACGGCTGTCAAGTCCCTCACCTTGTGAGCTTAACTTTACCTTTGTACTTTGTTCTTTTCACTATTTATATTTGCGTGGTTAAATTATAAATCGGCATAATTATGGAAATGACCATAAAAGCAACCCCTATTCCCAAAACTATCAAAATCGCCGGTTCAATTGCTGCAGTTACGGCTTTTAATTTTTGCTCGCTCTCAACTTCAAAGACGTGGCTGACCTTTGCCAGAACTTCATCCATTTTCCCTGTTTCTTCTCCGACGGCAATCATCTGCGACAAAATAAAAGGGAAAGCTTCCACGTGTTTTGAAAAAGCAAAAGCCAGAGGAAAACCCTTCTCGACCAATTTTGTGACGTCCTCGAGTGCCTCAGCGACTATTTGATTCCTGGCAACTTGAGCAGAAATAGTCAAAGACTCCATGATTGATACACCGCTCCCGATCATCAGGGAAAGAGTTCTTGTCAGTTCCGCCAATACAATTTGTCTTTGTAATTCTCCGATCAAAGGAATTTTGAAGATAATCTCGTCTATTTTTTTGCCTCCTGCCTCAGTCGCCTTATAGACTTTCAGTCCATAGAAGGCTGCTCCCACAAGCACCAGAACCAGAGGCCAAAACTTGATCATAATATCCGAAAAGCCAACCAGAATTTTTGTGGAGAAAGGAAGATCAGCACCGAACTGATCGTATATCGAGGTTAAACGGGGAATTACAAAAATGACCATTATAAGTGCAACCGCAATCATTCCGACAACGATTATAACGGGGTAAATCATGGCGCTTTTCACCTTGCCCCGAAATTCCTGCTCTTTTTCAAGATCATCCGCAAGCTTGACCAAAACTTCATCCATTACTCCCCCGATTTCACCGCTTTTGACAAGCGCAATATAGGTTTTAGAGAAAACAGTATGATGTCTGGCCATTGAAGAAGAAAGACTCTGTCCCTCTTCAACATCAGCCAAGATTTGAGACACAACTCTTTGAACTGAGCTTTTGGACTGAGTTCGAAGTATTGACAAGGCTTCTGTCAAGGGAAGGCCTGCATTTATCATTGTCGCAAGCTGTCTTGTAAAATTGGTTATATCTCCTCCAGTAATTCTTTCACTAAAAAGTTTAATGAAGTTTAGAGAAACGCCTGGCTTGGCTGTTATGGAAATAACGACAAGTTCTTGTTTCCTGACTAGCTTTGCTGCGTGTTCGGGATTTGACGCTTCCACTTCGCCTGTTACAAGTCTTCCTTCGCTGTTTTTCGCTTTATATCTAAATCGTTTCATTGTTAGGTAAAAGGTAAAAGGGCATTCACCTTTTACTTATTTCGAGGATCTGATAAGACGTAATAATTCTTCTGGTCGAAGAGAAAATGACTGAGCCGTTTCCATATCAAGTTTGCCGTTACCCACAAGTTCTGCTAAAGACATTTCCAGCGTATTCATGCCAACCTCGGTAGAAGTTTGCAAAATGTTATCAATTTGGTGAGTTTTACCCTCTCTAATGGACGTCTTTATCGCGCTTGTTCCCAACATCACCTCGTATCCTACTACACGTTTACCGGTAACGGACGGAACAAGCCGCATCGAAAATACGGCCTCGACCACATTCGAGAGCTGAAGTCTGACCTGTTCCTGCTGTTCTTCCGGAAATACATCAACAATTCTATCAATTGTTTGTGCTGCGGAATTTGTATGAAGCGTTGCAAAAACAAGGTGGCCTGTTTCGGCAACGGTTAGGGCTGATGCAATCGTTTCGTAATCTCGCATCTCACCAACGAGTACCACGTCCGGGTCCTCTCTTAGAACCGAGCGTAGCGCGATCTGCCAGGAATGAGTGTCAAAACCCATTTCGCGCTGTGAGATAATTGATCGCTTAGGTTTAAAAATAAATTCAATCGGGTCTTCAATCGTTACTATATGGCAAGCTCTATTTGAATTGATCTCATTGAGCATTGCCGCCAAGGTAGTTGATTTCCCATGACCTGTCGGGCCTGTTACCAAAATAAACCCTTGCCTTAATCCCGTAAAAGAATGCAAGATTTTAGGAAGACCCAGCTTATCAATCTCCGGAATTTCCAAAGGAATTCTTCTGAAAGCAATAGCGTACGAATTCTTTTGTGTATAAGCATTTACCCTAAAACGAGCATTTTGGTTAAAGGGGAGAGAGAAATCAATTTCTTTATTTACGGTCAGACGCTCAAGCTGCTCTGGAATCAATATCTCTTTGATGAATTTATTTACGAGTTCGGGTGTAACAGGAGCTTCGTCCGGAATAGGGAACAGCTCACCCTCCACCCGTAAGTGCGGCGGGATGCCAACAATAATGTGCAGATCGCTCGCCAAGCGGTCAACCGATAACTGTAGTAGTTGTTTAATCTCCATGATAATTAGTACAAAGCACAGAGGACAAAGGGCAAAGACTAGAAATATATTTTGTTCTTTGTTGTTTGTCCTTTGCGCTGTCTCACTCTTGAGCGACTCTTAGTACTTCTTCAGCTGTTGTTATTCCTTCAAGAACTTTCAAATAGCCGTCCTGCTTCATTGTAATCATTCCCTCATTTCGTGCTTCGGTCTCTATCTCGGCTGACGAAGCCCTCTCTAATATAAGCCTACTAATTTTTTCGGTTACTGGCAAGACCTCAAAAACAGCAACCCTTCCAAAATAGCCGCTATTGCCACAATCAACGTCTCCTTTGCCTTTATAAATACTATTATCTTTCCCTTTTGGCCAAAGGTTGCCTAAAACTCCCTTCATTTCTTCAACAACTTTGGGTTGGGCGACGTAGCTTGTCTTGCAGCCCTCGTGAATCTTTCTTACGACCCTTTGCCCGACAATTGCTGTCATCGAAGAAGCAAGAAGATACGGCTCTGCTCCCATGTCTAAAAGCCGAGGAAGTGCCCCTGAGGCATCATTCGTATGAAGTGTTGAAAAAACCAAATGGCCGGTTAATGCCGCCTGGACCGCCAAATCAGCAGTTTCTTGATCACGAATTTCACCAACCAAGATTATATTTGGGTCTTGTCTCAAAAACGACCTTAAACCCGACGCAAAAGTAAGTCCTGCAACAGGATTCACCTGGACTTGATTTACTCCTGCAATTTTATATTCAATAGGATCTTCAAGAGTGACTATATTAACTCTGGGAGTGTTTATTTTTTGGATTACCGAATAAAGGGTGGTTGTTTTCCCGGAGCCGGTTGGTCCCGTAATAAGAATTATCCCGTGGGGTCGAAGGATTGAGTCCTCCAAATTTTTCAAAGCCCTTCCTCTTAATCCAAGTTCCGATAAATCCGGAATACCTCCGGTTTTCCTTAAAAGCCTCATTACGACTTTTTCTCCCCAAGTTGTCGGAAGTGTGGAAACTCTCAAATCGACTTCCTGATCTTCGGCTTTAAAATTGAATCTGCCGTCCTGTGGAACTCTTTTTTCGTCAATTTTCATTCCTGAAAGAATTTTTATTCTTGAAATGAGTGCATCGTGGAGCTCTCTTGGGGTAGTCAATTTTTCCTGAAGTATTCCGTCTATTCTATAGCGAACCCGTGTTGCTTTTTCTTGGGGTTCAATATGAACGTCTGATGCCCTTGCCTTAACAGCAAAAGACAAAATATGAGTAACAATCTGAGCAACTTTTTCTTCGCGGATAAGACCGGTTTTACTTGCATCAAGAGTAATGATTTTATCTTTATCCGGAACTTCTCTTAAAGCTTCCGATACCTCTTTTGCAAGAGATGTTGTGTAGCCGGTGGCAATCATTGCTTCAATTTTTGAAGGATCGGCGGCGTGAGGCTTCGCATAATATCCCGTCTTTTGCTCAATAAACTGAATTGCGGCAAGATCCATCGGATCTGCCATGGCAACAACCATCTCCTTGGTTAGGGGATCCATTGAAACAGGAAATGCTTTAAACCTTAGGGCAACCTCTTGGGGGAGAGTGGACAGAGCTTCCGGGGAAACAGGAACGCTGGATAAATCAAGATAAGGAATGTTGTAAAGAGAAGCTTTGGCGCGGGTTAAAGCCGTCTCGTCAACCAGAGCTTGGTCTTTTATTATCGCCTCCTGAGGTTTTCCTGTCTGAACTTCGGCAAACTTTACCTGTTCAGCTTTTGAAGCGTCCATTAGACCCAAGGACACCAAAACGTCGGCGAGAGACTTTGCAGATTCACCGTTTGCGATTGAAGTTGTAGTTGGTTGAGCAGCCATAATATTAAAATTAAATTTTAAAAATCAAAAATCAAAAAAATATTTCATCTTTGATCTAAACCAAGTTTAATCTATTATGCCGCACGTTTAGCATTCAATCAATAGTCTAGGGTCACGCCACATTAGTCTGCAGCTGATCGGCGAGTAACGAGTGGAATAGATTTGCATTTGTTACTTGCTTGACTTTCCAAGTCGTTTTTCTACATAATGGCTAGCCATGCATGCTTACCTTGTTATTGGACATGAATCTCAAGAACTAGAAAGGGAAATATCAAACTTAGCTAAAAGTCTCGGAGAAAATATTTTTGAGTTTCCGATAACCAAAATTAATGAAGTCAGGGAACTTACTAAATTCTTAAAACTGTCTTTTGATAAACCCACAGTTATCTTGATTAGAAATATTGAGACGGCTACGGAAGAGGCATTAAATGCATTCTTAAAAACCCTGGAAGAACCCCAGAAAAATGTGAAGTTTATACTGACCTCAACTTCCGAACATAAACTTCTTCCAACAATTATTTCCAGGTGCCAGATAGTTAGGGTTAAAGGTAAAAGGTCAAAGGTAAATGGTTTGAATAAAAATCCAGAAAATTTTATAGATATGTCAGTCGGCGAAAAAATTGCCTATATAGATAGTATTAGAAAAAGAGAAAATGCGCTTAACTTTATTCAAGACCAAATCATCTTTATGCACCAAGAATTACTCAAAGAAAAAGAAGATTTCAAATCTAAAGCCGGTCTTCTAGCGACTGCTCAGAATACTCTAAATCGTCTTAATTTAAACGGAAATGTGGGTTTACAACTAACAAATTTTGTTATCAATACTTCTCAAAAATGAATTTACTCGATATCAAAATTAAGGTATAATTAGTCACATACTCAATCACATGCCTAAGATTCAAGAATACACAGCTAAAGAAATTCAAGTTTTGGAAGGACTTGAACCCGTAAGGAAACGTCCGGGAATGTTTGTCGGTTCAACGGATTCAAGGGGGCTTCACGAGTGTCTTCGGGAAATTGTAGATAATTCTGTTGACGAGTCCTTTGCCGGTATTGCCAAAAATATTTGGGTAATCTTGGGAAAAGATGGTTCGGCTGTGATTAGAGACGACGGACGCGGTATTCCGGTTGACAAGCACGCATCGGGCGTCTCGGCACTTGAACTCACAATGACAAAACTTCATGCAGGCGGTAAATTTGGTGGGGGAGCATACAAGGTTTCCGGCGGTCTTCATGGAGTCGGAGCATCAATGGTTAACGCGCTCTCCTCCTACTTCAGAGTCATTGTCCTCAGAAATAACAAGGCTTATTTTCAGGAATATAAACAAGGTAAGCCTCTTAAAGAAGTTTCTACTGCCACCCAAAAAGAGCTTGATGGTTGGCTTCCCGGGAAGTGGAACATAAAACTTGGCGAAGATAAAACGGGAACTATAACTACATTTATTCCAGACGAAATAATTTTCAAGACTAGTACTGTTTTTGACGCGGAAAAAGTAAAAAATATCCTCAAAGATCGTGCTTATCTTGTACCCGGACTAGCGTTCCATTTTTATGACGAAACGACAGACCAGGAAACTCATTACTACTTTGAGGGTGGCATAAAGGCGCTCGTCGGCCATTCTAATAGAGACAAGGAAACTATTTCCGATGTAATCTATGTTATCAAAAGTGAAGGAGACTTATCCGTCGAAGTAGCACTTCAATACACAGATTCCTACTCCGAAAACGTCAAAGGATTTGTAAACGGCATCAATACTGTTGATGGTGGAACCCATCTAACAGGATTCAGAATGGCCTTAACTCGTTCCATTTCCGACTACGCAAAAAAGGTTGGAAACGGCAAAAACTCCGTGCAAGATAATGGTCTTACCGGAGATGACATGAAGGAAGGTCTTACAGCCGTCGTCTATATCAAGATGCCCTCAGAAGCCCTGCAGTTTGAAAGCCAGACAAAAGCAAAACTAAATAATCCCGAGATTCAGGGTTTCGTCCAATCAGGTGTTAAAGAAGGGTTGGATACTTATTTTGAAGAACATCCGAATGACGCAAAGAGAGTTGTCGAGAAAATTTTTCTGGCGGCAAAAGCCCGTCTTGCCGCGCGGGCTGCCAAGGAAGCAGTCTTAAGAAAAGGTGCATTAGAAGGATCATCCTTACCAGGAACATTGGCTGATTGCCAGTCCCGGGATCCCGAAATCTCAGAGCTTTACATTGTAGAAGGAGAATCCGCAGGAGGCTCGGCAAAACAGGGAAGAGACAGGCACTTTCAGGCGATATTACCTTTGGGCGGAAAAATCCTTAATACAGAAAGGGCTCATCTGGACAAAATTATAGAATTTGAAGAATTGAAAAATCTCATCATAGCACTTGGTGCAGGAGTGGGGGACATTATAAACTACGACAAGATTCGTTATCAAAGAGTCATCATAATGACCGACGCCGACGTCGACGGCGAACATATTAAAACTCTCCTTTTAACTTTCTTCTACCGACATATGCCCGAGGTGATAAGAAGAGGCTATTTATATATTGCGCTCCCGCCACTTTATAAAATTCAAGTCGGAAAAGAGGCCTACTACGCATACGAAGAGGATGAAAAGACCCAAATTATCAAGGATAAAGCAAACGGAAAAGTTACAATCCAAAGATACAAAGGACTTGGGGAAATGAACCCGGAACAACTTTGGGAAACGACAATGGATCCTAAAGTAAGAATTTTGAAACAGGTTACGGTTGAGGATGCAGAAGAGGGAGACAGAATATTTACGATATTGATGGGAGAAGAAGTTGCACCCCGAAAAAAATTTATCCAAACGCACGCAAAGTTGGCTACATTGGATATTTAAAAATAACAGCCAACTGCAGTCCGCCGATAAATTTCGGCACAAGGCGTGAATGAATAATTCCTAAAAGCCGAGTGCGGAAATAAGGCGGGCAAAATTGGCTACATTGGACATTTAAATCTTTGCTGAAACCCTTGCAAAGCGTCAAAACTTAAAATAAAATACATTTGAACAATGGATATTCAACTTATCGCTCTTTTTGTTGCCCCAATTACTTCTCTTTTTGCCCTTGTTTATGGACTTTATTTAACAAAAGCAGTTTTGAAAGAAGACGAAGGCTCGGATAAGTTAAAACAGATTGCCAAGGCTGTACGGGAAGGCGCAATGTCTTACCTTAATAAACAATTCAGGGTTGTATTTCCTCTGATGATTGCTCTCGCACTTCTTATTTGGGTGACGTTGGGATTCGGAATTGCAGTAACCTTTCTTCTTGGTGCAATATTCAGTGCAATAATCGGCTATTTTGGAATGTGGATAGCGGTTCGGGCAAACGTGCGAACTGCAAACGGTGCACAAAAGGGCTTGAGTTTAGCCTTGAAAATAGCTTTTGGCGCAGGAACCGTAAACGGAATGTTGGTGGTGGGCTTGGGACTTTTGGGGGTTTCCATTATCTACATATGGTCTTACTTTACGTATATCGGATTAGGTCCTGAGGCAGTTACAAAGCACGCAACCGAAGTTTTGGTTGGATACGGATTCGGGGCGGCGCTTTTGGCACTTTTTATGAGGGTCGGTGGGGGAATATTTACAAAAGCTGCCGACGTTGGAGCGGATTTAGTCGGAAAAGTCGAAAAAGGAATTCCCGAGGATGACCCCAGAAACCCGGCCACAATTGCCGATAATGTTGGAGATAACGTAGGAGACTGTGCCGGAATGGCAGCCGACGTTTTTGAAAGTTATGCTTTGACAATTGTTGCCGCAATGATCCTTGGCGGGCAACTCTTTGGTTTACCCGGAGTCGTTTTTCCGCTTTTGGCAAGATCTGGCGCAATATTAACTTCAATCTTGGGAACTTTCTTTGTCAAAGCAAAAAGTGAGTCCGAGAATCCGATAAAACCACTCATTCGCGGATTTATTATTGCAGCCATATCCGCAGTCGCAATCTTTATGTTTTTGGCTATATACCTTCTGAAAGAACCCCGTGCAGGTTACGCTGCAATAACCGGAATCTTTTCAATGCTTGCACTTCTGTATGTAACCAAATATTACACCGGTCCCGGGGAAAAACCGGTTGTGGCAATTGCCAAAGCTTCTCAAACCGGAGCAGGAACTAATTTGATAAGCGGAATGGCTTATGGAATGGAATCTACTTTTGTTTCGGTTCTTATTATCGCTGCAACAATTTTTGTAGGTTATCTTTTCTTAGGTTTTTACGGAATCTCACTTGCCGGAATGGGAATGTTAGCAACCACGGGTATCATCATGGCACTTGATACATTCGGGCCGATTTCCGATAACGCCCAAGGGTTTGTAGAAATGGCAGGACTTAAGGGAAAAGCAGAAGAAGTAACATCAGGACTCGACGCTGTTGGAAATACCACCAAAGCCCTGACAAAGGGCTTTGCTGTAGGCTCGGCAGCTGTAGCGGCATCGTCCCTCTTCGCAACCTATTTTGAAGCAACAGGATTAACTTCAATCGATATAGCCCAACCCAAGGTCTTTATTGGCCTTCTTTTAGGAGGAGCGCTACCATTTTTATTTTCTTCGAGGCTCGTCGGATCAGTAGGGCGTGCCGCTTTTCAGGTAGTTGAGGAAGTAAGACGGCAGTTTAGGGAAATTAAAGGAATAATGGAAGGCAAAGCACTTCCGAATTATTCAAGGGCGGTTGCGATAGTTACTGCCGCAGCCCAAAAGGAACTCGTGGTTCCAGCCGCAATAGTCGTTTCCGCGCCAATTCTGGTTGGGTTTTTGGGTGCCCAAACTCTGGGGGGATTTTTGGGCGGAGTTGTTGCATCCGGCTTAACGCTTGCTTTTTATATGTGCAATACAGGCGGCGCCTGGGATAACGCTAAAAAATATATCGAAGACGGTAACCTCGGGGGAAAGGGTAGTGATACCCATAAAGCAGCCGTCGTCGGTGATACTGTTGGCGATCCATTGAAAGACACCTCAGGACCTGCCTTAAACCCAATGATGAAAATAGTTCAAATCGTTGCTCTTCTTATAGCTCCCTTGATAGTATTTTATATCGGAAAGTGAAATGAAACTTAAAATAGGTTCATATGCGCCTGATTTTGAACTTCCGGACCAAAACGGAAAAGTCCGTAGATTCTCCGAGTATAAAAGAAAATGGGTTCTTATTTATTTTTACCCCAAAGACTTTACCCCCGGATGCACTACGGAAGCCTGTTCATTCAGAGACAGTTTTAAAGATCTTCAAAGGGTTGGGGTAGAAATTATTGGTATAAGTACTGATTCGGTTGCAAGTCATCTAAAATTCGTCCAGAAACACGACCTTCCTTTTATTATACTTTCGGATAGGGAAAAGACGGTTGTAAAACTCTACGACGTCTGGAAACTCAAGAAATTCTTAGGTAAAGAATATTTTGGTACTATCCGTACTTCATTCTTAATAAATCCACAAGGCAAGGTTGCCAAAATTTACGAAAAGGTCAATCCAAATATTCACTCCAAAGAGGTCTTGGAAGACTTGAAAAAATTTAAAGGATAGATAATAACATGTAAGTTTAGCTTCCAAAAGTTAATAATTAATGATAAAATTTAGTTATGAAAAAAGGAAAAGAAATAAAGCGTTTGGTCAGACCTAAAAAGGGAAGGAAATTGGCGGGAGTTTGTGCCGGAATTGCAAATTATCTGAATATCGATCCTGTTGCCATAAGAGTAATCTTGATTTTCCTTCTTATTCCGGGAGGATTTCCAGGTCTTATTCCTTATATCTTATGTTGGATAATCATGCCTGAAGAATAATTTTATGCGGGCAAATAGAACAAGGCGTTTCTTTGCTGCCCATATTCACAAACTTCCTCAATTAACTTCCAAAGAAAAGGATGTTTTGATTCGACGGTTAAGATCACTTACTCTTGAAAAGATAGGTTTAAAGTTAGGCGTAACCGAAGCCAGAATCCGCCAGATCGAAAAGAAAGCCTTAAAAAAAATTGCCACCAAATCGTATCAGCAGAAATTATTTAGTAATACGAAAAGTCTTCACTAACTTTCAAGTAACTTTGAAAAATTATAGGTTGATATGTTAAAATGTTGCTTATGACTGAACTCAAAGACGAATCTCAACAATCCAAAATTGAACAAGAATTATCTAATCTATGGGGATCTGCAAGAGAAGTTTTTGAAGAAGCGGAAAAGAGGCATCGACTTAAATACGGAGAAGTTGCAACATTTCATATACGCCCCAAATCTTTCCCTTTACAAAATAAAATAGTGGGTCATTTAAGACAAAAATTCCAAAAGGTCACTCTCCCTATCGACTTACAAATCTTTCATAGACCAGAAAACTACAGGCTGGGAAATCTTGGACAAACCGCTTGGGCTCCAGAAACAGATGTTGTTTCTCTTACTTTTAGACATGTTGAGAGAGGCACTCTGCACGATAAAGTAGGATACCTTGTTTATTCCCTTCATAACGTAGGCTATATAACTGACCCGTGGTTATATATTGAAGAAACCCCAAAATGGAACGGACGCATACCCAGAGGAATAAGGACATTTAGACTTGATGCTCCTGAAGTTAACTTATTTTTAAAATCGTTAGACATAGTTCAGAAATTTAATAATATTCATCAAAGATAATACTCAGAAAGCATATCCTAGTTATTTAAAAGTGATTTTCCTCTTGTCTCTCAGCTTCAAAATAGGTAAAATAGTATAAGGCCTCAGAGCCTGCCTTTTTTTGTTATGGATATCGGAAAAGTACAATTAGCCCCAATAGTTACCGAGATGGAGAAAAGCTATCTCGACTACGCAATGAGCGTAATCGTCGCCCGTGCTCTTCCTGATGTACGCGACGGGTTAAAACCGGTCCACAGAAGAATTCTTTACGCAATGCACCAAATGGGCTTAAACCACACCTCCTCATTCACAAAGTCCGCAAAAGTTGTGGGAGAAGTCCTCGGAAAATATCATCCCCACGGAGACATGGCAGTATATGACGCCCTGGTCAGAATGGCCCAGACATTTTCTCTCAGATACCCCTTGATAAAAGGCCAGGGAAACTTCGGTTCTGTTGACGGAGACCCGCCTGCGGCCATGCGTTATACAGAGGTCAAACTTGCGGCAATATCGGAATTTATGCTTTCTGACATAGAAAAAGAAACCGTTGATCTTTTGGACAATTTTGATGCAACTTTGAAAGAACCAATATTTTTGCCCGCTCTCCTTCCAAACCTACTTCTCATGGGGAGCGAAGGAATAGCAGTAGGAATGGCTACCAAAATTCCACCTCACAATCTTTCCGAAGTAGTCGAGGCAGTCATTGCAACTATTAAAAAAGGGAAAGTCGTATTTGAGACTAAAAAACAGGAGGAACAAACAAACTTTGTGATCAAGCGTATCAGCTTAATGGCTTCGGGTGAGGAAAATAGGCAAGTCAATGGTGAAATAAAGCCGGGTGATTTGGGGTTTGAAAGCGATATTACAATTGACGAATTAACCGAAATTATTCCAGGTCCAGATTTTCCTACCGGCAGTGCGATTTATGATGCAAACTCTCTTAAAGAAGTATACGCAACGGGTCGGGGTAGAATTGTAGTCAGAGGCATAGCGGAAATTATAGATTCGCCGGAACGTGCAGGTGGAGGAAAAGTCAGACAACAAATTATCATCTCCGAAATCCCGTATCAGGTCAATAAAGCAATACTCGTTAAAAAAATAGCCGATTTAGTAAAAGATAGAAAAGTTGTCGGCATTTCAGACCTGAGAGATGAATCGGATAAAGACGGAATGCGAGTCGTCATTGATCTCAAGCGCGACGCGCGACCCAAGTCTATCCTTAATAACTTATACAAGCACACTCAGCTTCAAAATTCATTCCCCGCAAATTTTGTAGCGCTCGTTGACGGAACTCCTTATACCTTAAATCTCAAACAGATTGTTGTTGAATACATAAAACACAGACAAAGAGTGGTTACTAGGCGAACAATTTTTGAGCTGACGGCAGCAAAGCGCCGCGCCCACATTTTGGAAGGATTAAAAATTGCACTCGATAATCTTGATGAAGTTATTGCAACAATCAGAAAAAGCAGAACCCAAGAAGACGCAAAAGAAAATTTGATTAAAAAGTTCAAGCTGTCCGAAATCCAGGCAACCGCAATTTTGGACATGCAACTAAGACGATTGGCAGCTTTGGAAAGAGAAAAAATTGAAAAAGAATACGAAGAGATCAAAAAATTAATCGACAGATTAACCGCTATTTTAAAAGATCCCAATAAAGTATTGGAGATCATTATAAAAGAATTAACCGAAATAAAGGAAAAGTTTGGTGACACCCGCTTAACAAAAATTTATAAACAGAAGGTCGGGGAATTCTCCGAAGAAGACCTGATCGCTAAAGAAGAAACATTAATCACAATAACAAAGACTGGTTACATAAAAAGAGTTCCGAGAGCAACATATAGAACTCAAAGACGCGGCGGCAAAGGCGTCACCGGCATGACAACAAAAGAAGAGGATGAAATTGAACATTTAATTTCAGCAACAACCCACGATACTATTCTTTTCTTTACAAATACGGGGAAAGTATTCGGTACAAAAGCCTGGGAAATACCGGAAACGTCACGGCAGGCTAAAGGCCAGGCAATTGTTAACATACTGGCAATTGGTCAGGAAGAAAAAATAATGTCGATTTTACCACTAAGCACAAAAAGTGCACATCTTCTCATGGCAACTTCCCTTGGAATAGTTAAAAAGACTAAAACTTCAGAATTCGCAAATCTAAGAGCTTCCGGACTTATCGCAATAAAGCTCGACGCAAAAGATTCGCTAGTAAAAGTAGTCCAAACAACGGGATCGGATCATGTTCTTCTTGTAAGCAAAAATGGCAAAGGGATACGCTTTCCTGAGGCCAACGTAAGATCAATGGGCAGAGCAACAAGCGGTATGAGGGGGATTAAGTTGGAAGGCCTCCGGCCCAGAGGGGCATCTGGCCCGGAGGGGGACCGTTTAATCGGAATGGAAATTTTTCCGGGTAAGGAAACCATGCCCAAGGATAAACGCAGAAAGTTTTTCAAAAATATATTAATCGTTTCCGAAAATGGACTTGGGAAAAGAGTTCCCGTGCATCTTTTTCCCGTTCAAAAGCGAGCGGGCAAGGGTGTTAAAGCTGGGATAGTAAATGCAAAAACGGGAACACTAACAACAGCTACAATGGTTACCAATGAAACAGATCAAATAGTAATTACCTCAAAAACCGGCCAAGTAATAAAACTTCCTCTTAAAAACATTCCCCAAATGGGACGCGCAACACAGGGAGTAATTCTAATGAGGTTTGCCAGACGAGGAGACGGAGTTGCGGCTGTGGCGCCATTAAACAAAAATGGGGAGGAAGATTTGGAGAACCCACAGGAACTTAACGATTAAAAGGACAATCCCCGCAAGCACCTCGGTTTAAATCGATTCTTAGTTTAACCTCATCAAAATCTTTTCCTGAAATTTTCACCATCCATCTGATAATATCCTGCACGTTTGGCTCTAAATTCCCACTTAGCATCTCTAGACCACCTTCAAAGTTATCAAGATCAATTTTGAGCCCTTCTTGTAAACAACCGTATTTGCGACAATACTCTCTCATGATAAAAGAAATTTCCGGAAATCCTCAGGATAAGGATAATTATGATCAGACCGAGGCTTAGAAACGACTTTTATTTTAGGGTCTACAGAGTGATAAAACTTCTCGGCTTCATCAAAAGTCACAAATTTATCACTTTCATTTTGGATACAAAGTATATTTTCTATTGGAATTTTGGAAAGAACAGTCTTTACCAACCCTTTTCTGTCTTCACCTCCAACGCTGGCAATTCCGCAAAAAAAAACTTTGTTAATTTGCGAAGCGATATTAGGAATTAGATTAAGTGCAACATAAACCCCAACCGACTTCGCAATTATATTTACCCCCACACCAACTTTTTGGTTGTGGGGGTTTATCTTTTCCTTTCCGATTTCTTCAGTAATTTTTTCCAACTCAAATCTTAGACTTAGACTTAAACTTTCATCTCTCCAGTGTCTCCAGTAATGAACTGTTGTCTGTAGTCCTTTGGCTGTTAGATCTTCGGCTACTTCCTCCGCCCACTCTTTGTTATGTAGTGAATATCCAGGCAATATTATCGTTTTCATCGAAACAATTTTACCATAGCCAAGTTGTTTAATTTTATTCTATCTGCCCCTTCCATGAAAAGATTCATGTACTTCTTTCAAGTGTTTATGAGTAACGTGCGTATAAATTTGAGTGGTGGAAACATTTTTGTGACCGAGCATTTCCTGAACGCTTCTTAAGTCTGCCCCTGCCATCAAAAGGTCCGTTGCGAATGAATGCCTAAGAACGTGGGGAGTGACGTCAACCGGCAGTTTCATTTTCTCGCCGTACTTTTTTATCATTCTCTGAACCGAACGGGGAGTAAGGCGCATTTTTTCGTCAGAAGTCGTAGGCGCCGGCTTACCCTTGTGATGAATAAAAAGAGGCTTAAACCTATCATCGCGGAACTTGAGATACTTATCAAGCCAATCGCAGGCTCTACTTGATAAAAATACGACTCTTGCTTTTCCCCCTTTTCCGATGATTCCGAATTCACGTCTCTCAAAATCAACTTTGTCGCGATCAAGTTTGGTAAGTTCCGACACGCGAAGCCCTGTCGAAAATAATACTTCTAAAATAGCTTTATCACGTTTTCCCTGAATCGTTGATTGGGAAGGGGAGTTAAGAAGCCTATCCACCTGATCTCCTGCCAAAAATTTTACAGTACGCTCGGGTATTTTGGGGAGATCAATTTTATCAGGCGACATGACTTTAAAGTCGTTTTTTATAAGCCAGCGTAAGAGGGAACGAAGCGCTATAACGTGATAACCCTGAGTTTTTCTTGATAAAGTTCCTTCTTTACCGTCTGTAAGTCTTGAGAGATAGACCCTATATTGCCTGACAACCTCGGGATTAATATCATTTAAGTTAAGCCTGATTCCTTCTTTTGTTAACCAATCGATAAATCGATTTAAATAATGTTTGTAATTTCTTATGGTTAGGGGAGAGGAGCCTTTCTCGACTTCAAGATATTCAAGAAAATCATTAATCTTATGAGCAAGCTCTGAAGAATTTTCAGGCAGATTGGGCATGATTAGAAAAAGGATTTTAATTACTCGAGGAAGAGAGATCTTTCGACTCGCTTCTCTCGCTCAAGATGATATACTATTTGTAAAAGTCAAGATGTATATCAGTTTACACCGAGCGGAGTGAAGTGTCAACATTGTGCGACAGATGTCATTGCGAGCTTGCGAAGCAATCTCATAGATATTTCATCTTATCTTTGTATATAAATCTTCGAAGTGTGGATTCACACCTTTTATTAGGTTAACCTTCCGCATTCTAGAGCCAGCTTTTATCTGTTTTTCTCTCTTAATTGCTAACGCTATGTTGTTAAATACTTCAAAATAAACTAACTTTCTGACATTATATTTCCAAGTAAAACTAGAGGTTCTATTATGTTTATGTTCGTTAACTCTTCTAATTAAATTGTTTGTAACACCAGTATAAATGACATTATTTGTTTTATTAGTCATTAAATAAACATAATAACTTTTAATATACATAACTAATTATAAAGATTGCTTCACTTCGTTCGCAATGACATTCTTCACCAAATCAATTCTAAGGCTTGTGTAATTAAAAAGATGTATAAGTTATCGTCTCTTTATATTTTGTTTAGTCCGATTATAAGCCATTATCGCATTTTATCCGCAAAAAAAAGTTATAAGTTATAAGTAATAATTGCTTTATGGGGGAGAGGGGTAATTTCCTATAAAACTCCATATTATGTACTTCGCTAATGTTTCGGTTTGATAATTTTGTGGTACAAATTTTTGGGGAATATAAAATAGTTAAAAAATAACAAACTCAACAATAAATTATAAGAGAAGATAGAAGAAAGAGCTTGAAACGCTCCACTCCGATCACCATCTTAGTTACGTCGCAAAAGTATCATTGTGCGACTATATAATAGTGGGGTTCTCTACGTACGGCCTATCTTTTAATACCTGCCTTTTAGAGGACTAATATTTATATACTTGTCTGTTTCTAGTGCATTCTAACAACCGTATTCTCCCTGAAAGGGATATTTACTCGTTATTGTTGACTCCTCCTAGAGCTCTTTAACTTATCCACAAGACTTAATATAAACCTATGCAAAATATTTACCAGGCTAGCAATCGAAGGATCAAGGTGTAAGGAACACAACTTCTGAAGCTAGTGACTATATCATTCTACATCAAGAAAGAGACTTCGGGTATTCTTCACCAGGCGTTTGATGTACCGCTTCGTGAAAAAACCTATAATATTTGTGAAAACACGACCCTAAAAGTTTATGTCCTATAACAATTAAGGGTTTTAAACTCCCCCTTCTCCCCTGTCAAATGGCTATCTTAAAAATTTTTTTCAGATTTTCCTCTCAAAATAAAGTTTGCTTAAGTTAGCCACCCCAACGAGTTACAAAAAACATACCTATAAATACGGCTAGTCCTATCAAAAGATATTCCCTAACGGTTTGAGAAAAAAGCCTTCCTTCTAGTTCAGCCTGACCCAAACCTAAAAGAATATAAGCGGTAACAGTTAGGAAAAGTGACCCAACAACAATCGATGTAGGCCAGAAAAAAAGTGCTATTGCAATCTCCCCCATTATAACGCTCGCGACTAAAGAAAATCTTCCGGTCCTTATAGAAAAACTTTTGCTAAGCTCAATAGTCCAAAACCCATGAAAGAAAAGCGGAAAAGAAGTTAAAACAGAAATCAGAGCATAAAAATAAATCGGCCATTTTAAAGACAAGATTGTGTCAAAAATAAGGAAAAAAGATAATAATGTGAGTATAAAACCAACTCCCCTTGCGGCCCGTAATAACGCGATGGTTCTGATTGCAGAAACAGTATAAATATTTGTCGTCAAACACAAAGCATAAATCCCAAATCCATAAAATACTACTATTGGAATTCTCGCAAGAGCATTTGCGGGAAGTAGGAACCAAAAGAAGCCAACCCCGAGAGTAAAAATTATTGGCAGGGTTAATGTGACAAGCGTCATATTTAACCCCAAGCCCTCTCTTAATGACCAGAAAAAGAGAATCAGTGTTAGTGTCCCAAGGAAACCGATACTTACAAACCTGTATTGACTAGGCAAAAATTGTATACCGACAAAGCCAAGAGAAAGAATAATTGAGGTTACGATAAAGCGTTTGCGTTTGGACATGAGAGAAATTAAGACCCAATCTTCTCAAGTACGACCTGAGGAATATCAAGATTGGTAGATACTTTTTGAACGTCCTCATGAGCTTCTAAATTATCAAGGAAAGATAGTATCTTTTTTGCTAGGTCCGCGTCTTCAATAAGCTGGAAATTTTTAGGTTTATTCATAATCTCAACCGTTTTTACTTTAAATTCCAGAGAACCTAAATTATCCCGAATCACTCCGAGTTTTGTTGGATCGGTATAAACCTCAATTGCATCGTCTGTCTCGTTAATATCCTCTACTCCCAAGTCAATCAGTGGTAACATCGCTTCCTCAAAGTTATCCTTCTTTTCGACAAGAATCAGCCCTTTTGACTCGAAATTAAAAGAGACCGAACCGGGACCGGCCAAGCTCCCTCCTCCCCTGTCAAAAATGTTTTTAATTTCCTGTCCGGTTCTATTTCTATTATCTGTAACCGCTTCAAGAATTATTGCGATGCCTCCCGGACCATAACCCTCATAAGTAACTTCTTCTAAATCCCCCAGTTTAGTCTCCGCAGCACGTATAGCTCTTTCAATATTATCTTTGGGCATATTGAAACTCCTTGCGGTATCAATCGTCATCCGAAGTTTATAGTTTGAATCGGGGTCTGACCCTCCCCCACTCTTTACTGCAATCTGAATGGCACGAGCAAGTTTTGAAAAAACTCTACCTTTTGCAGCATCTTTGGTCTCTTTTTGCCTTTTTATTGTTGCATAGTGAGAATGTCCGCTCATACTCGCTAGATTATACTACGATTAAGGAGCTACTTCTTTCCAAGTAATATTTTTGTCGGAAAGATAAGGTGGCCAGGAAAGAATAAGATCAGGTGCAAATTCAATTATTTCTCCGGGTTTGTCGGTATTATCAGAAAGCTTTCTTTGG